>JBBQVP010000282.1:0-4444 GCA_038211455.1 Burkholderiales bacterium
CCTGATGCGCACCGTGTCAGGGCTGGTGCAACCAACAGCGGGTTCGATCGTCTTCGACGGGGTCCCGCTTGCCGGCGCCGAACCGGATGTGATCCTTGCGGCCGGGATTGCACATGTGCCGGAAGGCCGGCGCCTGTTTTCGGCAATGAGCATCCGCGACAACCTCTTGATGGGGGCCTACCTGCGCACGGACGGCGCGGTGGCGATCGCGGGTGACCTTGCGCGGATGTTCGCGATGTTTCCGATTCTAAGCGAGCGCCACAATCAGGACGCCGGCACCCTGTCGGGAGGCGAGCAGCAGATGTGCGCCATTGCCCGGGGCTTGATGGGCGCCCCCCGGCTCCTGATGATCGACGAGCTTTCCCTGGGACTCGCGCCAGCGGTGGTCGACCAGTTGTGCGACACGCTGCGCGCGCTCAACCAGGACGGGCTTTCACTGCTCGTTGTCGAACAGGACGTTGCAACTGCCCTGGAACTCGCGCAGCATGGGTTCGTGATGGATACCGGCCGGATCACGCGCTCAGGCGAGTCTGGTGCACTCGCCAGTGACCCCGCAATCCGCGAGGCCTACCTCGGATCACTCTGAACACCAATCGACAGTCCCCGAACAAACCGTCCCCAAAACAACCAGCGGAGGAATCACACCATGTCCGATGTCCCAGTATTCGCCCCCGGCGGCTATCGCTATGTCAAGGCAGTGTTCCAGTATTCGGGCGGCGTCGCGGCCGAACCCGGTTTCGAGATGGAGCGTGCGCGCTTCCTGAAGCCGCTGCCGCTGGCGGAGGGTTTCGCGGCGGTTGAAGCCCACCTCAAGGCGCTCGGGCGCCCGTCCACGGCATTTGCACAGTGCGAGCTGCGCTCGCCGGCACCGTTCACCGATCAGGGTTTCTACGACTTCAACAAGATCTACGTGACCACGCTTGCGCGCTGGGGCATCTACAAGGAGGGCGACCCGCTGATGAACCCGGTGGCGCGGACCAACGTCTGCCCGATGTACGACAAGCCCGCCGGGCCTTCGCTCTTTGCGTTCTCGTACACGGTGCCCGCGCCGAACGCGAAGCGCGGGACCTTCGTCCTCGCGGGCGGCGGCGACGCGAAGGAGGATGGCCCCAGTTACCGCGACCGTATCGTGCGCCTGGGCGACACCTCGCCCGAAGGGCTGCGTGAAAAGGTCCTGTTCGTGACTGCCGAGATGGAGCGGCGCATGAAGCTGCTCGGCTTCGGCTGGAAGGATGCCGTCACCACCGAGATCTACACGGTGCACAACGTCGGCCATCTGGTCGGCGAAATCCTCGCCGCGCGCGGCGCCGCGGCAGGGGGTGTGGTCTGGAACTACACGCGCCCACCAGTGGTCGACCTGGACTTTGAAATGGACGTCCGCGGCGCGGCGCGGGAGATCGTCCTGTAGGGCGATTGTTGTCGAAGGTTGTTGTTAAATCGCACAACACCGTTGCCCGGGAACCCGCGCCGGCTCTCTGGCTTTCCGGAAACAAGTTAAACTTATCTGTCGGAGTCTGGCCGGGCCACCCGGGCCGGTCGAAGTAGTACCTCGACCGATCTGCGATAGGCGGCGCGGCGCTGGTCGGGGTCGCGCCCGAGCGCGAGGTAGTGCGGATGCGGGCTGAGCAATGAGTCCTCGCGCCCGGCGGCGTTCGCCGCATAACTCGACCAGCGGTAGGCCTCCGGTCGCCGCACCATCCCGGCCCTGACGGGGTTGAGTTCGATGTAGCGCATGCAGGCGAGCAGATGCCGCGCGCTATGGATCGGTGAGGACGCGCAACCTTCTTCGAAGCACATGCCGGCACGGCCCTCGTCAGCGCCCCTTGAGGCATACCTTGAGCCTGAGACGTATTCCACGCGCAGCGCCTGCATCAGCCCCTCGGCCGTACCCGCGCCGGATGCGGTCAGCAGCAGGTGGACGTGGTTGCTCATCAGCGCGTAGGCATGGATTCGACATTCCAGCGTCGGTGCAAGCTCTCGGAGCAGAGCCAGGTAACGCAGGCAGTCTGGCGCGCCGGAAAAGCACGCGGCCCGGCCGGCTCCCCGCTGCACCACGTGCTCGGCGAACCCACCGCCTTTGCGTGCGAACGGGGAGCGCATGGCGTGAATCAACGACGGCAGGGGCCGGCGGGTTGACGGGCCGCTGCCCGCCGGGGACCCGGACTAAGGGCGGATGCCCGGGGTCAGGGGCTTGGGAATCTCCACTCCCTGATCGCGCGCCTTCTGGTACCACTTGAGTGCCGTCTCGTAGTCCCGCTGGACGGCCGCGTTACCCATGTTGTAGAAGTCACCGAGCTTTTTTTGGGCCTGGCCGTTGCCGGACTGCCCCGCCGCCATATAGGCCTCAAAAGCACCGCTGAGGTTGCCCTGCCGCTCGAGGAGGAGTCCCTGCTGATACTGGGCTTGCGCCTGTGTAGTGGACAACGTCGGCGCCATGGCGGGCCTGTGCGGCTTCTCCGGGATGGCAGCCGGTTTTGGCCGTGTGGCGGGCGCCGACGGGGCTGCGGACGGCGCGGGAGCAATCGGTCTGGCACTGCTGAGTGCCTGAACTTCGCGTCCGGCCTGCAGCGCGTCGACGGCGGTCGCAGCCTCGGGGGTCGGAATGGTAAGAACACGACCGACAGGCAGATGGTTGATGTTTCCCCCGACAAAAGCGTCCGGATTGGCGCGATAGATCGCCAGGACCATCTGCCAGATGTTCACTCCCGGTCGCAGGACCTGACGGGCGATTTTGAACAGGCTGTCCCCTGGGCGAACCTCGTGGGTGACCGGGGCCTGGGTTGCGGGTTTCTGGGCGTAGGCCGCGCCAGCTAGGCCGAACAAGGCAACGCAGGCGACGGGAAGGAGACCGAACCGCCCCAGTCGGCGCAAAGCCCCTATCAGGAAGAGCCGCCTCATTCGCAATAGAATTCGACGGTTTCCGTCGCGGTTGCGCGTGGCTGGCCGAACGAGATCCAGCCATGCCCCCTGAGCGCAAATTCAGCGCGGCGCAGGACAACCTCGTTCTCGCCTTCGACCGTGACGTAGGTTCCGTTGGCGCTGTGGTCAGCGAGGACAAACTTGTCCAGCCGGCGCTCGATCTTGCCGTGCTGGCGGGACGCCATGCGGTCAATGATGACCACATCGCCTGCCTTGTCGCGCCCCAGGGAGAGGGCCGTCCTTCCGCCCTCGAGCAGGATCTCCTGTTCGAGGTACTTGATGCGCAGAATCGTCAGCTTTTGCTTGACCATCGAGCGGTTGGTGGCCAGGGTGGTCTGATCCTCACTCTGCTGCCACAGGATCTCGTAGAGGTCCACCGGGGTCGCCTTTCCCTTGACCTCGATCGAGTAGAGCCGGCGGGATGAAGAGCGCATCAGGGGCGACATCATCTCAACCGTCTCGCGCGACGTCATGATCTGGCCCTTGGAGGCCAGGCCGGCCAGCCGCGCGGCCAGGTTGACCGAGTCGCCGAACACGTCGTTGTCGCGCTCGACCATGGGGCCGAAGTGAAAGCCGATCCGCACCCCGATCTTGGTGTTTGCTACAGGCGGCAGCTCGTCAATCGCGTTCTGCATCTCGATCGCCGCGCCGGCGGCCGAGCTCGCGTCGGGAAAGGTCGACATGACCTCGTCTCCGATGGTCTTGATGACACGGCCGCCCACGACCGCCGTCTTGTCCTTGAAAATGGTGATGCACTTGTCGATCGCGGCGTGCGCGACCGCGTCGCCGGCGCTTTCGTAAAGGCGAGTGCTTCCACTCACGTCCACAAACAGCACCGTAGCTTGGGCAAGTTCGCTCATTCTGCAATTATGGCCAAGTTACGCGCTTCCCGCTACTCCGGGCCGTTCTCTCCAAAATCAAAAAGAGGGCGCCTGCGGCGCCCTCCCCTTGAGGCAGCCCAAGAGCACCGAGGCCCCGGGCCCTGCGAAACACTGCGAAACTAAGATCCAGTTTCCCTTCCGCACCGCTTATTGGGCCTTGCAGTCTGCGTCTCCTTCGTCATCGCCAAAGCAAGCCGGCACCGAGATGCCCACCCCACCGATGCGGTGCTCGAATGCCGGGCTGACACCAATGTATCCCGCGAACCCGTAGTCGATCTGCCTCGCCACGCTGTCAGTATCAAAACCGGCCCTGGCAGCTGCGGCGATCGCCGCGCCAATCGCGGTGGTAACGCTCGATACCGTAATATTCACCAGTTGTTGCGCTTGGCTTATGGACAAAGCCGAGCCGTTATATGTCACCGATGAGAGTGCCTGGAGATCCGTCGCCGGAAGCACACCGACAGGACCGATAGCGAACATCGGGTCAAGGACTTGCGTGCTACCGAGGAAGTGCGTGCTCAGTAAAGAGGGGGTCTGCACAAAGTTAACCGGGTTTCCCAAGGTTCCCAATGCCGTACCGCCAACAAACACACTACCCGTGGTATCAATAATCAAGGGCCACGCATTGCTCGCGTTGTTGAACC
>JBBQVP010000283.1:0-4407 GCA_038211455.1 Burkholderiales bacterium
CATCGCCTGCACCGATATGGGGTCGGTCACGTCGTTCTTGAGCGCAAGCGCGCGCCCGCCGGCTTCCTTGATCGCCATGGCCACCGGCCCGGCGTCGAGCACGTCCGACACGACGACCGCAGCGCCCTCGGCCGCCAGTGCGTTCGCATAGACCGCCCCGATGCCCTGAGCGGCGCCCGTGATTATCGCCACCCGCCCATCCAATCGCTTTGCCATATTCCACCTCTCCAGTTGTGCCCCTCGGGGCTCGTCGGCCCCTTAGTCCAGGCCGAGGAACTTGTTGTTGAACTCCGGATTGCCGACCAGCGCATCGCGGCTTCCCTCGAGCACCGTGCGGCCATTTTCGATCACGTAGGCGCGCTCGACGAAATCGAGCGCGCGGTGGATGTTCTGCTCGACCAGCAGCATCGTCACGCCGCCAGCCGCGATGCCGCGCAGCACGCCCAGGATCTCTTCGACCAGCATCGGCGCCACGCCGATGAACGGCTCGTCGAGCAGCAGCAGCTTCGGGTTCGACATCAACGCGCGCCCGATCGCCACCATCTGCTGCTGGCCGCCGGAGAGCTCGCCGGCGTCCTGGAGCCGCTTTTGCGCGAGGATCGGGAAAAGCTCGTAGACGCGCTCCAATGCCTGCGCACTGCCACGCCGCGCGGCGGCCGGGTACGCGCCCATGGCGAGGTTCTCCTCGACATGCATCCCGGGAAAGAGGCGCCGGCCCTCGGGCACGAGCGCGATCCCGGCCGAAACATTGCGCGAGGTGGCGCGCGAGGCGATCTCGTCACCGGAATAACGAATGGAACCCGCCGCCACGGGATACAGGCCGATGATCGCGCCCAGGGTGGTGGATTTTCCCGCGCCGTTGGCACCGAGAAGGCCGACCAGTTCGCGCTCGCCGACCGCGAGGCTCACGTCCCACAATGCCCTCTGGCTGCCGTGGTCCACCGCGACCTGCGCGAGTTCAAGCATGCGCCGCCCCGGACATTGCGCCGGCCGTCACGCCGCCGAGGTAAGTGCGCAGTACCCGTTCGTCGCCGACCACCTCGGCGAGCGGGCCGTCGGCGATCACGAGCCCTTGCTCCAGCACGACCACCCTGTCGACCACCTGCGCAAGCGCCGAGAAGATGTGCTCCACCCAGATCACTGTGATGCCGTAGCGGTCGCGCACGTCGCGGATCTGCGCGACAAAGCGGCGGATTTCGGCCGGTGTAAGCCCGGAAGCCACCTCGTCGACCAGCAGGACGCGCGGCTTGCAGGCCAGCGCCCGGGCGAACTCGAGCGCCTTTTTCTCCTGCAGCGACAGCGCATCGGCGCGATCGGTCAGGCGCGATTCCAACTCGGCATAGGCGACGAACTCGCGTGCCTGCGCGAGCGCCTCGCGCGGCGCGAGGCGCTCGGCCCCGAACATCAGCGGCACGGCGATGTTCTCCTGCACGGTGAGATCGCCGAAGGGTCGCGGAATCTGGTACGTGCGCCCGACACCCATGTGCGAAACCTGGTCGCGGCGCAGCCCTGCGAGCGCAACGCCGTCGAGGACGATGTCCCCGCCGCTCGGCTCATAGACCTTGGAGATGCAATTAAACAGCGTCGTCTTGCCCGACCCGTTGGCGCCGACCAGCCCGACGATCTCGCCCGCCATGAATTTCAGGTTCACCCTGTCGATCGCGACGTTGCCGCCGAACGCCATCGTCAGGTCGCGACATTCGAGCAGCGCGCGGGTACGTTCGACGTTTCGCTTGCCCAGCGGAAGCTCGCGCAAACCCGATGCCGGTCGGGTCTGCTCGGCTTGCGCGCCGGTGATCCGCTCGTGGTGCTCCTGCGTGAGGCCGCGCAGCCAGCCCCGTTCGCGCACCCAGCCGGCACGCAGCAGTCCGCCGGGCATGAAGCGGCCGATCAGCAGGATCACCGCGCCGTAGATGGTCGCCTGGAAGCCTTTGACATTGACCAGCAGCCACTGTTGCATCGTGGCTAACAGCAGCACGCCGATGAGGGGCCCCCACAGCAGGCCGGAGCCGCCCAGCAGGGCCATAGCCACCGGCACCAACGCGACGTTGAGGCCGAACACGGTGCCCGGGTCGATAAAGCTCATTTGCCAGGCCTGAATCGCGCCTGCGACACCGGCGAACGCGGCGGCAAGGACGGTCACACCGAGCTTGGCCGGAAAAATGCGCACGCCCATGACCTCGGCGACCTCCTCGTCGTTGCGGATACTTTTCAGCGCATAGCCGAAGCGATTACGCGCAAGGCGCACGCTGACGACTATCGCGACTACGCACACTGCCAGCGCGATGAAGTACGCGCGGGTCAGCACGTTTTCCGGCGGCAGCACGATCCCGTCCGAGCCATTGGTGATCGGCACCAGGTTCAGCGCCAGTACCTCGGCCAGCGGCAGCAGCGCCAGCGTGCCGAACGCAAAATAATCGCCCTTCAGACGAAACAACGGAAACGAAAGCAGCGCCGCGGCGAGCGCGGTGGCGAGCGACGCAAACAGGATTGCCACGCCTGGTGGGTACTTCGCAACCAGCGCGATTGCGAATGCGTAGGCGCCCACGCCGTAAAACCCGTAGTGGCCGAGGTTTATATAGCCCATCTCGCCGGCCACCCAGTCCCAACTCTGCGCGAGCACGAATGCGATCAGGATCGTGAAGGCAAAGGTCGTGTAATAGGCATTCTGCGCAAGCGGAATGCCGCCAGCGGCGGCGAAGAGCGCAAGTTTCCATCCGACGCCATTCATTTCGACCGGCCGAGCCCCTTGGGAAACACCACCAGGATCGCCAACAGCAGGATCACCGAAAGTGCCGGGGCCCATTCGGATTTCCAGAAAAATCCGGTGAGTCCCTCGGCCACGCCGAGAAACAGGCCCGCCAGCAGCGCCCCGACGAGGTTGCCGATGCCACCGAGAATGATGATCGTGAACGCCTTCACTGTCAGCCCGAATCCCATGTATGGGTCGACCGGATAGGACATCGTGTAAAGCACCGCGGCGACTGCGACGATGGACGAGCCAAAGGCGAATGTCGCCGCCTTCATGCGGCTGCTGTCGACGCCGCAGATCCGCGCCCCCACCGGATCCTGCGTCACGGCGCGGATCGCCCGGCCGAACCAGGTACGCCTGAGGAACAACTGCATCGCGATCGTCAGCACCGCGATCGCGCCGAGGATCCAGATCTGGGTGATCGAAATCACGATATCGCCGATCTCGATGGCCTCGAAGCGCAGCGGGATGTTTCTTTGCGTCGCGCCGGCGAGCTTGGCGGTCAGGTCCGAGAGAATCAATAACGCGCCGACCGTGACCAGCACCGTGCCGACCGTGGATTCGAAATGGTTGCGGCGCTCGAGCGGCTGCAACAGGAAAACATAGAACAGGTAACCGAAGACGAACAGCGCCGGTACCAGCACCAGCATCAGCACCACCGGGTGCAGCTTGTACGACGCGTACAGCATACTGGCGGCGACGCCGCCAACGGCGAGCAGCGTGCCGTGCGAAAAATTGAGGATCCGGACCACACCGTAGATCAGCGACAGCCCGAAAGCCACCAGCGCATACAGCCCGCCGAGGAGGATGCCCCCGATCAGGACCTGGACGAGGGCCTCTATGGGCACTCTGTGGCGCGCGCCGTTTGGATGCCCGCGTGGGTGACCCCGCTTACTGCCATGTCGGCGACGGCCACACGAGCTTGCCCGTGGCCACGTTCGCCGGCCATACGACGGTGATTTTGCCGCCCTGCATCTGCACCGTGAACGCGCCATTGTTGGGGAACCCGCGCTCGTCAAACACGATGTCCCCGGCCGGCGACTTGAACGTGCCCTTGTAAAGCGCGTCCTTGACCTTCTCGCGATCGATCGCGCCGGCCTTCTCGATCGCCTGCATCATCACCAGGTAGGACGAAAGGCGTCCGAGCGTCCAGATGTAGTCGAACATGCTGACGTCCGCCTTCTTCATGACCGTTTCCACCAGGTCGCTGTAGTCGCCCTTGATGCCGGGATACCAGGCGAGCTCGCCGGTCATGCCCTCGATGTCCTTGCCCACCTGCCGCTGCAGCGACCCGGTGAGCATGACGTGGTGCACGTCCATCGCCTTGACCTTGAGCTGGCGCATCTGCTGCACCATCGGCACCGAGGCACCGTCGAAGGAAGCGATGTAGACGATGTCGGGCTTGGCTGCGCGGATCTTCGAGATCATCGCGGTGAAATCCTTCAGGTCGGGCGAGAAGGTTTCGTTGCCCACCAGCTTCATGCCCTGCGCTTCGGCCTTCTTGGTCCAGACCCCGGTGATGCCTTTCATGACCGGGTTGTCGTGCGTCACGAAGAAAATCGATTTGGGCTTGGGATTCACCTTGGAAAGCATGTCGAAATAGCGCTCGGACCACCGCGGCACCACCGGGAACGGCGTGCCCCAGAAATACTTGA
>JBBQVP010000284.1:0-4323 GCA_038211455.1 Burkholderiales bacterium
GCGCTCGAGCACGCCGAAGCCGCCGGAATCCTTGCTGGTGTTCTGGGTCGCCGCCCAGAAGCTGGTGCTGTGCGCGTCGATCCGGTTGACGATCGACTCGGGCAGTCTGCGTATCGTGATGAACTGCGCGTTGAGCGCGGCCGCGCGTTCCTTTTCGCCGGAGCGCTCCAGGATGCCGAACTCCTCGCTGCGAAGCTGGTTCAAAACCACCACGTAATCCATCTTCGCGCCGAAGCGGTCGAGCAGTCGGCCGAGCAGGTCGGTCGAATCGTGGCCGGAGTCCATCACGTGCCAGTAGCGCAGCTTCAGGCCGAGGCCTGTTTCCGGCTCGAGCAGTCCGCAGGCTTCGATCCAGCGCGACAGGGGTTCCTGGGTCTGGGCTGCGAGGTCGACCAGAACCCGCTGCCCCGGATTCTCCATTGCGGCCTCGGCTACCGGGTCGAGGCTGTCGTCGCGCTCGATGACCACCGGCGAGGCGTAGCCGGCGTAAAAGCGCAGCAGCGCACCGTGCGAGCGGTCCGAATCGAAGCCGATGAAGGGAATGGCGCGGTCGATCAGGTACTGCGCGACGAGGCGCGAGACCAGCGACTTGCCGACGCCGCCTTTTTCACCGCCGATCAGGTGGATGTTTGACATGGATGTGTGCTCTTTATGAATGGTGCAGTTTACGCGAGAAAAGTGCAGGTCCCTGATCGCGAGAGGGATACGCGACGGTCCACCAGGCCGGCTCACGTGCCAGAATCGGGTATCGATCGGACACAGAGGAACGGCAATGGCACGCAAACGCGCGAATCCACATCCTGGCACGTTGCTCGTGCTCGAGCACACCTCGAAGATCCTCAAAGGCAATCCCCTGGGCGACCCTAACGTGAGAAAACTGGCCGTCTGGCTGCCGCCGCAGTACGGACTCGACAAGGCAACGCGATTCCCCGTGCTGTACGACCTGGTCGGGTTCACCGGCTCGGGCCTCGCGCACACGAGCTGGAAGGCGTTCGGTGAGAACCTGCCCGAGCGCGTCGCGCGACTGATCCGTGAAAAGAAGATGGGCCCGGTTATCCTCGTGTTCCCGGACTGCTTCACTGCGCTGGGCGGCAACCAGTACGTGAACTCCGCGGCGATCGGCAACTACGCCGATTACCTCACCAAGGAGATCGTTCCCTTCGTCGACCACGGGTTTTTGACGCTCGCCTCGCGGGAACACCGCGGCTGCTTCGGCAAGTCCTCAGGCGGGTACGGTTCGATCGTGCATGCGATGAAGTACCCGCAGGTCTGGGGCGCGGTGGCCGACCACTCGGGGGATGCGTACTTCGATTTCGTCTACTGGCACGACTGGCCGAACACGCTCAGCCTGCTGGCGAAGTACCGCGCGTCGAAACGCAGGGAAGGCGCCTACGACGCGAAGAAGGAAGCGGGCCGCAAGGGTCTTGCCCAGGGCCTGGATGACGGGCGCATCAGGCGCTTCCTCGACGCGGCCTGGGGCAAGGCCAAGGTGTCCGGCGCGGAAGTGCACGCGCTAATGAATCTCTGCATGGCGGCAACCTACGATCCGGACCCGAAAGCGCCGAACGGATTTCGCGTGCCGTTCAACCTGGAATCGGGCGAGGTGATCGAATCGCGCTGGAAAAACTGGCGTGCGAATGATCCGGTCAACATGGTGAAGACGTACCGCGCCAACCTGAAGAAGCTACGCGCGATCTGGATCGACTGCGGCTGGCGTGACCAGTACCACATCCAGTTCGGCTCGCGCCAGCTCTCGGCGCGCCTCGCGGACGCGGGGATCCGCCACACGTACGAGGAGTTCGACGACGACCACTCCGACATCGACTACCGCATGGACCGGAGCCTGCCGTTCCTCTATCGCGCGCTGAAGGCATGAAAAAGGCCCGGAACCAGGTTGCAGTTCCGGGCCAGGCACAACAGGTGCCCGACGTAGGGGGAGAGTAGCGGGCACCCGAACACATCTTCGGACTTCCCGTTGCGTTGGTCTGTACGCTGGCGTACGCCTGATGCCCCGTTCGCCAAACGGTGGTCCGTATCAGAGTACGCTCTCGAACAGCACCCCTACACCCGCAGTGATCGCCATGGCGAGGGCGCCCCAGAACGTGACGCGCAAGGCACTCTTCAGGGGATCGGCGCCGCCGACGCGCGCGGCGAGCACGCCAAGCGCGGCGAGGAAGGCCAGCGACGTGGCCGCGATCCATGCGATGAGACCGTGCCCGTGCGCCAGCGCCGCCACAACGAGCGGCAGCGTTGCGCCGACCGCGAAGCTGGCGGCTGAAGATAACGCAGCCTGAATCGGCTGCGCCGCCATTTCCTCGATGATCCCGAGTTCGTCGCGTGCATGCGCCCCCAGGGCGTCATGCTCCATCAGTTGCCCGGCGACCTGCTGTGCGAGCCCGGGCTCCACGCCGCGGCCGACATAAATCGCTGCCAGCTCGCGCTTTTCCGATGCGGGGTCGGCGGCAAGTTCGGCGCGCTCGCGCGAAAGGTCGGCGTTCTCGGTGTCAGCCTGAGAATGCACGGAGACGTATTCGCCCGCGGCCATCGACATCGCACCGGCCACCAGGCCTGCGACACCCGTGAGCAGGATGCTTGCGTGGCTTGCGCCCGCGGCTGCCACGCCGATGACGAGGCTCGCGGTGGAGACGATGCCGTCGTTGGCGCCGAGCACCGCGGCGCGAAGCCAGCCGATGCGGGACGTACGGTGGCGCTCGCGATGGCGTTCGCCGGGGCGGCGGGAAGGCTTCATGATCAGGATAGTCCGGAGTCGACGCCAGCAGGGCGCCGCTGTGATTGTCACGGTACGCTAACATACCCTGCGCAAATGAAATTCTCCGATCACGACGACGACTCCGAACACGCTACGCACAGCCCGGCGGAGCGCGCATCTGCGTCTGCGCGCAGCACCTGGACGAGCGTCGCGGTAAACGTCGTGCTTTCGGCCACGCAGGTCACGGTCGGCATGCAGGCGAAATCGCAGGGCCTGGTGGCCGACGGCATCCATTCGCTTGCCGACCTGGTGTCGGATGTCGTCGTGTTGCTTGCGGGTCGCGAGAGCAGCAAGGCGGCCGATGCCGAGCATCCGTACGGGCACCAGCGCTTCGAGACTGCGGCGTCGCTGGTGCTCGGCGTGCTGCTGCTGGCAGTGGGGGCGGGGATGCTGTGGTCCGCGGTCCACAAGTTGGAAGATCCCGGCGCCGTGCCGGTGGTGCATGTCGCCGCGCTCTGGGTGGCCGGCGCCGCGCTCGTCGCCAAGGAACTGCTGTTCCGCTACATGCTCAGGGTGGCCAAGCAGGTGAAGTCGAGCATGCTGGTGGCCAACGCCTGGCATGCGCGTTCGGACGCGGCCTCTTCACTGGTGGTGGGCGCCGGCATCATCGGCAACCTCGCGGGGTTTCCCCTGCTCGATCCGATTGCGGCCCTGATCGTCGGTTTCATGGTCTCGCGGATGGGCTGGAACTTCGGCTGGGATGCGCTGCACGACCTCATGGACCGCGCAGTCGACGAACGCGAGGTGCAGGCAATCCGCCGCACGCTGGTGGAGACCCCGGGCGTGAGCGGGGTGCACGACATCCGCACACGCAAGATGGGTGACATGATCGTGGTCGATGCGCACATTGAGGTCGACGCACGGATCAGCGTCGAAGCCGGCCACAACATCGCGGTCGACGCCCGCGCGCGCGTCCTGAAGCACCACCGCGTTCTGAACATGATGACCCACGTCGATCCGTGGCAGCGGCCGGACCTCGACCATGGGGCGGAGCCGCAGCCGGGGCCGCCGCCGGCCTGAGGCGCCGCCCGAAACTCAGGGCGTGAACCCGAATTTCTTCAGCGCCGTGTAAAGCTTCTCCTCAAGCAGCGCATGGCCGGCCACGTTGGGGTGAAGGGGATCGCCCTTCATGCCCGGGTCGGACAGCACCTCGGCAATCGCGTCCTCGATCAGCGGGACCCCGTTGTCTGCGGCAACCTTGCGATAGAACCCCGCAGCGGACAGGCTGCGGAACACTGCGCCCGCGACGCTCGGCTGGGGTGTGGCGAGCAGTACGGCGCGCGCGCCGCGCTCGCGGACCAGCGCGAGGATGCCGCCGAGGTTTGCGATCGTGGTGGCTTCGGGAAGCTTGCGCAGCATGTCGTTGCCGCCCAGCGCCACCAGCACGAGTGCAGGCCGATGCTCCTCGAGCACGGCAGTCAGCCGGCCGAGCGCCCCGGCGCTGGTGTCCCCGCTGATGCCGCCGTTGACGACCGCCCAGCCGGTACGATTGGCGAGCAGCGCCGGCCAGGCCTGCGGCGGGGTTACGCCATAGCCTGCGGTCAGGCTGTCGC
>JBBQVP010000285.1:0-4320 GCA_038211455.1 Burkholderiales bacterium
ACCAGGAAGCGTAGGCCGGGCAGGGGAGAAGCGCAGCCTTTCCATTACAATCACCGGTTCCTTGCCAGCCACCGGTTTCGATTGATGAAAAGCGCCGATATCCGCTCGAGCTTCCTCGAGTATTTCAAGTCCAAGGGCCACACCATCGTGGCCTCCAGTTCGCTGGTGCCGCACAACGACCCGACGCTGCTGTTCGTCAATTCGGGCATGGTGCAGTTCAAGGACGCCTTCCTCGGCAAGGACAAGCGCGCCTACACCCGGGCGACGACCTCCCAGCGCAGCGTGCGCGCGGGCGGCAAGCACAACGACCTCGAAAACGTGGGCTACACCGCGCGCCACCACACGTTCTTCGAGATGCTCGGCAACTTCTCGTTCGGCGACTACTTCAAGAAGGACGCGATCCCGTTCGCCTGGAACCTGCTGACCGGGGTGTACAAGCTGCCCAAGGACAAGCTCTGGGTGACCGTTTACCACACCGACGATGAGGCCTACGACATCTGGGCGAAGGACATCGGCGTGCCGCCCGAGCGCATCGTGCGGATCGGCGACAAGCCGGGCGGGCAGAAATTCCAGTCGGACAATTTCTGGCAGATGGCCGACACCGGTCCCTGCGGCCCGTGCAGCGAGATTTTCTACGACCACGGCCCCGAAGTGGAAGGCGGCCCGCCCGGATCGCCCGACGCGGACGGGGACCGCTACATCGAGATCTGGAACCTGGTGTTCATGCAGTTCAATCGGGACGAAAAAGGCGAGATGCATCCGCTGCCCAAGCCTTCGGTCGACACTGGCATGGGCCTGGAACGCGTTGCCGCCGTGCTGCAGGGCGTGCATTCGAACTACGAGATCGACCTCTTCCAGGAGCTGATCCGCGCGGCCGCGCGCGAGACCGGCGCGACCGACCTGAAGAGCCCGTCGCTCAACGTGATCGCCGACCACATCCGCGCCTGCGCCTTCCTGATCGTCGATGGGGTGATTCCGGGCAGCGAGGGGCGCGGCTACGTGCTGCGCAGGATCATCCGCCGCGCGATTCGCCACGGCTACAAGCTCGGGCAGAAGCAGGCGTTCTTCTACAAGCTGGTGGCCGACCTCGACCGCGTGATGGGCGTGGCCTATCCGGAGCTCAAGGAAGCGGCGGGGCGTGTCGCGGAGGTCCTCAAGACCGAAGAGGAGCGTTTTTCCGAGACGCTCGAGCACGGCATGAGCCTGCTCGAAGGCGCGCTCGCGGGCGAGTCGCCGATGCTCGATGGGGAGACGGCGTTCAAGCTGTACGACACCTTCGGCTTTCCGGTCGACCTCACGGCCGACATCTGCCGGGAACGCGGCATCCAGATCGATTTCGCCGGCTTCGAGGCGGCGATGCAGGCGCAGCGCGAGCGCGCGCGCTCGGCCTCGAAATTCTCGATGAGCGCGGGGCTCGACTACTCCGGTTCGAAGACCGAATTCCGCGGCTACGATTCGCTCGCGATCGCCAGCCGGGCGGTTGCGCTGTATCGCGACGGCACACAGGTCGAGGCGCTCAACGCGGGCGAGTCCGGCGTGGTTGTCCTCGACAAAACACCGTTTTACGCCGAGTCCGGTGGCCAGGTCGGTGACCGCGGCATGCTGTCGGGCGCCGGCGGCTCGTTCGAGGTCGAGGACACGCAGAAGATCCAGCCCGAAGTGTTCGGCCATCACGGCCGCGTCAAGGCGGGCGTGATGAGGGTCGGTGACGCGATCGAGGCGCGTGTCGACGAGGGCTTGCGCGCGCGCACCATGCGCAACCATTCGGTCACCCACCTGATGCACAAGGCCTTGCGCGAAGTCCTGGGCCCGCACGTGCAGCAGAAGGGTTCGCTGGTCGATGCGGACAAGACCCGCTTCGATTTTGCGCACAACAAACCGCTGACCGATGCGGAAATCCGCAGGGTCGAAGGCCTGGTGAACGCCGAGATCCTGCAGAACTCGGCGACCCGCGCGCGCGTCATGGCGATGGAGGAGGCAAAGAATTCCGGGGCGATGATGCTGTTCGGGGAGAAATACGGCGACGAGGTGCGCGTGCTCGACATCGGCTCCTCGCGCGAGTTCTGCGGTGGAACGCATGTGGCGCGCACCGGCGACATCGGCGCGTTCCGGATCTACGCCGAGACCGGGGTGGCGGCGGGCGTGCGCCGGGTGGAGGCCACGACCGGTGCCAGCGCGCAGGCCATGACCGACAGCCAGCTCGGCGAATACCGGGAACTCGCGAAGCAGCTGCGCGCGCAACCGGGCGAAGGCATGGTCGAAAAAGCGCTGCTCGGCCTGCTCGAGGAAAAGAAGGCGCTCGAAAAGGAACTCGCGCGCCTCAAGTCGAAGATCGCGTCCTCGCAGGGCGACGACCTCGTATCGAAGGTGGTCGAGGTCAAGGGTATGAAGGTCCTCGCTGCCGCGCTCGAGGGCGCGGATGCCAAGACCCTGCGCGAAACCATGGACCGGCTGAAGGCCACGCTCAAGTCGGCGGCCATCGTCCTGGGCGCCGTGTCCGACGGGAAGGTGGCGCTGATCGCCGGTGTCACGGCAGACCTCACCGGCCGCGTCAAGGCGGGCGAACTGGTCAACTTCGTCGCACAGCAAGTGGGCGGCAAGGGGGGCGGGCGCCCCGACATGGCGCAGGCTGGCGGCACCGAGCCGGCCAAGCTCGGGCCGGCGCTTGAATCGGTCAGGGGCTGGGTGGAGCAGAAGGTCTGAGCGCCGAGGCAGGCGTACTGGTGGCGCTGCGCGCCGTAGCCTACCGCCCGGTCATCCTCTGCGCCCTGTGCTACGGGACCGGCGTGGTGTTTGCGCGCGCGGCCTTCGAGGACGGCAGTAACGCCATCACGGTGGTCACGGTGCGCTGCACGTTCGCAGCGCTAGCGATCGGGCTTGCCCTCCGGGCGAGCCGGGCCCTGCCCACGCCACCGCGGGAACGGCGGATGCTGCTTGCACTCGGCGTGCTGTTTGCGCTGAACGTCTTCACCTTCTATCGGGCGATCGAACTGCTGCGCGTGCCGCTCGCGATCCTGATTTTCTACGTTTACCCGCTCCTGTCGGGCGCATTCAGTGCGCTGGCCGGGCTGGAGCGATTCAACCGGCGTACGCTGGTTTTCGGACTGGTCTCTTTCGCGGGCCTGGCTCTCGCGACCGGGGCGGCGCCCGAAAACCTGAACATGGCGGGCGTCGGCTACGCGTTGCTTGCCGCGGTGATGATCGCCGCAGTCCTTGTGGTGTCGACGCGATACCTGTCCCATGTCGAGGCGAAAGGCCGGACGTTCTGGATGATGGCCAGCACCTCGGCCATGCTGATCTGCGCGATGCTTGCCGGGGATGCTGTCGCCTGGCCGCGCAGCGCGACCGGCTGGTGGGCGGTCGTGGCCGTATGCCTGCTCTATGCGGTGGGCCTGGTTTCGTTGTTCACCTCGGCTTCACGCATTGGACCCTTGCGCACGTCACTGGTCATGAACATCGAACCGATCATCGCGATCGGGGCGAGCTGGCTGGTGCTCGGCCAGGGCCTGGCCCCGGCGCAGTCACTCGGGGCCGCGCTCGTCCTCGCCGGCGTGATCGGCGCGCAAATGGGCAAACGCCCACGGGTAACCCAGCCAGATTAAAAGCCGATCCGCTGGCGCTTGACGCTGCGGTTGTCCTGCACGTCGTCGGGCGAAATTTCCGCGCGGCCGGCCAGCTTCGCGTTGCCGAACCCCGCCTGGATCACCCTGCGCATTTCGCGCGGACCGTAGCCCGACAGCTTTTCGAGCAGGCTGTCGGAGGGCGCTTCCGGAAAGGCCTTTCCCCAGTCGTGTCCGTTGCGGATTTCCCGGTAGATGGAGCGCGCAATCCGCATCGCGCCGGCCGCGTCCGGCGGTTCGATCTCGTAGACGTTCATGCGGTTGAGGATCGGGTCGGGAATGCGCGATGCGTCGTTGGCGGTGGCGAACCAGACCGCGCCGGAGGCGTCGATCGGGACTTCGACGAACTCGTCCACGAAGCGGGTGGCAGTGCCGCCCTCGAGCAGCTCGTAGAGCGCGCCGAGCGGATCGTACTGCCCGTCTCCGGAGGCCTTGTCGATTTCGTCGACGACCATCACCGGGTTGGCGTAGTCGCCGTTGACGAAGGTATCGAACACCTTGCCCGGTTTCGCATTCTTCCATTGCGAAGACGCGCCCGAGAGCACCCAGCCTGCAGTGAGCGAGCTCATCGGGACGAAGCCGAAGCCGGTGCCCATGAGCTGCGCGATGCGGCGCGCGAAATGGGTCTTGCCGATGCCGGGGTCGCCGAGCAGCAGCATCGGCGGCAGTTCGATCGAGTCGCTCGAATCGATGCACAGCG
>JBBQVP010000286.1:0-4299 GCA_038211455.1 Burkholderiales bacterium
AAGCATGCGTGCCGAGGAGCGTCTGGCGGTGTTCCTGCTGAACCTGTCCAAGCGCTCCACGCGGCGCGGCTGGTCGCATTCGGACTTCCACCTGCGGATGACACGCGAGGAAATCGGCAGTTACCTCGGCCTCAAGCTGGAGACGGTGAGCCGGCTTTTCTCCAAGTTCCAGGAAGACGGCCTGATGGAGGTCAACCAGAAGCACGTGCGCATCGCCGACATCGGCGCCCTCGAGAAAATCGTCAGCACCCGGCACTGACACTGCGCAACCGGGCAAGCCACGCTCACTCGCGCCCGAACACAGCCTTTCCCCCCCGGGCCGGTACCCGCGCATCCCAGCCCAGGCGGCTCTCAATCTGGTCCCGCAGAGCATGCGCCGCTAGCGGCTCGCCATGCACCACCCAGGTCTGCCGCGGCGCGCGGCGGAAGCACCCCACCCAGTTCAGCAGCGCAGCCTGATCGGCGTGCGCCGACAGCCCGTTGATCGTAAAGACCTTGGCGCGGACCTGGTGTGATTCGCCGAACATTCGCACCGACCGCGCGCCATCGACAATCCGACGCCCGAGGGTGCCCGCCGCCTGGAAACCGACGAAGACGATTGCGCACTCGGGGCGCCCGATGTTGTAGCGCAGGTGATGCCTGATGCGGCCGCCGTCGCACATGCCGCTGGCGGAGATGATGATCGCGCCCGAACGCTGCGAATTTATGCGCATCGACTCCTCGAGCGTTTCGGTGAAATGCAGGCGCGGCCCGCCTTTGCGATCCTCGAGCCATTCGGCGAGTTGGCGCGCGCCGCGGTCCTGCATCTCCGGGTGGTTCAGGGTAATACGCGTGGCCGCAATCGCCATTGGCGAATCCACGTAAATTTCGGCGGCGGGCAGGCGCTGCTGCTGGTACAACTGGTGGATGAAGTACAGGATGTCCTGCGTGCGGCCGACCGCAAACGAGGGGATCACCACATTGCCCTGCCGGCTGCGCAGGGTGTCGTTCAGCGCGAACGCGAATTCGTCGAGCGTCTGGGCGAGATTCTTGTGCAGGCGGTTTCCGTAGGTGGATTCCACCAGCAGAACGTCGGCAGACTCGATCCGCGCCGGTTCCCTCACGATCGGATGGCCCGGCTGGCCGAGGTCACCCGAGAAAACGATTTTGGTCTCGTTCTCGCCATCCCGCACCCAGACCTCGAGAATCGCCGAGCCAAGGATGTGGCCGGCGTCGCGGAAAACGCAGCGCACGTCCGGATGCAGTTGCAGCGGCGTGTCGTAGGCGATCGGCGCGAGTTGCCGCAGACAGGCTTGCGCCTGCTGCACGGTATACAGGGGCTTGCCGATGCGTCGCGCGCCGGTACGGCGCTGCGCATACTCCGCCTCCCTTTCCTGCAGGTGCGCGCTGTCGGGCAGCATGACCCCCAGCAGGTCGCAAGTGGCGGTGGTGGCGTGGATCGCCCGGGTGAATCCCGCTGCCGTAAGTCGAGGCAGAAGTCCGGAGTGGTCGATGTGGGCGTGCGTCAAAAGGACGAACTCCAGCGCATCCGGCCGGAATCCAAAGCGCGCCGCGTTCTTCCGGTCTGCGCCGTGCCCTTGGAACATGCCGCAGTCGACAATGAAGCGGATCCGACCGGTGTCGATGTGGTAGCAGGACCCTGTGACCTCACCCGCCGCGCCCAGGAAGGTGATCTCCATCGGCGCCGCCCTATTTTGCCAGCCGATAGTGCGATTGGTTCAGATACTCGACGATGTCCTCGAGCTCGGCCGCCGTAAACCGCCGGTCCGTCTGCCGCGCCCACTTCTCGACTTCCAGTTTCAGGGCCGCAAGGGAGTCGATGGCGGACTGTTTCCGTTCGTGCAGTCTTTCGTAGTGACAGCTGCCGCAGTGAGTCTCGTAGAGCGCCTTCCCTAGCGTCGAGTCTGCAGCGTAGGCAGCACCTGCCTGCACGCTGACACCAGCAAGCACAAGGATTGAGATACGGCTAGCGGAACGCATTGTGATCCTCCCTTTTGTTTGGATCGCCTTCAGGCCGCTCCGGCGGTGGCAGCGGATACAGGTTGATCTCGGACGGGGAGCGCTGCAGGAAGCAGGTGAACGCGCTCGATGCGGCGGCAAACGCCCAGAATAAGAAGAACCCGGCGGAGTAAACCGCAAGCCGGCTCATGCCTGCGGGCTCACCGAAGAGGTGAAGCTCCATCGGGTCGAAAAACGTGAAGAACACCGTCTCGGCGATCCCGCCGACGATGAATGAAGGCCACAGCACCCAGATCGCTTTGCGCATGCCTGTCTCCTCCTTGCGGTGAGCCTGCGGGAATCAGCCCGCGGGTTTCTCCGGGCTGCTGCCGGGGCTGCCGCCGGGGCTACTACCCGGGTTGCTTGCCCGGTTGTTTCCGATCGTGAAAGATGCTTCGCCGCCTGACCACTCATCGGCCAGGCGCCACTGTGGGGCCGACCCCGCATTTGAATCCTCGATCTGCACCTGCCAGTGTCCCGGCGGAAACGCCTTGGGCACCGCGGCTTCGTAACGACCCTCTCCGGTGGGCGCCAGACGCAGGCTCAGGTCGTGGCCGGGCCGGGTCGCGTGGGAAAACCGCACGCGCAATTCTGCCGGAGCCGCGCCAGACAACTGAACGACGATCCGGTGCCG
The DNA here is from genome assembly GCA_038211455.1 of Burkholderiales bacterium. GTDB lineage: Bacteria > Pseudomonadota > Gammaproteobacteria > Burkholderiales > SG8-39 > SZAS-79. The sequence continues at coordinate 2,633 of JBBQVP010000286.1, forward strand.
GTCCTCCCCCAGGGCGACGTGCGCAACGATTCCGCGGCGTGCTGCGTCCGCCTCCCGAGCCAGCACGCGATTCACACCCAGCCCCTGCTTGTAGTAGTCCTCGGTCACCAGCCCATCTGAGGTCGTGTAGGCGATCCAGGCGGTGAATACCCCCGCGACGACGACTGTGGCCGGCCCCGACATCAGGATCCACGGCCACGGCTCGCGGTACCAGGGCTGAACTGCTGTGGGTGCGCTGCTCATGCGGATTCCCCTTTCATTTGCGTACGATGAATACGGATTTTTCGCTTACGGCCACGTGGGCGTCGTCCTCGGCCTCGACGGTGAAGCGGATCTTGTGCGTTCCGGCAGCCACCTGACCCTGCTGCATGCGGACCTTGACCGCGATCATCTCGGTGGTTGCACCCGGCAACCGGACATGCCCGCCTCCCGCCACTTCGCCGCTCGGCAGACCTTCGACACGGATCAGGAAGCGCCGCTCCTGCTCCGTCGTGTTCATGATCTGGAGACGGTAGACGTTTTCGATCAGCCCGCCTTCCACTTCGCGGGAAATCGCGCCGCGGTCGCGGATCACGTCAACCTTCAGCGGCACGCGCATCCAGAGGCTGGCGCCCGCGGCGATGACGATCGCGAACAGGATGGAAAAATACACCAGGACCCGCGGACGCAGCGCGCGGACGAACATTTCGCGGCGCGTCAGGCGGCGTTCGACCGCATGTGTCGTGGAGTAGCTGATCAGGCCGCGCGGGTACCCCATCCGATCCATCACCTGGTCGCAACCATCGATACACGCAGCGCAGCCGATGCACTCGTACTGCAGCCCATTGCGGATGTCGATCCCCGTCGGGCAGACCTGCACGCAGATACCGCAATCGACGCATGCGCCCAGGCCGAGCCCTTTCGGGTCAGCGCTCTTGGAACGGGAGCCGCGCGGCTCGCCACGCTCGCGATCGTAGGCGATGATCAGCGTGTCCTTGTCGAACATCGCGCTCTGGAACCTTGCGTAAGGGCACATGTACTTGCACACCTGCTCGCGCATCCAGCCCGCGTTACCGTAGGTAGCGAATCCGTAGAAACCGATCCAGAAAGTCTCCCAGGGACCGGTCGCGAAGCCCGCCACCAAGCCCGCCAGTTCGCGTATCGGTGTGAAATAACCCACGAACGTGAATCCGGTCCAGAGGGCAATCAGAACCCAGAGTGCGTGCTTGGCCGCCTTTAGCGCGAACTTGCGTCCAGTCAGGGGACCTTGATCCAGTTTCATGCGCTGGTTGCGATCGCCCTCGATCTTGCGCTCGACCCACATGAAGATCTCGGTATAAACCGTCTGCGGGCAGGCATAGCCGCACCACAGTCGCCCGGCAACCGCAGTGAACAGGAAGAGCGACAACGCGGAGATGACGAGCAGCACGGTCAGGTAGATGAAGTCCTGCGGCCAGAATACCGCGCCAAGGATGTAGAACTTGCGATGCGCCAGGTCGAACAGCACCGCCTGGCGGCCATTCCACTGGAACCAGGCGGCGCCGTAAAACGCCAGCTGCGTCAGCCAGACCAGCGCCCAGCGCCACGCGGCAAACCACCCGTGCACCGCGCGTGGATGAATCTTCTTGCGGATTTCGTAAAGCGACTCCTCGACTGGATCCCCGGCCGACGCAAGCCCGATGCCGCGC
>JBBQVP010000287.1:0-4295 GCA_038211455.1 Burkholderiales bacterium
TCGTGACGCCCGCGAGCACAAGTGCGCCCGATATGCTCCACAGGATCCCGACGAAAGACACCAGCGTCACCACGGCCGACAACAGGCCGAGCGAAAGCGTCAGCGTCAGATCGACGAATATGTTCAGGTCGTCGGCAATCCTCTGGTCGGGGTTGTCCGTGCCGCGTTCGAGCAGTTGCATCCGGTAGTAGGCCTGTCCGGAAAGCCAGTTCTTCAGGTAGCTCTCCGTAAGCCAGGCGCGCCATTCGATCATCAGCATCTGTTGCAAGTACTGCTTGTAGACCGCCAGGACAATGAACATCACCGCCAACAGCGAAAAGCGCCCCAGCTCGAGGTAAAACCCCAGCCGATCCTTGTGCTCGAACGTATCGTAGAATCCCCTGTTCCAGTCGTTGAACTGGACTTCGATCCAAACCAGCGCGAGGGTGAACGCCACGACCGATGCGAGCAACACAACGCCACGGCGGCGGCCCTCGGAAACCCAGTACGGCCGCGCGAGTGACCAAAATGCCGACCAGAACGCAGAACTGAATGCGAACCGGCCGGGCGCGCCCGACGGGATAGTTGAACGATTGGCTTGCATGACACGCTCCACGATGGCGGGAAACCGCGCGCAGTTTACATAACACGGTCTGCGGGGCGAAAATGGGCGGAGCCCACCCGATGCATGCAGACAAAATCTTCCGCTTTGCCCCGCCGCCCCAGCACCGGGCGAAGCACCTGTTTGTGTTCCTGCACGGCGGTGGCGCCACGCCCGAATCGATGATTTCGGTGGCGTTCAAGTTCCAGGCGCGATTTCCCAGCGCGGCGCTGCTGGTGCCGCGCGGTTTCGACGCGGTCGAAGGCGATCTGCCTGGCGAGGGTGGATCCTCGATGCTCGCCGCAAGCGAGGGGGACAGGCTTGAGCGCATCGCGGCGATCCTGCCACGACTGGAAGACCTCGTGCGTCGCGAACAGACCCACTACGGCGTGCCAGCGGAAAGCACCGTGCTGGTGGGTTTCTCCCAGGGCGGTACGGTCGCGCTTGAGGCCGTCAAGCGCTTGCCCGGCCTGGCGGGCGCGGTGGTGGCCTATTCGGCGCGCTTTGCGCGCCTGCCTCTGGCCGGATCGAGCATCAGCGCGCGCATCCACCTCGTGCACGGCGAGCACGACGCCATCGTCTCAAGGGTGCATTCGGAGCGCGCCGCGCGCGTGCTCACGGCGCTGCACGTCCCGGTGACCCTGGACATCGTCGAGGATCTCGGCCACGCGCTCAGCCACCACGCCGTGAGCCTGGGGTCGCTGCGCCTGCTGCAGGGAATTTACGAGGGCCGCAAAGCCACGCTGCACTGAGGCGGCTGCGCCGCCGCAGGGTCGTTCAGTTTGCCAGTTCGGGCATGTCGATGAACAGGTCGAGCGCCTCCGGATTGGCGAGCGCGTCGGTATGCTGCACCGACATGCCATGCACGACCGACCGCACCGCCAGTTCGACCACTTTTCCGTTGCGGGTGCGCGGGATATCCGGCACCTGCACGATCCGCGCCGGCACATGGCGCGGCGTGGTGTTGTCGCGGATCTGCCGCCGGATGCGTTCCTGTAGCGCCGCGTCAAGCAGCCGGCCGGGACGCAGCTTCACGAACAGCACCACGCGCGTGTCGGTCGGCTGTGCCGGCGGCCAGAGCTGGCCGATCGCAACGGACTCCTCGACCGCATCGATCTTCTCCACCTGCGCATAGATTTCCGCCGTGCCGATGCGCACGCCGCCGGGGTTGAGCGTGGCGTCCGAGCGACCGTAGACAATCATCGTTTCGCGCGCCGTCAACTCGCACCAGTCGCCGTGGCACCAGACATTCGGGAATCGCTCGAAGTACGCGGCGCGGTAGCGCGCGCCGCCGGGATCGTTCCAGAAACCCACCGGCATCGAAGGGAACGGCTTCACGCAGACCAGTTCGCCCTTCTCACCGACCAGTTCGCGCCCCTCCTCCGAATACACACACACGTCCATGCCGAGGCCGCGGCACTGAAGTTCGCCGCGATGCACGGGCAGCACCGGGTTGGCATCCGCGAACCCCGCCATGATATCGGTCCCTCCCGAGATCGACGCGAGGCAGACGTCCTTCTTCACGTCGCGATAGACATAGTCGTAGCTTTCGGGAACCAGCGGCGACCCAGTCGAAATGATCATCCGTACTCCGGACAAATCATGCGTCTCGCGCGGCTTCAGGCCGCGCTTGGACAAGGCATCGATGAACTTTGCCGACGTTCCGTACTGGGTAAACCGCTCGGCCTGGCAGAAATCGAAGCTGATGGCCCCGTCGCGCACAAAGGGGGAACCGTCGTAGAGCATCAGTGCGGCCTCCGCGCACAATCCCTCGAACAGGAGGTTCCACATCACCCAGTTGCAGGTCGTGTAGTAGTAGAAGCGGTCGCCCGGTCGCGTATCGAAATGCAGCTTGTACATCTTGATCCCGGACAGCAGCGAGCCGCCGGCGCCGTGCACGATGCACTTGGGTTTGCCGGTCGTACCCGAGGTGAACAGGATGAATACCGGATGGTCGAACGGCAGCTGTTCGAACGCGATCTCGCGCGCGCCGAACGGCGCAATCCAATCCGCAAAGCGACGGCCGTTGGGTATCGTAGAGACGTCGGGCGAGGCGTCCACGTGCGGCACTACGACCACCTGCTTCACGGAGGGCAGCCCCTGTGCAATCTCCCTTACCCGCGCAATCGAATCATGCGCCTTGCCGTTGTAGAGATAGCCATCGGCGCAAAAAAGGAGCTTCGGCCCGGTCTGCCCGAAACGGTCGAGCACCCCGTCGGTGCCGAAATCGGGCGAACACGACGACCAGACCGCACCGATCGAAAGGGCGGCCAAGGCGAGCACACACGTCTCCGGCATGTTCGGGATGAACGCCGCCACCCGGTCCCCGGATTTCAGCCCGGCTGCGCGCATCGCCTGGGCGCAGCGCGACACCTGCGCGTACAACTGCGCTTGCGACATCCTGCGGCGAAACCCTGTTTCGTCCCAGAACACCATTGCGTCGTTGTCGGCGCCGGGCGCGCCGTTGTTCCTGCGAAGCAGGTTCTCGGCGAAGTTGAGGCGCGCGTCGGGAAACCACCTGGCTCCAGGCATCCGCCCGCCGTCGACGAGAACCCGGCCACCTTTGCTGCCCCGCACGCCACCCCAGTCCCACAGCGCGCTCCAGAAATCCTCGCTCGAATCGCAACTCCAGCGGTAGAACTCGGGGTAGGTATTGAATTTCAGGCCGAAACGGTGCACGCAGTAGCGCGCAAACTGCGTGACCAGCGCCGATTCGATCGCCGCCTGCGAAGGCTCCCACATCTTCTTGGCCGATCTCATGTGCGCGTTCCGGTGCCTAATGATGAGGCATTATAATTACTCGTGTGCGCAGCCTGTCGGGTTGACAGCCCTGTACCGAGTACCCAGAATCGTTGCGCCGCAGCACGTCGCCCCCGCGACTGGGGGCCTGTACAGCCCAACTCATTCAACAAGGAGTCACCATGAAGTATTCCCGCATTCTCGTCACAGCCGTGATCGGCGCGGCATTCGCCCTGCCCGTCCTGGCGCAGACCATCGACAAAGTGAAGAAATCCGGCGAGATCACGATGGGCGTGCGTGAGTCCTCGGCGCCGCTCTCCTACACGCTGGGCGCGGGCCAATTCACGGGCTACCACGTCGACGTGTGCCTTTCTATCATCGACAACATGAAAAAGATGACCGGTGGCAACATCAAGATCAACTACATGCCGGTGACCTCGCAAAACCGCATTCCGCTCGTGCAGAACGGCACGGTCGACATCGAGTGCGGCTCGACCACCAACAATGCGACGCGCCAGAAGGACGTATCGTTCGGCCTGACCACGTTCGTCACCGAGGTGCGTACTGCGGTGAAGGCGAACTCCGGCATCACATCAATTTCCCAGCTCAACGGTAAAAACCTCGCTACGACCACAGGCACCACATCGGTGCAGACACTGCGCAAGCACGAGCGCGCCAATGGGGTCAATTTCAAGGAAATCTACGGCAAGGACCACTCCGACTCGTTCCTGCTGCTCGAGACCGGGCGCGCGGACGCTTTCGTGATGGACGACAACATCCTCGCCGGCCTGATCGCCACATCGAAGTCGCCGGCAGACTACAAGATCGTCGGCGAAGTCCTATCGGTCGAGCCGATTGCGATCATGATCCGCAAGGACGACCCGTCGATGAAGAAGCTCGTCGACGACACCATCAGCGGAATGATGAAGTCCGGCGCGCTCGAAAAGCTCTACACTAAGTGGTTCCTGACGCCGAT
>JBBQVP010000288.1:0-4236 GCA_038211455.1 Burkholderiales bacterium
TGCTGATCTGGCGTTTCGACAGTTCGCTGGCGGTGGTGTTGCTGATCGCGCTGGCGTGCGGCGCGTTCGTGGCTGCGATGGTCTCGTCCCCGGCGATGATCCGCGGCAGCTGGACCAGCTCGCGCCAGCGGCGACGCATCACGGAGCTCGAATCCGACCAGTCGCAGAAGGCGCGGCAGATCGGCGAGCTTGAAGCGGAGGTTGTGCGACTGACGCCGCCGGCGCCCGCCGGCGAAGCCGGGGAAAAACCCTATGTCGGGCTGAAGGCGCTGATCACCGGCGCCAAGGGCGGGCCGAAGGACGGCTGAGCCCCGCCGGGGGTGGGCCGCGCGCAGTCCGCGCGAGCGGCCAGTCACCGTCGGTGAAATGGTCCGCGAATTCGCGGCACAAGCACGTATACTCCGTCGCTTTTTCTTTCCGATATGTGGCTCAAGAACCTCGTACTCCATCGTCTCCCTCCGCAGTGGTCCGTCAAGGCCGATGCGCTAGAACGTAAACTCGCGGCCCAGCAACTGACACCCTGCGGCAGCTTCCAAATGGAAAGCCGCGGCTGGACCTGCCCGCGCGACGCGGAGGTCTACCTGCACCAGCAGACCCGGCAATGGCTGCTCGCGCTGGGCGTTGAGCAGAAGCTCCTGCCCGCCTCGGTGATCCGGCAGGTGACCGAGGAGCGCGCCGCCGAACTGGCCGCACAGCAGGCGCATCCCGTCGGCAGGAAACAGATGCGCGACCTGCGCGAACAGGTGACAGGCGAACTGCTGCCGCGCGCGCTCAGCCGGCGCAGGATTACCTGGGGCTGGATCGACGCGAAGAACGGCTGGCTCGCGGTTGATGCGGCGGCGGACGCAAAGGCAGAACAGTTCATGGAGGCGCTGCGTCGCGCCGAAGACGACCTCCCCGCCGTGCGGCTGGAAACCCAGCGCTCGCCGGCCTCTGCGATGGCCGAATGGCTGGCGAGCGGCAGCATCCCTGGCAAGTTCACGATCGACCAGGACCTGGAACTGCGCGCGGCCGATGCGAGCAAGGCCACGGTGCGCTATGCGCGCCACGACCTCGCCGGCCGTGACATCCGCGACCACCTCTCCGCCGGCAAGACCGTGGTGCGGATGGGCATGACCTGGAACGACCGGATCTCCTTCGTGCTGACCGAAACCCTGCAGGTCAAGCGGCTGGCCTTCCTCGATATCCTCAAGCGCGAAGAGGGCGAGGACAGCGAGCGCGACGCGGAAGAGAAATTCGAGATCGACTTCGCGCTGATGACGGGCGAGCTCTCGCTGCTCCTGGCCGACCTCGTGACCGCGCTGGGCGGTGAAAAAGCCCGCGACTAGGCGGGGCGCGGCGCAATCGCAATGCCGGCCTTCGCGCGCTCCACGAGACAGTCGTCACCGCCCATCGCATAGTCGCGGCATACGCCCGGACGGCGCGCGTAGATCCCGCAGCGCATCGTCTCGCGATCGAGCGCCGCGCACCAACCGTCGTCCAGCCGCCGCATGACCTGCCCTCCCCATTGATCCGTGCGGGTGTACCGCTCGGGAACGTCGTCTTCGCCCATCAGGATGACTTCCAGTTTGCAGCAGCAGGCGCGGCAGGCCGCGCAGGTGACGCCGGGCGCGCCGTCTGCGCTGAATGCCAGAATGGGCATGATTCGCCTCCGATGATGGACTGAATGGCGCAACCGGTCTGCGCGCCCTGCCTGATAGAGCATACATCGGACAGGAGAACCGGCAGAATCGTTCAACTCCCGCCCGCGGTAAGCTCTGCCCTCGGCCGGACCGAGGCCGCAATCCGAAGCGAAGGACACCTGACCTCATGGAACTCGCCCCGCACGCGCTGGCCGTACTTGCGCTCACCGCGCTCGCCTTCACCTCCTTCGCCAGCGAGAAACTCCCCATCGAGACGACCAGCCTGCTGGTGCTGGTGCTGATCGCCGCAGGGTTCCAGATATTTCCTTACGAACGCGGCGGCGTCGCGATCGCGCCGACCGAATTCTTCTTCGGCTTCGGCCATGAGGCCCTGGTCGCGATCTGCAGCCTGATGATGCTCGGCCGCGGGCTGGTGGTCACCGGTGCGCTCGAACCCGCGGCGCGGATACTCGCCGGCCTGCTCGAATCGGCGCCGCGCGCGGCGCTGCTGCTGGTGGTCGTGCTGTGCGCGGGCGCCAGCGGGGTGCTCAACGACACGCCGATCGTGGTCCTCATGATGCCGATCCTGGTCGGCGCGGCCCTGCGCAACAAGACTTCGTCGGCGCGCACCCTGCTGCCGATGAACTACGCGGTGCTGATCGGCGGCATGGGAACCACGATCGGCACCTCGACCAACCTCATCGTGGTGTCGATCGCGGGCAGCCTGGGCGTGCGCGAGTTCGCGATGTTCGATTTCATCCATGTCACCGCGCTGGCCGCGATCCCGGGAATCCTGTATCTGTGGCTGGTGCTGCCGCGCCTGATTCCGGAGCGCCACGCGCCGCTCGAGGACGCCACCCCACAGGTCTTCTCGGCGATCCTGCACGTGCAGGAGGGCAACGAAGCGGACGGCAAGACCTACCAGGAGGTCTGCGAGAAACTCGGCGACCAGGTCGAGATAAGGCGCATCCTGCGTGGCGAGAAAGGCTACGAGCTGGCCCGCCTGCCAACGCTCACACTGCGTGCCGGAGACCGCCTGTTCGTCGCCGCCGATGCAAAGGCCCTGCACGAAGCCGCGGAACAGCTCGGCAGCACGCTGTACAAACCCGACGATGACGGGAAGCCGGTCGACGAGGAGAACCCCCTCGCCGCGCTGGACCTGAGGCTCGCCGAAGTGGTGGTCACCGAGGACTCGACGCTCAATGGCGCAACGTTGCGCGGGACGCGCTTTGACGAGCGGCACGACGTGCGGATCGTCGGCCTGCACCGTCGCGGCTCGACCGGCGCCTCGCAGCGCAAGGAGATCGACGCGGTGGTGCTGCGCGCCGGGGACGTGCTGCTGGTGCAGGGCACCGACGAATCGATCCACAACCTGAAAATCCACGCCCGCTTGCTGGTGCTCGACCAGAGCTACGACCTGCCGCGCACCGCGCGCGCGCCACTCGCGCTGGCCATCCTGGCGGCCGTGGTGGTGTGTGCGGCGTTCAAGCTGGCGCCGATTTCGATCGCCGCGCTTGCCGGCGTGGCGGCCATGATCGCAACGCGCTGCCTGGACTGGGAAGACGCCAGCTCGGCGCTGTCGATGAAAGTGGTGCTGCTGGTCGCCTCCAGCCTCGCGCTGGGTTCGGCGCTCGAGCAGACCGGCGCGACAGCCTGGCTGGCGGCGCATTTTGTCGCGGCGACACGCACGCTGCCGCCGACGGCGATCCTGGGGCTACTCATGCTGCTGACCGCGGCGTTCACCAACTTCGTGTCGAACAACGCAGCGGCGGCGGTCGGCACGCCGATCGCCGTGTCGATCGCGCGCGAACTGGGCGTGGCCCCCGAGCCGCTGGTGCTCGCGATCATGTTCGGCGCGAACTTCTGCTACGTCACGCCGATGGCCTACCAGACCAACCTGCTGGTGATGAGCGCAGGCGGCTACCGTTTCGCCGATTTCGTCCGCGGCGGACTGCCGTTGCTGCTGATCATGCTCGCCGCCTACGCGTTCCTGCTGCCGCGCTTTTTCCCGCTCTGAGCGGCCGCGCCTTCAGCGGCGGATCGTTCCGCGCGCCAGCAGCGCGCGGAACTCGGTCAGCCTCGCCTTGAGGCGCCGCTGGTTCACCGCGCCAGTGCGCAACAGCATTTTCTGTCCGCTCGCGAGGGACTCGAGCGCGGGGTCGGAGAACTGGTAGCGCACCCAGGGCCGCTCTGACTTTATTTCGCCTCGAACCTGGGTCAGTTCGACCTTGCGTGGCCCGAGCGGGATCGGCGTGGCCAGCAGCACGTCGATGACCTCCACCAGCCGGTCGTTGAAATACCCGTCCGGGTAACCGAGTTCGACGTAGGCGCGCTGGAAGAGCGGGTAGAGGCGCACAAACAGCGCGACCGCGCGCGCCGGATCCACCGCCTCGACCAGCAGCACGAACGCGGTGTAGCGTTCGTCGTTATTCGGCTTGATGATGTTGTCGGGCGTGACCGAAAACCGTCCCGGCATCGGGTTCACCGGCCACAGGCGCAGGGCCGCATGCGGACGCGCGAGATTGTCGACGGTAGCCACCACGCGGCGCACGAACCCGTCAGTCTGTAACAGCGACAGCACGGCCTTGTTGCCCAGCAACGCGACCAGCGCCTC
>JBBQVP010000289.1:0-4224 GCA_038211455.1 Burkholderiales bacterium
TTTTCGCCGGAGAACAACTGAACCCTATGACTGTGGCCTCGTCAACTTCCAGCCCGATCATCCTGCGCCCGTACCAGGCCGAGGCGGTCGCTGCTGTCTATGACCATCTGCGTCGTCGGGATGATCATCCCTGCGTGGTCATCCCGACGGCGGGCGGCAAGACGCCGGTGATGGCGACGATCTGCCGCGACGCCGTCCAGCAATGGAACGGCCGCGTGCTGATCCTGGCGCACGTGAAGGAACTGCTCGAGCAGGCCGCCGACAAGCTCCACGCGATGGCCCCCGACCTGTGGAACCGGATCGGGGTGTACTCCGCGGGTCTCAAGAGCCGCGACACCGAGCACCCGATCATCGTGGCCGGGATTCAGAGCATCTTCCGCCGCGCCGCTGAACTCGACCGCTTCGACCTGATCCTGATCGACGAAGCGCACATGCTGCCGCCGGACGGCGAAGGCATGTATCGCACGTTCTTGGCCGACGCCCGCGTGGTCAATCCCAACGTGCGGCTCGTCGGCTTGACCGCCACACCGTACCGCATGTCCACCGGCCTGATTTGCGGCGCGGAGAACCTGCTCAACCACGTCTGCTTTGAGGTGGGCGTGCGCGAATTGATCGTGCAAGGTTACCTGTGCCCGCTCAAAACCAAGGCGGGCAAGAGGAAGGTGGACACGTCCGCCCTGCACGTCCGAGGCGGCGAGTTCATTGCCGGCGAAGTCGAAACTCTGATGGACGACGACTCGCTGGTGCGCTCGGCTTGCCGGGAGATACTCGACCAGACCGCCGATCATCATTCAGTGCTCATCTTCGCCGCCGGCGTCCAGCACGCCCTGCATGTTCAGCGGGTGCTGGGTGAGATGGGCCAGGAGTGCGGATTCGTCTGCGGCGACACACTGCCGTTCGAGCGCGCGGGGTTCCTCAAGCGGTTCAAGGACGGGGCGCTTAAGTATCTGGTCAACGTCAACGTGCTGACCACCGGCTTCGACGCGCCCAACATCGACTGCGTGGCGCTCTTGCGCCCGACCAACTCGCCGGGCCTCTACTACCAGATGGTGGGCCGGGGTTTCCGGCTGGACCCGTCGAAGGATAACTGCCTGGTTCTGGACTTCGGCGGCAACATCCTCCGGCACGGCCCCGTCGATGCGTTGGAGATCAAGGATCGCTCGGCGGGGAACGGCGAAGCGCCGGCCAAGGAATGCCCGCAGTGCCAGGCGGTGATCCACGCCGCCTACAGCCTCTGCCCCGAGTGCGGATATGAATTCCCGCCGCCCAAGCGGGGGCAGCATGAGCAGGAGGCGTCCACCGCCGGGATTCTCTCCGGCGAAATCACCGAGACCCAGCACTCCGTCAGCGAGATCGGTTTCAGCGTCCATGTGAAGCGCGACGCGCCCGAGGGTCACCCGCGAACCATGCAGGTGGACTACCGCGTCGGCTTCAACGACTACCGCAGCGAGTGGGTCTGCTTGGAGCACACCGGCTTCGCCCGGGGCAAAGCCGAGGCGTGGTGGAAGCTGCGCTCGCACCTACCGGTGCCGGAGAACGTGGACCACGCCGTCGCACTGGTCAATGCCGGCGCGCTGGCCGCGGCGCTGTCGATCACCGTCCGCAGCGTCGCGGGGGAGAAGTACTACCGAATCGTCAAATACGAGCTCGGCCCCAAGCCCGAACCGGTCGACCTGGGGGAACTGCCGCCCAGTGACGCGGTACAGGACGAGCCGGAGTACGTGCTCGCGGACGACGACATACCGTTTGCCGCGGCCCTCGCCTAACGGGCGAGACGAGGGCCGCAAAAGACCGCGAATCGCCCGAAAAAGAGATGTAGTAGGTCAAGAACAGGAGAACGCGATGATGGTGATGCGAAAGACATGGGATGACGACCATCTGGCAGACGTTGCAGGGATTTGCCCAGGAAATGGTTGCCCGGAAGCGGGCGAATAGGAGGAAGCGATGAAACGCACGCCCCGCATTAGCGCGATTGGAACGATGATGCTCCTGTCGCCGCACTTTAACCTGCAATGGCGAATCGAGTGTTTTTCCGTCGCTGGGAACTGGCAGGGCTACACGGTCTGCGAAAGCAAAACCGACGCAATCAAGCATCGGCGGAAGCTGTTGCGCCTGCACGCGAGCCTGGCGAAGGCGAGGCGAAACCCGATACAATATCGGGAGAACATCCGGGAGGCAAAGTTGCTCTGGGACAAAGAAAGGAACGGACAATGAGTGTTGGAACTGTAGAGAAATCGCAGCACGGCTACCGCCCCGATTTTTGGCCGACCGATGCGAACGGTGGGCCGACCGGTGTAGCCGAAGTGTGCAGTAATTTGCACGAAACAATAACTGGTTCGTGCTGCACGCACTTTCCAGACAATGTTCCGTTGTTTGTTCGCTGCCTGGCATGGTTGCGGGATAACTTCCACGCCCCGTTTTCGGACTGGGATCGCGCGTTGCTTTGTCTGGTGGTCCAGACCCTTAACGAGCATATTTTAGCGACAGGAAATGGTTGCCCGGAAGCGGGCGACCACCGTCGCTACACCAAGTGTAGCGGAATTAGAGAGGGCATGGAAAACCAAAGACCGCAACTACTATCGTTGCCGGCCCTGGCTGAAGTCTTGAAGCTGCCTGAGCGGTGGATACAGGCCGAGGCCGATGCCGGCCGGATCCCCTGCCTGAGGGTTGGGCATCATTATCGCTTCAATCGACAAGCGGTTGAGCGCGTGCTGTTGGATCGCGCTCAACAAGCCGGGGGCGAGGGGGTGGCTAATGCCCGCTGAAACACTCTCGACTGCACTTTGCAGGTTCGTTACGACCCGGCAGCGATTCGCTCCTTCCTGGCCGGGCAGGACCCTTACGAGTCCCCAAAAAAAAAGCCCGGTGTGATAACGCCGGGCGGGAACAGAACAGGAGTTAAGTATGAACGAGACCGATTATACCACCCAACACGGCGGCCGTCAAGGCATGGACCAATCCGCCAGACAATACCTGCAGGCTGGACTCTGCGTCCTGCCCGCCCGGCGTACCGAGAAGCGCCCGGTCGTGGGCCAGTGGAAGCAGTATCGCTCCCGCCTGCCCACGGACGCCGAGCTCTCTGCCTGGCTGGCCAATGGCCCCGATGCGCTGTGCATCCTCTGCGGGCAGATCTCCGGCCAAGCCGAGATGATCGACTTCGACGCCGGCGGCGAACTCTTCGATGCTTGGTCGGCGCGCATTCCGCCCGATCTGCTGGCGAAACTGGTCGTCGAGCGGACGCAGCGTGGCGGTCGCCATGTCGTCTACCGCTGCAAAGCGGAAGTCTGCGGCAATATGAAACTGGCCCAGCGCCAGCGCGATGGCAAGATCGTCACGTTGATCGAAACGCGTGGCGAAGGCGGATTGTTCCTGTGCGCGCCGACTGCTGGTTACGCGCTGCTCCAGGGCGACCTGGCCAACCCGCCCGTCCTGACCGAGGCCGAGCGCGATGTGCTCCTGCAGGCGGCGTGGGAGCTCAACGAGTATGTGCTGCCGGTGGTAGATCTGCCGCCGCGCCCGGCCTCGGCAAGCCAGGGAGCGCCGCCGACCGCGCCGGGCACGTCCGCCAGCGCCGATCGGCCCGGCGATGACTTCAACCAGCGCGGCGATGTACGCGCCGTGCTGGCGCAGGGCGGGTGGGCGCGGGCACGCGAGGGTGCCAATGAGTATTGGCGACGCCCCGGCAAGGAATCCGGATGGTCGGCGACGCTGCGGGATCGCGTCTTTTATGTCTTCAGCGCCAACGCCGCGCCATTTGAGCCCAATCGCGCCTACTCGCCGTTCTCGGTGTTCACGTTACTCAACCACGGCGGCAACTATGAAGAAGCCGCCCGCGCATTGCGCCTGGCCGGTTACGGGGGCGCGATGCCGGAAGACGACGCTCACGGCGTGGATATCTCCGGCATCGTGAACATGGCCGCCGCGCCAGGTGCGAGTCCGAATGATGCGCCGCGCGCGCCCGAGGTGCCCGACCCCGGCCCGATGCCCGTCGAGATGCTGCGCATGCCCGGCTTCGTCGGCGAGGTGATGGACTACTGCCTGGCGACCGCGCCTTACCCCAACCCGGTGATGGCGTTCGCTGGGGCGATCTCGCTCCTGGCGTTCCTGGCCGGGCGCAAGGTCCGCGATCCTGGCGACAATCGCACCAACATCTACCTCCTGGGTCTGGCGCATTCTTCGGCCGGCAAAGACTGGCCCCGCAAGGTCAACACGCGCATCGTCCAT
>JBBQVP010000290.1:0-4207 GCA_038211455.1 Burkholderiales bacterium
AGCCCCGAACGGGGTCGATGTGCTGACCAATCCGGCTCTGATCCGGCAGACCTTCCCGTCTTACGCGCACGACGTGGGCACGGTGATCCATATCCGCCGGGCGGGCTCGATCAGCGCCCAGCAGCTCGGCCAGCATATGCTGGAGGAGATCCGAAACCGCGGTGGTCGCCTGGTTCGTGCCGAGGTCAGGGCGATCGCCGGCCCCTCCCCGTTCGTGCTGGAGTTGAAGACGGCAACCGGTTCGACGAGCTTGCGCGCCGACAAGATCGTGAACGCCGCCGGACCGTTCCTGCGCGACATCGGCGACATGATTGGCGAAGACATCCCGGTCAAGTGCGTCTACCAGCAGAAGATCGCCTTTCAGGACCGCGAGCGCGCAATCCCGCGTGACCTGCCTTTCTCGATCGACCTGGACGGCCAGACGCTTGCATGGTCGGATGAAGACCGCGCGCTGCTGGCCTCTGAGCCGTCTGCACGCCACCTGGTCGAGCCGATGCAAGGCGGTATTCACTGCCGCCCGGACGGCGCTGTCGATGGCACGTGGGTCAAGCTCGGATGGGCTTACAACGAGAAGGCCTCCGACCCGCATGACGAGGAACCCGCCGACCCGCAGTTCCCCGACACCCTGCTGCGCGGCGCGAGCCGCTTGCATGCGGGTCTTGCCGCCTACATCGGGCGACTCCCGCGCGGGACGCATCATTACGGCGGTTACTACACGATGACCGAGGAGAACTGGCCCCTGATCGGCCCGATGAAGACCGAAGGCGCCTTCATTGCCGGCGCCCTGTCCGGGTTCGGGTCGATGGCGGCAACCTCTACAGGCGCCCTCTGTGCCGCCTGGATCACAGGGCAGCCGATACCCGACTACGCCCGCATGCTGAGCGGCGCACGCCATGCCGACCCGGCCTTCATGCGCGGGCTGGCCGATCTCGGCAAGGGCACGCTGTGATGCGGCTGGTGGTCGGCGGCAGGGCTGACTGATGGCGCTTCGCGTCGGGCTGATCGGTAACGGCGCGCTTGCCGGGCGGATCGTCGCGCACCTGGCAGCAGCGCGCGTGCCGGTCGAGATTGCGGGTGTTCTCGTCCGATCCCTCGACGGGGTGCAGGGTGAAGCGCCATTCGTCGATTCGATCGACGCTTTCCTCGAGAGGCGACCCGACGTCGCGATCGAGTGCGCGGGTCAGGCTGCGCTTGGCGAGTACGCCGAACGGGTGCTGACGCAGGGCGTCGATCTCGTTCCTGCCTCGGTCGGGGCGCTGGTGGACCAGGGCCTTCTCGCTGCCGTCATGCGGGCGGCCGTTGCCGGCGGTGCGAGCGTCCGACTGCCCAGCGGAGCGATCCCGGGCATCGATGGACTGGTCGCGGCAAGGCATGTGGGCATCGACTCGGTCCTCTACCGGGGTACGGTACCTCCCCAGGGGCTGGAAGGTGTCGAACCTGTCCAAGGGCAGGACAAGGTACTCGCCTTCCGCGGCACCGCGCGCGAAGCGGTGAGCCGGTTCCCGAAGAACGTGAATCTCACCGGCACGATTGCATTGGCCGGTATCGGATTCGACCGCACATTGGTCGAAGTCTGGGTCGATCCCGGTGCGAAAACGAACCTTCACGAACTGCACGCGGAAGGTGCTTTCGGAAAGTTCAGTGTGAGCATCAGCGGCGTGCGCATCACGCCCGGCTCGCCGTCATCACGACTGGTCGCCGGCAGCCTGGTCCAGGCGGCACTTGGCTCGAACTACACGTCGTTGGCCCTGATCGCGAATACTTGACGACCTGGCCAGCGTTTTTCGTACCGCGGCATGCACCTGGCCCAGCCATCGCGATTGGGCTTTTTGCTTTTTGGGGGGCGTCGGGGACCACAATTAGGATAGTCCCGAGGTCGGTATAAAAGCGGCCCCATCGAATCGACCTCTCCACTTGAAAATGGTACAGCTGGCCGGGGGGCAGGTCAGAGCAGGTCAGGTAAGCGGGTAACCGTAGATCGAAATTCATATGTCCGATATCGAAAGGCAGTGGGCGGATTCGCTGCAAAACTAATTCGAACAGCAGATTCCCTTGGAAAAGAAAAATTGTCGCATCCGGGTGAAGACTCGTCGGGATAGGCCAGTAACGTAGAAAAAACGTAGAACTCCCGGCGGTTCTTGCCGATGGGACTACGGGGCGGCAGGAGAACGGGCCTAGTGCGGATAGAGCGCGAAAGGTGCGAGATTGATTTGCCTATTCGTTACGCTTCGGATGCCGCCACATACGTGGCTTGTGCGGCGCACAAGCCGTTGCCGAATCGCACGCTACTGACGGAATGCGAAATGTGCGTTGTGCGAGCCCTGCCGACGGTGTATCTATTCGCTGGCGAGGCGCGCCCCGTCATATTCCCTTGAGGAGGAAACCCGATGGCAGCAACAGTAGAGCGGCTTTCAGAGCATATCGGCGCGGAAATCCGCGGCGTCGACGTTTCCGAACCCCTAGACGATGCGACCTACAAAACCATTCTCAATGCGTTCCACGAACACATGGTGGTGGTGTTTCGTGGCCAGTCGCTGACACCGGAACAGCACATCGCGTTCAGCCGAAGGTTCGGCGAACTAGCGATCCACGTGTCTTCCCACTACCTGCTGCCCGGCTATCCCGAACTCCTTCTGCTCACCAACGAGCGCAAGGAAAGCGGCGAGCGCGTGAGCATTGCCGACGGCGGCGGCGGCTGGCATTCGGACCTTTCGTACGAGGCGAAGCCGAGCATGGGCTCCGTGCTTTATGCGGTGCGCACCCCGGACGACCCCTCCACCACGCAGGACACCGAGTGGAGCAACCAGTACCTCGCTTACGATACGTTGCCCGATGACATAAAGCGCAGGATTAGCGGGCTGAAGGCGATCCACATATTCGACCAAGAACAGAACCCGCGCATGGGGCAGGTAGACACGCGCTATCGAGATCGTCACACGCCAGAACTGCGCGCCAAGACACCACCGCGCACGCATCCGATGGTACGTACCCATCCAGACACGCGGCGCAAGGCCCTGTATGTCTCCTTGCGGTTCAGCCCCTTTATCGCCGAAATTGACCCGGACGAGGGCGCGGCGCTTCTCGACAGAATATTCGAGCATCAGGAGGACGATCGATTCCGGTTCCGCTACCGCTGGAACAAAGGCGACGTCGTCATGTGGGATAACCGCTGCACCATCCACCGCGCCGCGGGCAAGGTGGCCGAGCCGCCAAACATCCGGCGCCTGCATCGCACGACAATCGCCGGGGACGTCCCGTTCTGAAAAGGAATTCCAGATGAAGAGCCTGTTCAGTTGGTTGGTACTGTCCCTGTTGGCTGGACTCGGAGTTCAGTCTTCTTATGCGCAGGAATACCCAAACCGGCCGATCAGGCTGATCATCCCATGGGCTCCTGGCGGGTCGTCGGACGTGGTCATGCGCGTGATGGCCGCATCCGCCGGCAAAACGCTCGGTCAGCCGATCGTGATCGAGAATAAGCCCGGCGCCAGCGGCACGACCGGAGCGGCAACGATGGCGGCGGGGGCCAATCCCGACGGCTACACCATCGCGCAGATGATGATCGCACTGTACCGGATGCCCTCGATGCAGGAGACGTCGTGGGATCCGCTCAGGGACTTCACCTACATCGTCCACCTGTCGGGCTTCACGTTCGGCATCACCACACGCGCCGATTCACCCTTCAAGACCTTCCAGGACGCGATCGACTACGCGAAGAAGAGCCCAGGTAAGGTCACTTACGCCTCGCCCGGCCCCGCCTCGACGCCCCACCTCGCCATGGAGCAGATTCTCGCGCGGGTCGGGGCCACGATGCTGCATGTCCCGTACAAAGGCGGCGCGGAGACGACCGCCGCAGTCTTAGGCGGACAAACCATGCTGCAGGCCGACTCGACCGCGTGGAAGGGACTGGTCAATTCCGGGAAGTTGCGCCTGCTGGCGCTCTGGACTGCGCAACGCTCGAAGAACTGGCCAGAAGTGCCGACGCTCACTGAACTCGGGATCCCGCTGGTAGTCGACTCACCTTTCGGCATCGGCGGCCCGAAGGGCATGGACCCCTCGGTGGTGGCGAAACTGCACGACGCCTTTAAAAAGGCCCTCGATGATCCTCTGGTGCGGAACGCGCTGACCACCTACGACATGGCGCCGAACTATAAGAACACCGAGGATTACCGCAAGTTCGTTGTCGAAAGCGTCGAGGCCGAAAGAAAGA
>JBBQVP010000291.1:0-4169 GCA_038211455.1 Burkholderiales bacterium
GCTCGAGAGCAGGGCCATCCTAAGTTGACCGTGATGTTGCGTTCGCGGATCAGGCGGCTCCACTTGTCGCGCTCGGCGCGCACGTGCGCCGCGAACACCTCGGCCGCCCCGCCGACGGGATCGGCCCCCTGGTCGGCAAGCTTCTGCTTTACATCAGGCAGCGCGAGCACCGCGCCGATTTCGCGATTCAAGCGCTGCACGATGTCCTTCGGCGTGCCCGCGGGCGCTGCGATGCCGCTCCACGACAGCGACTCGTAGCCGGCCACGCCCGCCTCTGAGATCGTCGGCAGCTCAGGCATGACATTCGAGCGTTTGGAACCAGTCACCGCAATGCCGCGCAGCTTGCCGCCACGGATATACGGCAGCGCCGAAGGCATGTTGTCGAAGATCATAGACACCCGCCCTGCCATCAGGTCGAGCAGCGCCTGAGCGCTGCCCTTGTAAGGAACGTGGACGAGGTCGATGCCCGCCATGCTCTTGAACAGTTCCCCCGACAGGTGTGTGGAACTACCGGCCCCGGAAGACGCGAAGGTCAGCTTGCCCGGCTGCGTGCGGGCAAGTGCCACAAGTTCTGCCACCGTCTTCACGGGCAGGTCGGGCGTCACCGTGAGCACGTTGGTGATCGAGGTCACAAAGATCACAGGCTCGAGGTCCCTGGCGGCGTCGTAGGTCATGTTCTTGTACAGCGCATTGTTGATCGCCATCACGCCGGTGGTGGCCATCAGCAGGGTGTACCCGTCAGGGGCAGCCTTGACCACCGCTTCGGCGCCGATGTTGCCGGCAGCGCCGGCGCGGTTGTCGACCAGCACCGACTGGCCGAGCGCGGTCCCGAGCTTGTCAGCGACGATGCGCGCCACGATGTCGGTGGATCCGCCGGGGGCGAACGGCACAATGATGCGCAGGGGCTTGTTCGGGTAACCCTGCGCGACCCCGGCCGTCGAGGTGATCGCCAGCAGCAGCGCGGCGGCCAGCCGCAGCAAGGCGGTACCAATAGAGGGAAGGGAGTCGATCAGCGCAGTTGGCCGCATGTGTTTTTCTTTCCCGCGCCAGGCGCGGACTTTTTTTATGAACAGGGCCGCAATTGTACTGCCGGGCACCTGCTTGCCGCGGGCTGCGAAACATACGTGCAGTGCGCCGCATGCCATCACGCAGATTCGCTTTGAATTGGCCTATCAACGGTATTCAGAAAGAGAAAACGCCACGAAAGTGGCGTATTTACGAAGGCCTTGGCGGAGAGCGAGGGATTCGAACCCTCGATACGGGTTGACCCCGTATAACGCCTTAGCAGGGCGCCCCCTTCAGCCACTCGGGCAGCTCTCCGTTCGCTTCGCTCACTCGGCTGCCTGTCGTGGCTTCGGGGGCGCTACGCCCCGAAGTAAACGAACGCCTGACGGCGTTGGCCACTCGGACAGCTCTCCTGCTTGACTACGCTCACTCGGCTGCCCATCGTGGCTTCGGGGGCGCTACGCCCCGAAGCGTACGAACGCCTTCGGCGTTGGCCACTCGGACTACCGTGTCGCAGGCGCATTCTACTACGACTGAACGAAGCTCGCGCCAGTCGGGCTGTCAGCAAGGTCGAGGAAACACCCTCCGCACTTCCTTGA
Organism: Burkholderiales bacterium; assembly: GCA_038211455.1. Taxonomy (GTDB): domain Bacteria; phylum Pseudomonadota; class Gammaproteobacteria; order Burkholderiales; family SG8-39; genus SZAS-79. The sequence goes on from JBBQVP010000291.1 coordinate 1,605, forward strand.
TTTCAAGACTTTGTTGGCGTAGCTTGCGGCATGGCCGGCACGCGCGGGCACGACTCGTAAGGCTTGCGCGCAGGCGAAAATTCCCGGAACGGGATCACACGTGGAGACGTTCTCATGACAGTTATCAGGCAATTCGTGTTGGCAGCCGCCTTCAGCACCGCGGCCCTCACTGCGCAGGCGCAGGAGGTGACCCTGAAGGTCCACCATTTCCTTGGCCCACAGTCAACCCAGCATACCCAGATGTTCGGCGCCTGGTGCGACAAGCTCGCCAAGGAATCGGCCAACAAGCTCAAGTGCCAGATCTATCCTTCGATGCAGCTCGGCGGCAGCCCCCCGCAGTTGTACGACCAGGCCAAGGACGGCGTGGCCGACATCGTCTGGACCGTCGCCGGCTATTCCGCGGGGCGCTTCCCGAAGATCGAGGTCTTCGAGCTGCCGTTCATGATGACCAATGCCGAGGCGACCAGCCGCGCCGCCTGGGAGTACTACGACAAGTACGACCGCGACGAATTCAAGGACACGCACATCCTCGCGGTGCACGTGCACGGGCCGGGCAACATCTACACGGTGAAAGCGCCGATCAAGACGCTTGCGGATTTCAAGGGCCTCAAACTGCGCGCACCGACCCGCCTGACCAACAAGATGCTAGCCATGCTCGGCGCCACGCCGGTCGGCATGCCGGTGCCCGCGGTTCCCGAGGCGCTGTCCAAGGGCGTGATCGACGGCGCGGTTATTCCTTACGAAGTCGCCCCCGGCATCAAGGTCAACGAGCTGACCAAGTTCACGGCCGAGCCGGACCGCAACTACAACGCGCTCTACACCACGGTGTTCCTGGTGGCGATGAACAACGCAAAATACGCCTCGTTGCCGCCGGACCTGAAGAAAGTGCTGGACGCGAATTCGGGCGGCGATTTTTCCGCATTCATGGGCAAGACCCAGGCCGCTGCCGATGTGCCGGGCAAGGAAAAGATGCTCGCCTCGGGTAGCAAGATCACGGTCATCTCGGGCGCAGAGCTTGAAAAGTGGCGCAAGGCCACCGATCAGCTCGACGACCAGTGGGTGGCGGACATCACGGCCAAGGGCGGCGACGGCAAGATGCTGCTGCAGTCCGCTCGCGACCTGATCAAGAAGTACACGAAGTAGGCCGCTTCGGCGGTCCGGTCCAGGGGGCACGCGGCGTCAGAAGATGCCTGCGCCGCCCGGACAGGCAGTGCCCCCGCTGACCGAAGCGTGCCCCCGGCCATGACTGAAGCCGACTTCACCGGACGCACGGCGCCCACCGATCCGGTCGGGCGAACGCTCGACCGCGTCTCGCGTCTGTTCGCCATCTGCTCCGGCCTGATGCTGATCGCGATGGCGCTGATGTCGGCCTACAGCATCATCGGACGGTCGCTCCTGGGCAAGCCCGTGCTGGGCGACTACGAACTGGTGCAGATGATGTCGGCGGTCGCCGTCGCGATGGCCCTGCCGTACTGCCAGATGGCCGGAGGGCACGTCATCGTTGACTTCTTTACCGCGCGCAATTCACCAACCGCCAACTCGTTTCTCGACCTGTTCGCATCGCTCCTGATGGCCGCGTTCTCATTCGTACTGTCCTGGCGCATAGGCGTTGCGACGCTGGAATTCATGAAGAATAGCGATGCGAGCATGCTGTTGAACCTGCCTACGTGGTGGGGCTACGCACCAATGGCCCCCTCGTTCTTCCTGCTCGGTTGCGCGGCGCTGTACACCGCGTGGGAGCATGTCCGGAAGCTGCGCGATTGAACGGGATCGAGCAAGGCGCGCTGATCGGCGGATTCATGCTGGTGCTGCTCGCGCTCCGCGTGCATATCGGCATGTCGATGCTGGTCGCCGGTTCGGTCGGCTACGTCTGGATCGCCGGTGCCGACACACTGCTGAACTATTTCAAGACGGTCGCCTACGCGCGTTACTCGGTGTACGACCTCTCGGTGGTGCCGCTGTTTCTGCTGATGGGGCAATTCGCGACGCGCGGCGGCCTGTCCCGGGCGCTGTTCAAGGCCGGTAACGCGATGCTCGGCCACTGGCACGGCGGGATGGCGATGGCCGCGGTTGCGGCCTGTGCGGGCTTCGGCGCCATCTGCGGCTCGTCCCTCGCCACTGCGGCGACCATGGGCCAGGTGGCGCTGCCCGAACTGCGCCGGCACAACTATTCGCCGCGCCTGGCGACGGCGGCCATCGCCGCGGGCGGCACGCTCGGCATCCTGATCCCACCCTCGGTGCCGCTGGTGATCTACGCGATCATCACCGAGCAGAACATCGCCAAGCTGTTCCTGTCGGCCGTCGTGCCGGGCATCCTGGCTGCGCTGGGCTACATGCTCGTCATCGCGGTCATGGCGCGGCTGGACCCTGCCCACGCGCCAGCCGGCCTAAAGCTGCCGTGGCTGCAGCGGCTGCGCGCACTGGCCGAGACGTGGCCGGTCATCCTGATCTTCGTAGTCGTGATCGGCGGCATCTATGGAGGGTTCTTCACGCCCACAGAGGCCGCTTCGATCGGCACGATCGCGACCGGATTGGTGGCGCTCGTCTCCGGCGGCCTGCGGGGGC
>JBBQVP010000292.1:0-4155 GCA_038211455.1 Burkholderiales bacterium
AGATGCGCTTGCCCTCGCGACGCGTATCGACCACGCCTTCCGAGCGCAGGACGCCGAGTTGCTGAGAGAGGGTCGGCTGGTGGATGTCCAGCAGCGCCTCGAGTTCGCTGACAGACTTCTCCCCGTCGATCATCTGGCACAGCAGCAACAGGCGCTCCCGATTGCCGAGGGTCTTCAGGAGGGCGCAGGCCGCGTCAGCCGCTTCGCGCATGGCATCGATTTGCTGGGGTTTCATCGTCGACCGCCTTGAGGCGCAATTAATATATTTACTTATATAATGACGGTGAATATTATATCACTATAGATACTGTTAACAGGCCCCCCCCGGGGGCCGGGAGAGGATCAGATGCTACTCACCTGCAGCCAGTGCGGAACAAAGAACCGGATTGCCACCGAGCGCTCGAACGACGGTCCCGTCTGCGGACGCTGCAAAGCGCCGTTGCTCGCGGGCAAGCCGGTCGAGCTGGACGAGGCGGGCTTCGCGTCGCTGACCGGCGCGCTCGACACGCCCGTCGTGGTGGATTTCTGGGCGCCCTGGTGCGGCCCCTGCCGGGCGTTCGCGCCCGCCTACGCAAGCGTCGCCGGCGAACTGGCCGGACGCGCGGTATTCGCCAAGGTGAACACCGAGGTCGAGACGGAACTCGCCCAGAAACTCGGCATCCGCAGCATCCCGACCCTCGCCGTCTTTCGCGGTGGGCGCGAGATCGCGCGCATGAGCGGGGCCCTTCCGGCCCAGCAATTCCGCGCCTGGGTGGAAAGCCGGATCGCGGCGTGATGCAGGCGGAGATGAACTTCATGAAACTCTTCGGCGCGATACTGCTGGCCGCGGCCGGATTGCTGCCGGTGCCGGCCACGGCGCAGGCGCTCGCAACCGCCAGCGTGGATTTCCGCGACGTGGGGCTCACTTATGCCGCCGACGGCGTGGTCGAAGCGATCCGCACCTCGACCCTGGCCGCACAGGTGTCCGGGCGCATCGTCGAGCTGCAGGTGAACGCCGGAGACCGCGTCACGCGCGGCCAGGTGCTCGCGCGCATCGATCCGCGCGAAGCCGCCGAAGGCGTCGCGGTGAGCCGCGCGCAGGTCGCGCGCGTCGAAGCCGACCTCTCGAACGCCAGCGCGAACCTGGAGCGCACCCGCAAGCTCGTCGCCCAGAACTTCGTCAGCAAGGCCGCGCTGGACAAGGCGCAGGCCGATTTCGACGCTGCGCGCGCGCAGCTTGCAGCCTCGCGCGCCTCGGCATCCCAGTCGGCCACGCTGCAGGGCCACACCGTGATCAGCGCGCCGTTCAGCGGCGTGGTCACCGAACGCCTGGTGGACCTGGGCGAGATGGCACAACCCGGCCGTCCGCTTCTGAGCCTGTTCGACCCGAAGGATCTGCGCGCCGTCGCGTATGTGCCGCAGGAGAAGCTATCCGCGATCCGCGCTGACCGCGGTGCGGCGGTGGAGATCCTCGCCCTCGGCGAACGCATCCGCGCCACGCGCGTCACGATACTGCCCTCAGCCGACCCGCGCACGCACACCACGCCGGTGCGCGTCGACCTGCCCGAGGGCCTCAAGGGGGTGTTCCCCGGGCAGTTCGCGCGCGTGCATTTCACCATCGGCAGCGCGCGCAAGCTCCTGATCCCCGCGGCGGCCGTGGTACGCCGCAGCGAAGTGGACGGAGCCTACGTGGTTGCCCCTGACGGCGCGATCAGCCTGCGCCAGTTGCGGCTCGGCGAGGCGGCAGGTGAATCCGGCATCGAAGTGCTCGCGGGCATCGCCGCCGGCGAAAAAGTGGCGCTCGACCCGGTGGCGGCGCTCGCGGCGCTGAAGAACGCGAAGCCCCGCTAGGTGAGCACCGGGCATATGGGCATCTCCGGCCGCATCAGCCGCTTCTTCGTAGGCTCGCAGCTGACGCCGCTGGTGGCGCTCGTCGCCCTGTTGCTCGGGCTCTTCGCCGTGCTGGTCACGCCGCGCGAAGAGGAACCGCAGATCAACGTGGTGATGGCCAACGTATTGATCCCCTTCCCCGGCGCCTCGGCGAAAGATGTCGAGGCGCTGGTGGCGACCCCGGCTGAACAGGTGCTCTCGCAGATCACCGGCATCGAGCACGTGTACTCGGTGTCCCGGCCGGGCATGGCGGTGCTGACGGTGCAGTACAAGGTGGGCGAAGACCGCACCCCGGCGCTGGTGCGGCTGTACGACACGCTCTACTCCAACAAGGACTGGCTCTCGCCCAACCTCGGCGTGGGCGAGCCCATCGTCAAACCGATGGGCATCGACGATGTGCCCATCGTGGTCGCGACGCTTTGGACCGCGGACACCACGCGCGGCGCCTACGACCTGGAACGCGTGGCGCACGCCGCGGAGGCCGAACTCAAGCGCGTGCCCGGCACGCGCGTCGTGCAGACGATCGGCGGGCCGCAGCGCAGCGTGCGCATCCTGCTCGACCCGGAGCGCATGCAGTCTTTTGGCATCGCAATCCAGGACATCCGCGCGGCCCTGCTCGGCGCCAACCTGAACCTCGCGGCGGGCAGCCTGGTGCAGGGCAATCGGGAAACGCTGGTCGAGACCGGCGGCTTCCTCGGTTCGGCTGGCGAAGTAGCCAGCCTTGCCGTGGGCAGGCAGGCCGGCCGCCCGGTCTACATCAGCGACGTGGCGCGCGTGAGCGACGGCCCGGACCTGCCCAAGCGCTACGTCACGCATGGCACAGCCAAAGGCGAGTTCCCGGCGGTCAGCATCGCGATCTCGAAGAAGGCCGGCGAGAACGCGGTCGACGTGGCGGACAAGCTGATCCGGCGCCTGGACCAGCTGAAGGGCAGCGTGGTGCCGGAGGGCGTCAACGTCACGGTGACGCGCAACTACGGCGAGACGGCCAACGACAAGGCAAAAAAGCTGATCCAGAAGCTGATCTTCGCCACGCTGTCGGTGATCGTCCTGGTATGGGCCGCAATCGGCCGGCGCGAGGCGGTGATTGTCGGCGTCGCGGTGCTGCTGACGCTCGCGGCGACGCTGTTCGCCTCCTGGGCCTGGGGCTTCACCCTCAACCGCGTGTCGCTCTTCGCGCTGATCTTTTCCATCGGCATCCTTGTGGACGATGCCATCGTGGTGGTGGAAAACATCCACCGCCATCGCGCGCTGTCCTCCCAACCGCTTGCCGAGCTGATCCCGGGCGCCGTGGACGAAGTCGGCGGGCCGACAATCCTCGCCACCTTCACGGTGATCGCAGCGCTGCTGCCCATGGCCTTCGTGTCCGGGCTGATGGGCCCCTACATGAGCCCGATCCCGATCAACGCCTCGATGGGGATGCTCATCTCGCTTGCGATCGCCTTCATCGTCACCCCCTGGCTGGCGGCGAAGCTGCTGCCCTCGCATGCGCCGGCGGGGCACACCGAAGGCGCCAGCCCGCGCATCGCGCGGCTCTCGGCGCGCGCCATTGGCCCGTTCCTCCGCGGCGCGGCGGGCCGGGGCGCGCGCTGGACGCTGCTCGTCGCGGTGCTGTTCCTGATCGCGTTCGCCGTGTCGCTGGCCGGCTTCAAGCTCGTGGTTCTGAAAATGCTGCCGTTCGACAACAAATCGGAGTTCCAGGTGGTGCTCGACATGCCGGTGGGCGCGCCGCTGGAGGACACTGCGCGCGTGCTGCACGAGATCGGCGCCTATGTCGCGACCGTCCCCGAAGTCACTGACACCCAGTCCTATGCGGGCACCAGTGCGCCGATCAACTTCAACGGGCTGGTGCGCCAGTACTACCTGCGCGCGCAGCCGGAACTCGGCGACCTGCAGGTGAACCTCGTCGACAAACACAAGCGCGAGCGCAAGAGCCACGAAATCGCGGCGGCGGTGCGGCCGGCGATCGTCGCGATCGCAAAGCGCCACGGCGCGAGCGTCAAGATCGTCGAAGTTCCGCCGGGGCCGCCGGTACTTGCGCCCATCGTCGCCGAAGTCTATGGGCCCGACTACGCAGGCCAGCAGAAGGCCGCCGGCCAGCTGCGTGCCGTGTTCGGTGAGACGCGCGACATCGTCGATGTCGATTCAAGCGTCGAGGAATCCGCACCGCGCCTGCTGCTGCGGGTGGACCGGCAGAAGGCCGCCTCGATGGGCGTGGCGCAGGCCGATGTCGCGCGGACGGTGCGCGCCGCGCTCGCTGGCGACGACGTCACCCCGCTGCACACCGGC
>JBBQVP010000293.1:0-4142 GCA_038211455.1 Burkholderiales bacterium
CGATCTGGGTGGTTTTCACGTGTGTGCATCCTCGAAGTGTCCGCAAGGGGCGGGATCTGCAGGCAAGGATGCGCGGGAGGGTGAAGCCGGTCTGTGCGATTCCGCGCATAGGCTGGGCCGCCGGACGAAGGCAAGCACCGCGAACAGTGCCCGTCGACGTCAGCGCGCACGCCGCGCACTGTTTCGGCGCATCCCCGCACCCCTTTGCACCACAATTGAGCGGGGTGGAAGCCTTGCCTGGAGGGTCGCCTGACTGGGCATGCGATGTGCTTATGCAGCATACTTCGCCGCCGCCCATTGAGTTTCGTGGCCGGCAATGCATTCCAAACAACCACTCCGGAGTACTCCATGATTCGAACATTGCGCAGGTTTTCCGCGGCCGCCATGGCGGCTGCGGCCGTCGGCATGCTGCTGCCGCAGGCCGCACAGGCCCAGCAGAAGGTCCTGAAATTCATCCCGCAGGCAGACCTGCGCATCCTCGACCCGATCGCCACCACGGCCTACATCACGCGTAACCACGGCTACATGGTGTACGACACCCTGTTCGCGATGGACGAGAAGTTCCAGGTCAAGCCGCAGATGATCGACAAGTACGAAATGAGCAAGGACAAGCTCTCCTACACGTTCACGCTGCGCGACGGGCTCAAGTTCCACGACGGCGCACCGGTGCGCTCGGCTGACTGCATCGCCTCGATCGAGCGCTGGGGCAAGCGCGACGCGCTCGGCCAGAAACTCGCCGAAGCCACCCAGGGGTGGACTGCGACCAACGACAAGACCTTCGTGCTCAAGTTGAAGAAGCCGTTCCCGCTCGCGCTCGAGGCGCTGGCCAAGCCTTCGTCGAACGTGCCCTTCATCATGCCCGAGCGGATCGCCAAGACCGACCCGTTCAAGAACATCGACGATCCCACGGGCTCGGGCCCGTTCAAGATGGTGAAGGCCGAATGGGTGCCGGGCAACAAGGTGGTCTACGTCAAGAACACCGACTATGTCCCGCGCAAGGAACCGGCCTCGTGGGCCTCCGGCGGCAAGGTCGTGAAGGTCGACCGCGTCGAGTGGATCTACATCCCGGATTCGGCCACTGCCGCGGCCGCGCTGAACGCCGGTGAGGCCGACTGGTGGGAGCAGATGCCGCCCGACCTGATACCGCTGCTGTCCAAGAACAAGGACGTGACGGTCAAGAACATCGACCCGCTCGGCTCGACTGGCATGATTCGCTTCAACTTCCTGCATCCCCCGTTCAACAACGTGAAGATGCGCCAGGCGCTTCTGTATGCGATCAACCAGCCCGATTACGTGGTGGGCATCGCCGGGGACCCAAAGAACGGCAACACCTGCTACTCGTACTTCACCTGCGGCACGCCGCTTGCCTCGGAAGTAGGCGCTGAGCCCATGAAAGGCAAGCGTGATATGGAGAAGGCGAAGGCGCTGATCAAGGAGTCCGGCTACAAGGGCGAGAAGATCGTCATCATCGACGCCACCGACCAGCCGATCGTGCATGCGCAGTCCTTGCTGACCCTCGACATGCTCAAGAAACTCGGGCTGAATGCCGAAGTGCAGGCTGGAGACTGGGGCACGCTGATCACGCGCCGTGCAGTGAAGGAACCTGTCGAGAAAGGCGGCTGGTCGATCTTCCACACCTGGCTGGTGGGCCCCGACATGGTGAACCCGGCCGTTGACTTCCCGATCCGCGGCACCGGTGAGAAGGCCTGGTTCGGCTGGCCCACGGACGCGAAGATCGAGGAACTGCGCGAGGCCTGGTTCAACGCTGCGGATGCCGCCTCCTCGAAAAAGGCCGCCGACGCCGTGCAAAAGCGCGCATTCGAGTTCGTCCCCTTCATCCCGACCGCGCAGTTCATCCTGCCGACCGCGTTCCGCTCGAACATCTCCGGCGTCATCATTGCGCCGATCGCGTTCCTGTGGAACATCGAGAAGAAATAGCGGCCTTCGCAACAGACTGAGCTGCCGGTGCTTGCCTATGTGATCCGGCGGCTGTTCGCCACCATCGTCGTCATGGCGGTGGTGGCGTTCTTCGTTTTTTCGCTGCTCTACCTGACGCCGGGCGACCCTGCGGCAGTCATCGCGGGCGACGCCGCGACCAGTGAAGACATCGTCCGGATCCGCGCAAACCTCGGGCTGGACGAGCCGTTCCTGGTCCGTTTCGGCGGCTGGGCCTGGGGCCTCTTGCACGGCGACCTGGGCGTGTCCATTTTTACCAACCTGCCGGTGACGCACCTGATCGGCCAGCGCGTGGAACCCACGCTGGCGCTCACGCTCGCCACCCTGCTGATCTCGGTCCTCGTGGCGGTGCCCATGGGCGTGGTCGCCGCGGCGCGCGCGGGCCACTGGGTCGACCGCGCGGTGATGGCGTTCTCTGTGCTCGGGTTCTCGCTCCCGGTGTTCGTCTTCGCCTACATCCTGATCAGCGTGTTCTCGATCGAACTCGGCTGGCTGCCGGTGCAGGGCTACCGGAACTTTGCGGAAAGCAGCCTGTGGGACTGGTTCCGCCACCTGGTCCTGCCGAGCATCGCGCTGGGCACTGTGTACATCGCGCTGATCGCGCGGATCACCCGGGCCAGCATGCTCGATGTCCTTGCGCAGGACTACATCCGCACCGCGCAGGCCAAGGGCCTCGCGCCGGGCCCGGTCTTGGTGGGCCACGCGCTGAAGAACGCCGCGATTCCGATTATGACCATCGTCGGCATCGGCATTGCGCTGCTGATCAGCGGCGCGATTGTCACCGAGACCGTGTTTGCGATCCCGGGCATCGGCCGGCTGACCGTGGATGCGATCCTGCGGCGCGACTATCCCGTGATCCAGGGCGTGACGCTGCTGTTCTCGGCGATCTACGTGATCATCAACCTGCTGGTCGATCTCTCCTACATGCTGTTCGACCCGCGGATCCGGTTCTGAGATGAGCGAAGCCACCGCCACGCTGTCGGCGCCTGTCTCCGTGTCGCCGACCCTGCGCCAGTTCAAGGACGCGTTCCGGCGCCATCCGACCGCGATTGCGGGCGGCCTGGTGCTGCTCGCGATGATCCTGTGCGCGGCGTTTGCGCCTTGGCTGGGCACGGTCGACCCGCAGGCGGTGACGCCGATCAACCGCCTGAAACACCCGTCGGCAGCGTTCTGGTTCGGCACCGACATGCTCGGGCGCGACGTCTACAGCCGCGTGGTGTTCGGCGCCCGTGTCTCGCTCAGCATCGGCATCGCGGTGGCGCTGCTCAGCATATTTCTTGGGCTTCTGATTGGCTTGGTGACCGGCTACCTGCGCTGGCTGGACGCGATCGTGATGCGCATCATGGATGGCCTCATGTCGATCCCTCCGGTGCTGCTGGCGATCTCGCTGATGGCATTGACCCGGGCCAGTGTCGAGAACGTGATTGTCGCGATCACCCTGGCCGAGGTGCCGCGCGTGGTCCGGCTGGTGCGCGGGCTGGTGCTGACGCTGCGCGAGCAACCCTATGTCGAAGCCGCGGTCGCCGCCGGGACCAGCCTGCCGCGGATCCTGGTGCGGCACATCCTCCCGAACACCACCGCGCCGCTGCTGGTGCAGGGCACCTACATCTGCGCCTCGGCGATGATCACCGAGGCGATCCTGAGCTTCATCGGCGCAGGCACGCCGCCCAACATCCCCAGCTGGGGCAACATCATGGCCGAGGCGAGGAGCCTCTTTCAGATCGCCGGCTACCTGATCTTTTTCCCCGGCGTGTGCCTGTCGATCACAGTGCTCGCGGTCAACCTGCTCGGCGACGGCATGCGCGATGCGCTCGACCCGCGCCTTGCGCGGCGCATGTGATGGGCGAATCCGTGATGGGCGAACCCGTGGCGGACGAAAAGCCGGTTCCGCTGCTCGAAGTCGAGGGGCTGAAGACGCACTTCTACACACGCGACGGCATCGTGCGCGCGGTCGATGGCGTCTCGTTCTCGGTGTATCCCGGGGAGACGCTCGCGGTAGTCGGCGAGTCCGGCTGCGGCAAGAGCGTGACCTCGCTCTCGATCCTGCGCCTGATCGCCTCACCGCCCGGCCGCACAGTGGCCGGCAGCATCCGCTTCGGCGGGCGCGACCTGCTTGCGTTGTCCGAACCCGAGATGCGCAAGGTGCGCGGCAACGAGATCTCAATGATCTTCCAGGAGCCGATGAC
>JBBQVP010000294.1:0-4140 GCA_038211455.1 Burkholderiales bacterium
TCGATCGACAACAGGTGCTGCAGTTCGCCCGCGGCATTCAGCTGCGGGTTATGCATCTTCGATTTCCAGTTTGAGGCGATCGGCTTCGTCCTTCTTCATGCGCAGCCGTCTTCCCTCGGGAACCTCCACCTTGGCGCCGCAGAATTGGGCGCAGACCGGCAATTGCCGCCCACCCCGATCCGCCAGCACCACGAGCGTGATGCTGGCCGGACGACCGTAGTCGAACAGCTCGTTCATCGCCGCGCGCACCGTGCGGCCGGTGTAGAGGATGTCATCCACCAGCAGCAGGTCGCGGCCTTCGACCTCGAAGCCGATCTGGGTCCGCTTCGGGTCGTGGTGCAGACCCTGCTTGTGATAGTCGTCACGGTAGAACGCGATATCCATCAGGCCTAGCGGCGTGTCCAGGCCAAGCAGCGGATGAAGCCGCTCGGCAAGCCATGCCCCACCGGTGTACAGCCCGATCATCGCCGTGCCCGGTTTCACGTGCGGCCTGAGTTCGTCCGCCAGCCTGATCAGCAGCGCTTCCGCGTCAGGCAGCATGTCCGTCACCACTTTCCGCACGGCGGCTTTCGTCGAGCCATTGCTGCAGGATGAGTTGCGCTGCAGCCGAGTCGATTCGCTTTTCGCGGATTGTACGATGCGCGCCGGCAAGGCGCAGGCTGGCTTCGGCGTCGACCGAGGAGTAGCGTTCGTCTGCGAGGCTCACCGGGAGCCCGAAGCGGCCTTCAAGCTGGCGCGCAAAACGCTCGGCGCGGCGGGTGATTTCATGCGCTTCGCCTTCGCTGGACAGCGGCAGCCCGACGACGAGGTGCTGAGGCTTCCATTCGGCGATCACACTGGCGATTGCGGCGAAGCGGGGCTCCGTTTCCTCCCCGACGATCTCCGCGAGCGGATGCGCCAGCCCGACTTCGGTTTCGCCGACCGCAACACCGATGCGCCGGGTGCCGAAGTCAAACGCGAGCACGGTTCGGGCCGCAGCCATCACCGCCTCAGGCATGTCCCGCGTCTTCCGAAAGGCTCGCAAGGTCGATGCCGAGCAAGCCCAGAGCCGCTGGCAGGCGCTCGTCAGCGGGGATGTCGAACAGGATGTCGTTGTCTGTCCGCTGCAGCCCGGCGGCCTCGACCGATAGCCAGGCGTTCTGCCCGAGCTCGTGCTCCAGTTGCCCGGCCGACCAGCCCGCATAGCCAAGCGTCACGAGCATCCTTTTCGGTCCTTCACCCCGGCCCACGGCCTCAAGGATGTCCTTGGACGTGGTCAGTCCGATTCCCTCGCGCACCTTGAGCGTGGATTGCCAGCTGCCCATCGGCTCGTGCAGGACGAATCCCCGGTCCGTCTGCACCGGCCCGCCGAAATAGATCGGCGCCTCGAACGCGCCGTCCTCGCCCATCGGCAGCGACAGCCGGTCGAAGAGCGAACGCAGGGTCATGTCGATCGGGCGGTTCACCACCACGCCGAGCGCGCCCTGGTCGTTGTGCTCGCAGATATAGGTCAGCGTCCTCGCGAAATTCGGGTCCGCCATGGCGGGCATGGCGATCAGGAAATGATGGGTCAGGTTGATCGAGGACATTTGATCGCGCGCATGCTGCCGGGTATTTTACCCGCTCCGGCCGGTTCCCGGCCATAGTCCCAGGGCAAGGTTGTCTCATGGCCGATGAACAGAACGCATTGCCCAGGAGTTCCGCACTGGTCTGGTTCCGGCGCGACCTGCGCACCGAAGACCACGCCGCGCTCTACGCGGCCCTGAAGTCCCATCCGCAGGTGCATTGCGTTTTCGTTTTCGACACCGCAATCCTCGACGCGCTGCCGACCCGCTGCGACCGCCGCGTCGAGTTCATCTGGGAAAGCGTGCGCGAGCTGCAGGAGGCGTTGCGTGCCGCCGGCGGCGGCCTGCGTGTCCTGCACGGCGACGCGGCCGCGTCCATACCGAAGCTGGCGGCAGAGCTCGGCGTCAGCGCGGTCTACGCCAACCGCGACTACGAGCCGCGCGCCATCGAGCGCGATGCGCGGGTGGCGGCGACGCTGGCAGAAGCGGGCATCGCGTTCCATACGCGCAAGGACCAGGTGATTTTCGAGACCGGCGAAGTGCTGACCAAGACCGGCACACCGTTTTCCGTGTTCACCCCGTACAAGAACGCCTGGCTGGCCAGGCTCGATGCGTTCTTCGTCAAGCCCTATCCGGTAGCGAAATACGCCGCGCACCTGGCGCGCGCGCCGGGCGCAGGTATGCCGGCACTGGAGGAACTCGGCTTTGCGCGCACCAACCTCGCCGGGCTTTCGATTCCGACCGGCGCCTCCGGCGCCTCCGCGCTGCTGCGCGACTTTGTGCCGCGCATGCCCGACTACGGCGCGCGGCGCGATTTCCCGTCACTGAAGGGTCCGTCCTACCTCTCGGTGCATCTTCGCTTCGGGACGGTATCGATCCGCGCGCTGGTCGCGCTCGCCTGGCAGGCGAACAGCACTGGCGCGGCGACCTGGCTCTCGGAGCTTGCGTGGCGCGACTTCTACTTCATGATCCTGTCGCACCACCCTCGCGTGGTGGAGAGTGCCTACCGTCCCGAATACGACGCCATCGCATGGTCGGAACGCGACGACCTGTTCGCAGCCTGGTGTGCGGCCCGCACCGGTTACCCCCTGGTGGACGCCGCGATGCGCCAGCTCAACCAGACGGGCTACATGCACAACCGCCTGCGCATGGTCGTCGCCTCGTTCCTGACCAAGGACCTGGGAATCGACTACCGGCGCGGTGAGCGCTACTTTGCCGGGCAACTCAACGATTTCGATCTGGCGGCCAACAACGGTGGCTGGCAATGGGCGGCATCGACGGGTTGCGATGCGCAGCCCTACTTCCGGATTTTCAATCCGGTGACTCAATCGGAGCGGTTCGATGCCGAAGGCAGGTTTATCCGCAGGTACCTGCCCGAACTTGCCCGGGTGCCGGGCAAGTACATCCATGCGCCCTGGAAGATGGACGCGCAACGGCAAACCGAAGCGGGCTGCGTGATCGGCCGGGACTATCCTGCACCAGTTGTCGACCACGCTGCGGCCAGAAAGGAAACCCTGGAGCGCTACGGCAGGCTGCGAGCCGGAAAGGCCGGCTAAGACGCGTAGCTAGATCTCGACCATCTCGAAGTCGTCCTTGCGCGCGCCGCACTCCGGGCAGGTCCAGTTGATCGGCACATCCTCCCAGCGCGTGCCGGGCGCGATGCCCTCATCCGGCAGCCCCGCGGACTCGTCATAGATCCAGCCGCAAATAAGGCACATCCAGCTGCGGAACTCTTTGTTGTCAGACATGAAGGAGAGGTGGGTGAGTTAAAATGGCCCGGCATATTAACTTATCTGCGCGTCTGTCGTCCGCTGTGGCGTCGCGCATGGCCTGACTCACCAAATCTCCCATCCCATGGCCTCCCTGCCCCCGATCGTGCTCAGCTTCGCCGCCTCCGATCCGACCGGCGGTGCAGGGCTGCAAGCCGACCTGCTGACGCTCGCGAGCATGGGATGCCACCCGCTCTCGGTCGTCACGGCAATCACGGTGCAGGACACGCGCGGGGTGGACGACATTCTGGCGATCGACAGCGACTGGATCGTCGACCAGGCGCGCAAACTGCTCGAAGACATGCCGGTTGCGGCGTTCAAGCTTGGCGTTCTGGGTTCGGTGGAGAACATCACTGCGATCGCCGAAATCCTCTCCGACTACCCGGAAGTCCCGGTGATTCTCGACCCGGTGCTGACGTCGGGACGCGGCGACACGCTGGCGAACGAAGACATGATCAACGTCATGCGCGAACTGATCGTGCCGCAGACGACCGTGCTGACACCCAACAGCATGGAGGCGCGACGGCTCGCCGAGGAAGACGAGGACGAGGACGATCCGGACCTTGACGAGTGCGCCTCGCGCCTGATCAGCCTGGGATGCGAGTTCGTGCTGATCACCGGCACGCACGAAAACACGCCCGAGGTCGTGAATACGCTGTACGGGGAAGGGGGCGTGATACGCAGCGACCGCTGGAAGCGGCTTCCCGGCAGCTTCCACGGGTCGGGATGTACGCTGGCTTCGGCGATTGCCGCCACGCTTGCCAACGGGCTCGACATCCCTGAGGCGGTTCGCGAAGCGCAGGAGTACACCTGGCAGGCGCTGGCGC
>JBBQVP010000295.1:0-4118 GCA_038211455.1 Burkholderiales bacterium
GGTTGCGCACTGTGACACCCTGTGGCGCCCAGCGCAGGCCGCGGTAGCCGGTGACCTCGTCAGCAGGTCGTTCCTCGATCTGGATCTGCGCACCGTCGGCCAAGGCCGCATCGAAGGTGGACAGCGGCGCCGCCACGTAAAAGGGCAAGCCGTGCCGCTGCGCCAACACCGCAAGGGTGTAGGTCCCGATCTTGTTAGCCGTATCACCATTGGCGGCGATGCGGTCGGCACCGACGATCACCAGGTCGACTTCGCCACGGCTGATCAGATGGCCTGCCATGTTGTCGGTGATCAGCGCGACCGGAATGTTTTCCTCCACCATCTCCCATGCTGTGAGACGCGCGCCCTGCAGGTAGGGACGGGTTTCGTTGGCGATCACCGAGACCTGCTTGCCGGCATCGCGTGCCGAGCGGATCACGCCAAGCGCGGTGCCGTGCCCCGCAGTGGCGAGCGCGCCGGCGTTGCAGTGGGTCATGATGCGCGCGCCGTCGGGAACCAGTGCTGCGCCGAACCCTCCCATGCGGCGGTTTGCCGCCAGGTCCTCCGACTGGATCGCGAGTGCCTCCGCGAGCGGGTCCACGCAGTCGCGCATGCGCTCAAGCGCCCAGAACAGGTTGACCGCGGTCGGCCGGCTTTCGGCGAGGACGGCCTCCGCTTCGGCCAGGTTCGCGCCGCGGCGTGCATCCAGCGCGATGCCGAATGCGGCTGCGCAGCCGATGGCCGGCGCCCCGCGCACCACCATGTCCCGGATCGCCGCCGCCGTCTGGGCGGCAGTGCTGCACTCGACGTACACCGTCTCCTCCGGCAGCCGGCGCTGGTCGAGAAGATCGAGCCGGTCGCCAAGCCAGCGCAGCGCTTCCACGCCCATCAGCCCAGTGCTTCCACGTTCATCGCCCGCTGTCCATTAGATGACGCGGTCGTTGCCGCCGTCGACCGGGACCTGGGCTGCGGTGGTCTTGGCGAACAGCGCACCGCACATCTCGGCGGCGAGTTCTGCGACGTCGCGGGATGCGACTTCGGTCCTGAGAAGGTTGTTCGTCCGGTACTGCGCGACGCTCATGTTGTAGGCCCTGGCGCGCGAGGCGAGCACCTCGTCGGTCCAGAGCGCGGTGTCGTAGACCGAATTCGGGTGGATCGAATTGATGCGGATTCCATCCTTGCCCCACTCGAGCGCAGCGACCCGCGCCAGCTGGTTCATCGCCGCTTTGGAGGTCGAGTAGGCCGCCGCGCCGGGCCCTGGCGCCGGCACGTTCTTCGAGCCGATGACCACGATCCGTCCCCCGCGTGGCGCATGGCAAAGCAGCGGATGGCACGACTGCATCAGCGCGAGGTTGGCTTCGACGTTGATCGCCATGGTCCTGTGCCAGGTCTCGGCCGGAATATCCTGGATGGGCTGCGAGGAAGGGAAGATACCGGCGTTCAGCACCAGCATGTCTACGCCGCCGTAGCGACTGACAGCACGGTCGAGCGCGGCGCTGACCGCGGCCCAGTCGGTCAGGTCGCACTGGATGCCGAGGAACTCCGGCCGCACACGACCGCTCGCGATCTCAGGGTTGACATCCAGCCCGACAACGGCCGCGCCGCGCTTCAGAAAGCTTTCCACGCAGGCCTTGCCGATCCCGGAAGCGGCGCCGGTCACGATCACGACTTCGCCGGTGAAGGCGGGCGGCATGCCGCCCTTTTTCAGCTTGGCCTGCTCGAGGTCCCAGTACTCGACTTCGAACAGATCCTTTTCCGGCAGCGCGTGCCATCCGCCGATACCCTCGGCGCGCAGGAACACATCGACGCTGTGTTCGTAAAGTTCGGCGACGATGGTCGCGTCTTTCGCGGTCCGGCCCACGGCGGCCCGTCCGAACGCGGGATCCAGCACCATGCGTGGCGCGGGATCCAGCATGGTTTTCGTTTCCTTCGCATGCGGCGCATTGCGCCCGAAGTAGTCGCCATACGCCGCGGCGTAGGCTGCGATATCCCGGCCGAGCATCGGCAGCGGCTTGGTGCGGATGACATGGTCCGGCGTCGCCGGCCCCTGCTGGGAGATGCGCGCCACGTCGGCATGGCGCGCGAATGCGAGGAACTTGTCGTCGCTGTTTACCCCGACGATCAGGGGCATCCCCGCGCATGCAGAGATGTCCTTCCGCAGGCTGGCGATCTCTTCGCGCGCGATGCGCGCGGGCTGCCCCGGCGGATACGCCATGCGCCAGCTGCGCTGCCCGTCCAGATATGCCTCGGCGTCGCCGACAAGCAATATCATCCGCTCGTAGGTTTCGCGCGCGTCTTCACCGAAAGAAAAGATGCCGTGATTCATCAGCACCATTCCGATCGTGTTCCCGGACGCCTGTTGAGGAAACTCGCGCGCGCAGACTGCCGCGAGGTCGAATCCGGGCATCACATAGGGAACGATGACGACGCGATCCCCGTACACCTCGCGGATTCGCGCTTCCCCCTGCGGGGCGTTGGTGATCGAGAGCACGGCATCGGCATGCGTATGGTCGACATAGCGAAACGGCAGCAGGCCGTGCAGGATGGTCTCGATCGATGGCGCCGGCGCGCCGGCGCGCGTCATGTGCGTGGCAAGCTCGTTGACCATCTGTGGATCAGAGAGGGCCGGCAGCGCCGCGAGACGGCGGACGTAGTCCAGGTGCACCGGCGAGAATCCCGCGGGCTTAATGGTCTCCAGGTCCCAGCCGCTGCCCTTGACGTAGAGGATCTCCTCGTCCTCGCCAAACAGGTTTTTCTCCGCAAGTTTTACCGAGGTATTGCCGCCGCCATGCAGGACCAGAGATTTGTCACGCCCGAGCAGGCGCGAGGTGTAGACGCGCGGGCCCAGCGGACCGGGATGGAGGGTGGCATCGGCGTCATTCCAGAGGCTTTTCATCGCAGAAAGTATGGTCGGCGGGAGAGGGCAATTCTATACTCCCCGCATGCTGACAGCCTCGATCATGGACTGGGAACACGCGCGGGCCGAAGCCACACCGATACGGTTCGCGGTTTTCGTGGAAGAGCAGAAGGTTCCCGCCGAGATGGAACTCGACGAGCACGATTGCGTCTGCGTGCATGTGCTTGCACGGGTGGACGGAGTAGCCGCGGGAACCGGCAGGCTGTTGCCTGCGGATTCGCGCGGCGTGAGCCACATCGGCCGGATGGCGGTACTCACGGCTTTCCGCTCGCGCGGCGTTGGCGCGACGATGCTGCTTGCACTGATGGACGCCGCGCGCGCGCGGGGCGATGTGGCGATCGTACTCTCCGCGCAGATCCACGCGCTCGGGTTCTACCGGCGCTACGGCTATGTCGAGGAGGGGGGGATCTACCTCGATGCGGGAATCGAGCACCGATCCATGCGCGTCACGCTCTAGCCCTCGAGCCGGAACGCGTAGCGCATCGTGTCGAGTTCGCTTCCCGCCGGGTCGTAGGCACGCTCGGCGTAGTCGACATTTCCGTCACGGTCCTGCACCAGCACCGTGGAACTGCGCGTTCCGTAGGCGGGCGATACGATGCGCGCCGCCGACAGCATGCGCTCGCGCGCAGCATCGATGCCCGTGCTTGGCATTTCGCTTTCCGGCGCGAGGCTGGTATCGGCCATCAAAGCGAACAAGGGCTCGACCGCCGGGCCGGGCTGCATCGCCTGTTGCAGGCGCGAGCGTGCCTTGACGAGCTTGGGCCAGGGTGTATCGAGCAGATGGTTGGACAGCCCGTAGACGCCAGGTGCGAGTCGCCGGGGTTGGCCGGCGCGGTTCGTGTAGTAGTACATCGTCTCGCCGTCGCTTACCAGCAGGTTGAAGCCGCGATAGGCGCCGGACTTGGCGGCCACGCCGTCGAGAAAGGCTTCGCAGGCGATGTCCTGTGACAGGAAGCCGCTGACCAGCGTGCCGCGCGATTCCGCGCTCTCGCGCACGTCATCCGGATCGCGGTAGTTGGTGACTGCCGCAAACCGGCCGGAGCGCGTGACACCCATCCAGGTGCCCATGCATTCGAGATCACGCCCGGCGAGTATGGCCGGCTGCTCGATCCAGAATGCGGCCTGCGTCGTCGGCCGCGCGTGGTATTCGTCCCGGTTGGCCGCCACGACCAGCGGGAAATCCGGATGCGTCCGATAGGCGAAGGCGATCAGGCACATTGGA
>JBBQVP010000296.1:0-4114 GCA_038211455.1 Burkholderiales bacterium
GCTACGCCGCTTTGCGAACGCGGCTTGAAGTGGATCCGGGCAGGGGCGCCAGCAGCCCCGCCATGAGGAACTGGACGAGGCGGTCCTGCAGCGCACGCGAATCGTGGCGGTCTTCCGGCTTGAACCCGGCGATCAGCTGCACCGTGTCGGTCGCGGCCAGCGTGTAGGACAGCGTGCCGAACATGAAGTGCATGCGCCAGACCAGTTCGTCGCTCGGCAGGTCCGGGAGCGCGCGCGCAAACGCGGCCTTGAAGCGTTCCATCGTGGCCGCGTACATCTTCCCGATCAGCGCGCGGATCGGCTTGGCGGGCTCTGTGTAGGTCCGCCCGAGCAGGCGCACGAAATTGCGTCCGCCGTTGCGGCCATCCTCGATCATCCCGAGCGATTCGCCGATGAACGCGCGGATGATCGCTTCCGCCGCCAGGGGCTCGCCGCCGGCCTCGGCTTCCAGCCGGTCGAGTTCGCTAAGGCGGGCGGCATTCATCGGATCGAGGCGGCGCTGAAAGACCGCTTCGATCAGCGCGTCCTTGGAACCGAAGTGGTAATTGACGGCCGCGAGATTGACTCCGGCGCGGGTCGTAAGCAGTCGCATCGAGGCGCCCTCGAAGCCGTGCTGCATGAATAACTCTTCGGCTGCGTCAAGGATGCGGCGCCGGGTTTCGTGCTGTGGTTTTACGGCTCTGAGTGTCATGGTCGTGGAAGTGGTGCCGGTTTGAATTAAAACGAACGTTTGAATGATACGGGGCCCTGGCGACCCGGTCAACCATGCTGAATCAGGACAGGGCTCGCTGGTGACATCGGCGATAATCGGGAGATGTCGGCAGCGCACTCCGCTTCTCCCCACGCTTCCACGCCCCCTCCTGAGAACCTGGCAGCCGCGGGGGCGTCTCGCCGCCGCAACGATTGGCGCGTCATTGTGGGCCTGCTGCCTTACCTCTGGGACTACCGCTGGCGCGTCTCGCTCGCGCTGATCCTGCTGGTTGCTGCGAAAGTGGCGAACGTGGGCGTCCCTCTGGTGATGAAGGAGATCGTCGACAAGCTCGACCCGACGCTCGCCGTGCTTGCGGTGCCGATCGCGCTGCTCGCGACCTACGGCCTGCTGCGCTTTTCCACCACGCTGCTGGCGGAGCTGCGCGACGTGGTGTTCGTGCGCGTCACGCAGCGCGCGATCCGGCGGGTCGCGCTCGGCGTGTTCCGCCACCTGCACGACCTCTCGCTGCGCTTTCACCTCGACCGGCAGACCGGGGGCATGACGCGCGACATCGAGCGGGGCGCGCGCGGCATCTCGACGCTGCTGTCCTACCTGATCTTCTCGATCATCCCGGTGATCCTCGAATTCTCGCTGGTGGCGGCGGTCCTTCTCGTGAAGTTCGACTGGCGGTTCGCGGCGATCACCTTTGCCGCCGTGGCGGCGTATATCGGCTACACCTTCTTTGTATCGGAGTGGCGCATCGAAATCCGCAAGCAGGCCAACGAACTCGATTCGAAAGCCAACACGCGCGCGATCGACAGCCTGCTGAACTTCGAGACCGTGAAGTACTTCGGCAACGAGGAGTTCGAGGCCGGCCGCTACGACGAGAGCCTGCAGCGCTACGAGGCGGCTGCTGTGAGGAACGAAATGTCCCTCGGCCTGCTCAACATCGGCCAGAGCCTGATCATCGCGGTGGCGGTCACCTCGCTGATGGCGCTTGCCGCCGAGGGCGTTGCGGCACGGGAGTTATCCATCGGCGACCTCGTCCTGATCAACGGCCTGCTGATCCAGCTCTACGTGCCGCTCAATTTCCTCGGCATGGTGTACCGGGAGATCAAGCAATCGCTCACCGACATGGAGCGCATGTTCAACCTGCTGTCGCAGAACCTTGAGGTGAAGGACAAGCCGGACGCGCGCGACCTGCCCGACGGGCCTGCCGCGGTCGAATTCCGCAATGTCGATTTCCACTACGAGGCGAACCGTCAGATCCTGTTCGACGTGTCGTTCGCCATACCGGCTGGCGCGCGCGTCGCGGTCGTCGGGCATTCGGGATCCGGAAAATCGACGCTGGCCCGGTTGCTGTACCGTTTCTACGACGTCAACGGCGGCGCGATCCTCGCCGCTGGCACCGACATCCGCGAACTGCGGCAAAAGAGCCTGCGCTCGGCGATCGGCATCGTTCCGCAGGACACGGTGCTTTTCAATGACACGATCCGCTACAACATCCATTACGGCCGCACTGCCGCGGGCGAGGACGAAGTGATCGACGCGGCGCGCGCGGCGCACATCCACGAGTTCATCGAGACGCTGCCAGCGAAGTACGAGTCGACGGTGGGTGAGCGGGGCCTGAAGCTCTCCGGCGGCGAGAAGCAGCGCGTGGCGATTGCGCGCGCGATCCTGAAGAACCCGCGCATCCTGATATTCGACGAGGCGACCTCTGCGCTGGACTCTGAAACCGAGCGTTCGATCCAGGCCGAACTGACCCGCATTGCCGAGGGGCGCACGACACTGGTGATCGCGCACCGCTTGTCGACTATCATGGATGCCGACCAGATACTCGTCATGGACAGTGGCCGGATCGTCGAACGCGGCACGCACAGGGAACTACTTGCCCTGGACGGGCAGTACGCGCAGATGTGGGCCCTGCAACAGCAGGAGGAGGAATCCGCTGTGTCCGGTGAAATCGGCCCGACCCCTTCAATCAGTTGAGGTTGTTTCTGGAAAAGATCTCACAGATCCTTATTTTTGCTTGCGTTTTAAGAATTCGATGACTACACTTCGCGAAATCTTGCTCTGGACACGGTGATGGAACCGCAACAACGGCAGCTCCACCAGTTGGAAAAAATCGTTGCGATGTTCGCGTTGTTCGCCGTGCTCGCCCTCTCGATCGGCTTCGCTCAGGCAGGGGACGGCAGCCATAAGAAAAAGGCGCAGGCCCAGCGGGTCAGCCACGAGCCGTCGGCGCGCCCCGAGAAAGTATTCCTGCGCTCGAGCACCGCGCTCGTGCAGGATGCGGACAGCGGCGAGACCATCCTTGCCAAGAATGCCGACGTGATCGCCCCGATCGCCTCGATCACCAAGCTGATGACCGCCATGGTCGTGCTGGACCGCGGGCTCGACCTCAATGCGCGCGTCGTGATCAGCTCGGAAGATATGGACCAGCTGAAGGGCACACACTCGCGGTTGCGCCCCGGGGCGACGCTGACGCGCGACGAGTTGCTGCTGCTCGCGCTGATGGCCTCCGAGAACCGCGCTGCCGCCGCGCTGGCGCGAACTTATCCGGGCGGCACCCCGGCGTTCGTCGCCGCGATGAACGGGAAGGCGATATCGCTCGGCATGTTCGACTCGCGTTTCGAGGACTCGACCGGACTGACCTCGGCCAATGTGTCGACTGCGCCCGACCTGGCGAGGCTGGTGAAAGCGGCGTACGAATACCCTGTCATCCGGGATTACTCCACGCGTGACCAGGCGCAGGTCAGCGCGCTCGGGCAGACACTCCAGTTCCGCAGCACCAACAGCCTCATCCGTGGCCACTCTTGGGATATCGCGCTGCAAAAGACCGGCTTCATCAACGAAGCGGGCCGCTGCCTGGTCATGCACGTGCGCCTGGGGAGCAAGGATCTCGTGATGATCCTGCTCGATTCCTGGGGAAAGAACTCACGGATCGGCGATGCCCAGCGCATCAAGAAGTGGCTGGAGTCTGCCGCCCTGCGCCCGCAGGGATAAGCCCCGCGGTCGCGCCGGACGCATCATCTGCATGAAGGCAGGGTCGGTCACATTCCACGGGTCGGCCGTCGCGCCGGACAATTTCCTCGAAGACGTCGTCAACGGTCTCGTGCTCGAGCGCAAGGCCCTGGCGCCGAAGTATTTCTACGACGCGCGCGGCAGTGAGTTGTTCGAGGCGATCTGCACCCTCCCCGAGTACTACCCCACGCGAACCGAGCTCGCCCTGACGCAGGCGCACATTGTCGAAATCGCCCGATTCGCGGGGGCGGGCGGTGGCGGCATCGAGCTGATCGAGTACGGCAGCGGAGCGAGCACCAAAACGCGGATCCTGATCGCGCAACTGCAACCCGCGGTCTACGTTCCGGTGGACATTTCGACTTCGGCACTGCGCCAGGCCGCAGCGCAACTCGCCGGAGA
>JBBQVP010000297.1:0-4072 GCA_038211455.1 Burkholderiales bacterium
CATGCTGACCATGAGCCGGGAGGACGCTGACCTTGCGGCTGCGCTGCGTGCTGGTGCGCAGGGCTATCTCCTGAAAGACATCGAGCCCGAGGAACTGGTGCCCGCCCTGGAGGCGGTCCTCGGCGGCAACAACGTTGTGGCAGAGGAGATGGTCGGAACGCTCGCACGAATTGTGCAGAGTGAGGCAGTCACATCGACGCAGACGGCCCCGACGGAGACGCCGTTTTCGAAACTTACGCCGAGGGAGCTCCAGATCCTGGAGCGAATCGCCGAAGGCTTGAGCAACAAGATGATCGCGCAGGTGCTGGAGATATCCGATGGGACGGTGAAACTTCACGTCAAGGCGATTCTGCGCAAGCTGGGTATGCGTTCACGTGTGGAGGCGGCAGTGGCCGCTGTCACCCGCGGCCTGGGCAGGAGCGCGCACCCCTAGCCGCCGGCTGACCTTACCCGTTCAGTCCGGCGCTGCGTCGAGGAACAACTGGGCGCGGGGCAGTCCGCGCGCGAGGAGAACGCGTTGCGCCGCCGAACTGAATGGTCCGGGACCGGAGATGTAGAAGTCGTAGTCGCCAATGTGCTGATAGGCTTTGAATGCCTCCTGCAGAATCGATTCGATCGCCGCCGGGGACCCGAAATCCGGGACCCTCAACGGTAAATAGCTGAAGTCATCCAGTGCGTCGCTCCACGATCGGCATAAATTGTCCAGGTAGTGCCCGCCACTGTCGGAAGCGACCCAGACAAGGTTTAGAGTCTCCGCGACCTCCAGCGCCATGGCGTGCTCAATGAGGCTCTTGATCGGGGCGAAGCCGGCGTCCCCGGCAACGAAAACCAGGGGCCTTGGCGATTCCTCGTCCAGGACGAACGTTCCCTGCGGGCCGACCAGCCGGACAGTTTCACCCTGGCCCAGCTCGTCAAACACGTACCCGGCGAACGGGTCGCCCGCGGGGCGTTGCACATGAAAATGCAGGTTGCGGTCATCGCACGGGCAACTTGCGACAGGCAAGTGCGCGGCCGATCCGTTACCAAGTTGCAGCGATACCGATTGGCCGGCGAGGAAACGCAATCGGCTGGTGCGTGGCGTCTGAAGATGGAGCAGGCGCATTTCAGCCGAAATCCGGTCGATCGACTTTACCCTTGCATCGATAGTCTGCAGCGGCATGTCGGCCGCGCCATGGGCTTCGCGCGCCTCGATCACGAGATCGATGACGGCGGTGTTGCAGCACATGAGGACTACGCCCGCGCTTTTTTCGGCGGCGCTCAGGACGTAGTCAGAGTGGCGCGTCTTTTGCACTTCGCCCGAGAGGATTCTTGCTTTGCACTTTCCGCAGCTTCCGGCGCTGCATCCGTAATCCATGGCAAGTCCTGCCCGCAGCGCCGCTTCGAGCAGGCTGTCATTGCCATCGACGAAATACTCGTGGCCGCTCGGTTCCAACTTTACATGTGCTGTCATGATTCTCAGGAAGTCCTCTCGCATCCTCAGCGGCCGCAGGGCAGCGCCACGCTGTCCAGGGGCCAGCTGACGGTCCAGCCAGGAGATCAACTGTTTCACGGCAACCGGCGACGTTGCCGATCCGCCCATTGTCACCAGCTTCGCTTGCACGCCCTCGACTACCGTTCGGTAGTGCTCCAGGCGAGCCTCGACCTGTTCGCGCTCGCGGCTCATCGCAACCAGCCGTGCCGCCAGCACCTCGGCATTGGGCATCAACCGCTCGCGCATGCGCTGCGCATAGGCCGCATCCTTGATCTTGTCCAGGCGCTCGAGCCCGGCATTGTCTTCCAAGTGCGCTTGCGGGTAGGCGCGTTGCAGATCTTCGGCCGAAACCATGCCCTCGAACGTCGCCAGTTCGCCGTTCTGGATCTTGCCCTGCAGCGCGCCGCGCCTGATGCCGATCAGCCGTGCAGCACGGGAAAGTGTAAGTAGGTTGGGCATGGGTGCGAGAAATCGAAGCTATCATAGCGAGGAATATCGCATGGCAGGAGAGCTCTGAATTTCATGGACTATTTGCCCATTTTTCTGGACATTCGCGACCAGCCCTGCCTCGTCGTCGGTGGGGGCGATGTCGCGGCGCGCAAGGCGGGCATGTTGTTGCGCGCAGGCGCAGAGGTCACGGTGCAGGCGCCGATGCTGTGCGCGGCACTGGAAAAGGAAGTTGCCGCGGGGCGGGTTGCGCACCGGTCTGCATTGTTTCGCGAAGGAGACCTGGACGGTTATTCGCTGACGATCGCAGCGACCGATGACGAGTCGGTGAATCGCGCGGTGGCGGCGGCCGCGCGTGCGCTGCGCATCCCTGTGAATGTGGTCGATGTTCCGGCGCTGTGCTCTTTCATCATGCCTTCGATTGTCGAACGCGGCCCGGTGACCGTCGCCGTGTCGAGCGGGGGCAGGTCCCCGGTGCTTGCCCGGCTGCTGCGCGCGCGTCTCGAAACGCTGATCCCGGCGGGATACGGGCGCCTTGCCTTCCTGGCGGCGGAGTTTCGCGACAGGGTAAAGGCAAGATTTGCGTTTGCAGAGCGGCGGCGCTTCTGGGAGCGGACGCTGCAGGGGCCGATCGCGGAGCTGGTATTCAGCGGCCGGGACGACGAGGCGCGCCGGGCGATGCAGGATTCCCTCGACGACGCGCGCATCGGCTTCAGCGGGGGCGAGGTATCCCTGATCGGTGCGGGGCCGGGAGATCCCGACCTGCTCACGTTCCGCGCGCTGCGCCTGATGCAGCAGGCTGACGTGGTCGTCTACGATCGCCTCGTGTCAAAACCGGTCCTTGACCTGGTCCGGCGTGACGCCGAGTTCATCTACGCCGGCAAGGAGCGCGCGCTGCACTCCTTGCCGCAGGACGACATCAATCACCTCCTGGTGCGGCTGGCAAAGGAAGGTAAACGAGTCGTGCGCCTCAAGGGCGGAGACCCGTTCATCTTTGGTCGGGGAGGGGAGGAGATTGATACCCTTGCCGCCGAAGGGATTCCGTTCCAGGTGGTGCCCGGGATTACCGCGGCTTCCGGATGCGCGGTGTACGCGGGAATCCCGCTTACGCATCGTGACTATTCGCAGGCGGTGATCTTCGTTACCGGCCACCTGAAGGATGGCTCCATGGACCTCAACTGGCCTGCGCTGGCACAGCCGCGCCAGACCGTGGTCTTCTACATGGGGTTGCTCGGCGCTGAAATCCTGTGCCGGGAGCTCATTGCGAACGGCCTGCCTGCCGGGACGCCCGCAGCGCTGGTCCAGCAGGGCACCATGCCGGAGCAGCGGGTTTTGGTCGGCACTCTGGAGACCTTGCCGGGGATCCTGCGCGTGAGCGATGTCAAGGCACCGACCCTGATCATCATCGGCGAAGTAGTCAGGCTGCGGGAAAGGCTCAAGTGGTTCGAGGCGGCAGCCTGATCGTCGCGGGCTTCACGCTGACCGTACCCTCACCATTGCGCCAGCAGGATCCCTTTTTCCACGCGCGCCGGAAGGCGGTCAAGCGGGCGGTTTCCACCGGACACGCATTCCCCGCTTTCGATGTCGAAGGTCCAGCCGTGCTTGGGGCATTGAAGGCGTCCTCCTTCCAGTGCGGCAAGCGGAATATCGGTGCGCTGATGCGGACAATGGCTGTCGTAGACCGACCAGGTGTCGTCCCTGCGATGCACGAACACGGCACGACCGTCGCATTCGACGCGCGTTGCCTCGCCGGTGGCGAACGACGAGGCCTTGCCCAGGGGATGCCATGCGGGTTCCGCGGTCAGTGAATCGAGCCGGAACTCGGGAAGATCCATCTCCAGAAGCACATCGACCGCCCAAATGATCCTGGCCAGCCCAAGCGCCGGAAAGGCCATGAGCAACGCGTCGAGGATTTCATTTGCCGTGGCCCCGTCGGCGAGGGCGCGCTTCACGTACTGCTTAACGCCGCGAGCCGTCTGCGCGTGGACCTTGGTGATCACGGAGATCAGCCCCCGCGTCTTCGGGTCCAGGCTGCCACCGGCCTCCTTGAGAAATTTGAAGTAGTGCCCCATGGGCCCGGGGCGGGCCTTGAGCAGGTAGGTCAGTGCGTCACTCATCCGGAATTTCTCCTTGGCCGGCGATTTTAGCGGCTCG
>JBBQVP010000298.1:0-4038 GCA_038211455.1 Burkholderiales bacterium
GAGGTCATGGACACCCTGCACCTGGCACGCAGGGTGCGGCTCGAGCCGGTGCCCGCCGCCTCAAACATCCAGATCGCCCTGCTCGAGTTCCTCGGCGCCAACTGGCAGCAGCCCGACGAGGGGATCTGGGAAGTGCGCGGCCCGCGCCGCCATTTCACCCACTCGAAAATAATGGCATGGGTCGCGTTCGACCGTGCGGTCAGTGATGCCGAGACCTTTGCGCTTGCCGGCCCGGTGGAGCGCTGGCGCGAAGTGCGAGATGAGATACACGCCCAGGTCTGCGCCGAGGGGTTCGACGCGCGCCGCAATACCTTCGTGCAATCCTACGGTGCGGCCGAGCTCGATGCGAGCCTCTTGCTGATACCCCAGGTCGGTTTCCTGCCGCCGGAGGACCCGCGTGTGCGCGGCACGCTCGCGGCGATCGAGCGCGAGCTGCTGGTGGACGGGCTGGCGCTGCGCTATTCGAGCGATTCCGGGGTCGATGCGCTGCCCGGTGGCGAAGGCGCGTTCCTGCCCTGTTCTTTCTGGCTGGCCGACTGCCTCGCGCTGTGCGGACGGCGCGACGAGGCCCGTGCGCTGTTCGAGCGCCTGCTCGGGCTGTGCAACGACCTGGGCCTGATCTCCGAGGAATTCGACACGCAGACCGGGCATATGCTCGGCAACTTCCCGCAGGCCTTCACCCACATGGCGCTTATCAACACTGCGTTCCTGCTTTCGATCCCGGACGAGCATGCCGATCGCAGCCGGCGGGAACGGCGCACCTCCCCGCGCCACCGCGAGGCGCCCGGCGCGACACGGCGAGCGGAGCCGCCCGGAAAAACACGACTGCTATGATCGGAACCCATAGATCAACATCAGTCGGGCCGCCAGCGGCCCGGCAGTTTCTCCGGGAGATCGACATGCGTCTGCAGGGAAAAACCGCCATCGTGATCGGCGCGGGACAGGGGCCGGGCACCGGCATGGGCAACGGACGCGCCACCGTGTTGCGCTTCGCGCAAGAGGGCGCGAAGGTCATGGCGGTGGATCGCGACCTTGCCTCGGCGCAGGAAACCGTGGCGCTGACCGGCGCGGCGGCGAAGGATTGCTTTGCCTTCGAGGCCGACGTGACGAAGGAAGCCACGCTCGCCGCTGCGATCGCGGCGGCGAAGGCGCGCTGGGGCCGCATCGACATCCTGCACTACAACGTCGGCGTGAGCATCGCGGGCGGGGATGCTTCGCCCACCGAAATCACCGAGGAGGCCTTCGACCGGGTGACCGCCATCAACCTGCGCGGCGCCGTGATGGCCTGCAAGCACGTGATTCCGATCATGCGCGAGCAGAAGTCCGGCTGCATCCTGATGATTTCTTCGCTGGCTGCGGTTGAGAAGTATCCGCTCGTGACCTACAAGGCGACCAAGGCGGCGATGATCGCCTACACGCAGCAGGTGGCGATCCAGAACGCCGAGTTTGGCGTGCGCGCCAACGTGATCCTGCCGGGGTTGATGGACACGCCGATGGCAGTGGACACGCGTGCCCGCGCGACCGGCAAGACCCGCGCCGAGATCGCCGCAATGCGTGACGCAAAAGTGCCGCTGCGCCATCGCATGGGGACGGCCTGGGATGTTGCGAATGCCGCGCTGTTCCTTGCCTCAGACGAGGCGGCGTTCATCACCGGCGTGTCACTGCTGGTCGACGGGGGCGGGGCGCTGAACACCGGCTGATCGTGAACCGCGTGCGGAAATTCAAACGGCCCGCAAGGGCCGTTTTGCATTGGTATGTACGTCAACGCACAGTCCTCGCCAGGCCGGAAACGCAGAATTTCTCCTGGCTCCAGGCGAAAGCCACGCGAAATCCGGGATTGACAGGAACTTCTGGCGGATTCGGCTACCCCTGACTGTGTCGATCCACCTTCCGATCGGCCTCCGGTTTGAGCGGCGTCAAACAGCGCCTGTGCGCGGTCCGGGAGAATGCGACGAACCGGATGCGGTGACGGATCCGTTACGGAATGCAGAAGAAGCATGAAAGAGAACGCACAGCATTCCAACCCCGGTGTGGTCACTTCGGTGCGCGGCAGCGTGGTGGACGTGCGGTTCGACGGGATCCTGCCGCCGATCTATTCCATGCTGCGAGCCGGTGCAGACGGCCAGATCCTGATCGAAGTCCAGGCGCAGCGCGATGCGCACCACGTGCGCGGCATTGCCTTGACGCCCACGCAGGCCCTTGCGCGCGGCATGGCGGTGGAGGATGCCGGCGGCCCGCTGAAGGTGCCGGTGGGGAAGGCGATTCTTTCGCGCATGTTCGACGTGTTCGGCCACCCGATCGACCAGGCGGCGGCGCCGGAGGCTGTCGAATGGCGTTCCGTGCATCGTGCCCCGCCGGCCCTGACGCGACGCTCGACGAAATCCGAAGTGTTCGAATCCGGCATCAAGGTCATCGATGTGCTGATGCCCCTTGAGCGCGGCGGCAAGGCCGGGCTGTTCGGCGGGGCCGGCGTGGGCAAGACGGTGCTGCTGACCGAAATGATCCACAACATGGTCGGGCAGCACCAGGGTGTGAGCATCTTCTGCGGAATCGGCGAGCGCTGCCGCGAGGGTGAGGAACTCTACCGCGAGATGAAGGAAGCCGGCGTGCTGAAAAATATGGTGATGGTCTTCGGCCAGATGAACGAACCCCCGGGCAGCCGGTTCCGTGTCGGTCACGCGGCGCTGACCATGGCGGAGTACTTTCGCGACGACGAGCACCGCGACGTGCTGCTGCTCATCGATAATATCTTCCGCTTCATCCAGGCGGGCATGGAGGTGTCGGGCATGATGGGGCAGATGCCCTCGCGCCTGGGCTACCAGCCGACGATGGGGACTGAACTCGCGGGACTCGAGGAGCGCATCGCAAACACCGATACCGGCGCGATCACCTCGATCCAGGCAGTCTATGTGCCGGCTGACGACTTTACCGATCCGGCCGCGGTCCATGTGTTCTCCCATCTTTCGGCCTCGATCGTGCTATCGCGCAAGCGTGCGAGCGAAGGTCTCTACCCGGCCATCGACCCGCTCCAGTCGAACTCCAAGATGGCCACGCCCGGCATCGTGGGCGAGCGGCACTACGCGCTCGCGCAGGAGGTGCGCAGGACGCTGGCGCAGTATGCGGAACTCAAGGACATCATCGCGATGCTCGGCCTGGAGCAGCTTTCAGCAGTGGATCGCAATGTGGTGGCGCGCGCGCGCCGCCTGGAACGCTTCCTGACGCAGCCCTTCTTTGCGACCGAACAGTTCACCGGGCTCAAGGGAAAACTGGTCAGCCTGAAGGATGCGCTTGATGGCTGCGAGCGGATCCTGCGCGACGAATTCAAGGACTACCCGGAGAGCGCGCTCTACATGATCGGCGCGATCGACGAAGCCAAAACAAAAGCCAAGCCTGTCCCGGCCGTACAGCACGGCGCCGAGTCGGATGCGAAGCCGCCTGCCGAGGGCAAACCGCCACCCGACGGCGAACCGGTCGCCGATGGCGAACCGGTCGCCGATGCGCATGAAGCTTAGGATCCTCCTGCCGTTCGAGGTGTTTGCGGATGAGTCCGGCGTGTCCCGCGTGGTCGCCGAAACGGCCGAGGGGTCATTCGGACTGCTGCCGCAGCGGCTGGACTGCGTTGCCGCTCTGCCGCCCGGGATCCTGACCTACGAAACGCACTCCGTGGGCGAGGTCTATGTCGCTGTCGATGAAGGCGTGCTGGTGAAGGCGGGATCACAGGTCCTCGTCTCCGTGCGTCGCGCGATCGCGGGTGCCGATCTGGGGCGGTTGCGCGATGCAGTGAAGCAGGAGTTTCTGGTCCGCGACGAGAGCGAGCGCAACCTGCGCGCGGTCATGGCGCGGCTCGAAGCCGGATTCCTGCGCCGCTTCGCCGCCTTGCACCATGAGTGAGGTACCCGACGCAAAAGGGCCGAAGGACCCGGCCAGGTTCGAGTCGGAGGTCGGCACGAAGGTCCGGCGCAAGCTCAAGGCCCGGCGCAACCCCACACCCGGCGTCTGGTTCGGATTGGGCATGATGGGGTTGATCGGCTGGTCGGT
>JBBQVP010000299.1:0-4004 GCA_038211455.1 Burkholderiales bacterium
ACCGACTTGTTGCCCTCGAAATGCCAGATGTCGCGAAACATACCGATCGGCAGGAGGAGGTTGGCGTGCGTGAGTTCCACGCCCTTGGGTAATCCGGTCGTGCCCGACGAATACAACTGCAGCGCAGTGTCCTCCGGCGCCGGGTCGGCGTGCGCCGACAAGGGTTCGAAGCCTGCCAGCCAGGCGTGGAAACCGGCGACCCCTGCTGCGCCTTCGGTTGCTGTCGTCAGACTGAGGGCGGGAAGCGTGGCCTTGCCGACCGCAGGCAGGAAAGCGATATCGCTCATCAAGAACCTGGCGCCGCCGTCGTTCAGGATGAATTCGACCTCCGGCGCGGCAAGGCGCCAGTTGACCGGCATGAACACGGCCCCCAGCCTGCACGCGGCAAGCGTGAGCAGGATGCATTCGGTGGCGTGTTTGGTGAGCGCTGCAACCCGGTCGCCGCGCCCGATGCCAAGCGAGCGCAGGCCGCTGGCAATCCGGTCGGATGCGTCCTGGATTTCGGCGACCGTCCAGGTCCTGGTCGAGGTCCGGTAGACCACCGAGTCCGGTTTTTCGGCGGCCACCCGGCGGACCACGGCAAGCAGGTTTTGTTCGCCCATCGTGCCCCCTTGCGCTGGTTCAGTTGCTCTTCAGCGCCGCGCCGTTCTCGAGCAGGTAGGTCGCGTAGCGTCTGTCGCTGCCCTGGATATGCTTGACCAGCCATTCACGCAGGAAGTGGGCGGCCTGGGCGTGAACGTCCTCGATCAACTCGGTCCCTTCGAACTCCTTCAACCTGGCTTCGAACGCGCGGTGCTCGGCCACATGCGCATCGAGGCCAGGGTAGTCGAACAGCCGCATCACGATCTCCTCGACCGCAAAATGAATCCGGACGTAATCGGTCAGCTGCTCCATGACGAAGTAGACGGCGAGCTCGCGCTGCCGGTCGTCACCCGCGGCTTCCAGCCGGTCGATGCAATCGAACAACTGCTTGTGCTGCTCGTCGATTTCCGGGATGCCGATCGAATATGCTTTGTCCCATTCCATGACGCGCCTCCTGACGCACGAGCCTATCACCTTGCGGTTGCGTACGGGAGGGCGTGGGGGTAGCCTGCGGCGATGCCGGCAGGGGTGACAAAGCCGAAGAGAACGAAAAAGCGCAAAGCCCCGGCCGCGCCGCGCCACCATCACTCGGTCTACGTGATCGAGCTCAGCCCCGAGGTCCTCAACGAGGCAAAATTTCGCAGGGCCAACCCGGACTACGACGCCACCAAACCATGCCTCTACGTCGGCATGACGGGCCTCACCCCGGAGCGGCGCTTCGAGAACCACCGCAAGGGCGTCCAGTCGAACAGGTATGCGCACCTCTACGGGCTGCGCCTGCTGCCCCGCCTGTACACGGTCTACAACCCGATGCCCTACGAGGCAGCGCGCGATATGGAAGTCGAACTGGCGATCGGCCTGCGCGAGGAAGGCTACGGCGTATGGCAGGCATAGCCCGTATGCCGGGATTCACGCTGGGCTGAGCGATGGCAGAACAAGTCCTTCGATTGCGGCAGATCTGCCTGGTGGCTGCGGCGCTTGAGCCTGCGGCCGGAAACCTGAAGGCGGTCTTCGGGCTGGAAGAGTGCTACCGCGACCCGAATGTCGCGCGCTACGGCCTGGAGAACGTCCTTCTGCCTGTGGGCACCGATTTCATCGAGATCGTTGCGCCGACGCGCGAAGGCACGGCCGCCGGGCGCTTCCTCGAGCGTCATGGCGGGCGCCATGGGTACATGATCATCATGGATTGCGACGATCCTGCGCGACGCCAGGCGCACTGCGCGGCCATCGGCGTGCGCAGCGCGCACGTCATCGAGCGCGCCGACTACCTCGGCGTGCAGCTCCACCCGAAGGATACCGGCGGGGCCATGCTCGAATTCAACCGCACGGCGGGCGGAGAGGATCCGCGCGGCCCCTACGCGCCCGCCGGCGCGGACTGGCAGAAGGCGATCCGGACCACGCTGACGATCCGCATGCTGGCGGCGGAAATGGCGTGTCCCGATCCTGCGGGTTTCGCCGCGCACTGGGGCGGAATCATGGAGCGGCCGGCGCGGCAACGCGACGATGGCAGCTGGCGGATCACGCTCGACTCGGGAGAGATCGATTTCCTGCAGGGTGCCGGAAGCGATGCGGTGCTGGCCGGCGTTGTGCTGCAGGTCGCCGATCGCGAACGGGTGATGCGTACAGCCCGGGCACGCGGCTGCGTGGATGCGGCCGGTGGCATCGACCTCTGCGGCGTGCGGTTTCGCCTGCGCTAGGCGCGGGAGCGCGGCTTCGGCCGCGCCCCTTTCCTATGCGTGCTTTTTCTTGTTCTTCTTTTTTCCGCCGCCTTCCGGATCCATGCCCAGCGCCACTTCGAGCGCGTGGCAAAGGGTCTTCAGTACCTTGATGCGCGCGTGGTACTTGTTGTTGGCCTCCACCAGCGTCCAGGGTGCGATAGAAGTTGAAGTGCGGTCCACCATGTCGCAGACCGCCTGCTCATAGGCATCCCACTTCTTGCGGTTACGCCAGTCCTCGTCGGTGATCTTGAATCGCTTGAAGGCGACCTTCTCGCGCAGCTTGAAGCGCGTGAACTGGATCTCCTTTCCGATCGCGAGCCAGAATTTCACGACGACGAGGTTGTTGCGGGCCAGCGCCTGCTCGAAGTCGTTGATCTCCGTATAGGCGCGCATCCAGTCGGCCTCCGAACAGTAGCCCTCGACGCGCTCTACCAGGACCCGGCCGTACCAGGAGCGGTCGAAGATTGTGAACCTGCCGTGCCGCGGGATATGCCGCCAGAACCGCCACAGGTAGGGCTGCGCGCGCTCTTCTTCGGTGGGCGCGGCGACCGAGATGTTCTGGTAGACGCGCGCGTCAAGCGCCTGGGTGACGCGGCGGATCGCGCCGCCTTTCCCGGCGGCGTCGTTACCCTCGAATACCGCGACCACCGACTTTTCGCGCATGCCGGGATGGCGCGACAGCAGGTTGAGGCGGCCCTGCCATGCAGCGAGTTCTTTCTGGTAGGACTCGCGGCTCAGCGGCTGGTCGAGCTTCAGCGCGCGCAGCACGTTCAGGTTGTCTGCTGCGGCGAGCAGTGGCGGTGTCTTGTCCGGCGCACGGGCGCCGGGCTTCTCGTCCAGCCGTTCGCGCATCGCGGCGAGCAGGTGCCGGCCGACGGTGATCGAACGATAGCGCGGGTCGGCGCCCGGCACGACGATCCAGGGCGCCTCCCCGGTGGAGGTCTTGCGCAGGAACGGCTCGCTGACCTTGATGAACTTGTTGTACATCTTGAAGTAGTCCCACTCGATGTCGGTGACCCGCCAGCGCGTCTTGGGATCCTTCTCGAGCTCCTTGAGGCGCTTTTTCTGCTGGTCCTTCGACAGGTGGAACCAGTACTTGAGCAGCAGCACGCCCTCGTCGGCCAGCATCTTCTCAAGGCGCAGGATTTCCGAGATGTGCTGCGAGAACTCCGCCTCGGCGATCCTGCCGGTGACGCGGTCCACGATCGGCTGCGTGTGCCAGGCACCGAAGAACACGCCGATCTTTCCCCGCGGCGGGAGTGCGCGCCAGTAGCGCCACAGCGGTGGCCGCTCACGCTCTTCGTCCGAGGGCGCCGGGAAGGCGTGCGTCAGGATATGCCGCGGATCCATCCACTCGTTGAGCAGGTTCACCGTCTCGCCCTTGCCCGCGCCCTCGACCCCGGCGATCAGGATCAGGACCGGAAAGCGCCCGTTCTCCTTCAGGGCGTACTGGGCAGCAAGCAGCGCCTGGCGGAGTTTTGGTTCTTCGCGGGCGTAGGCGGCTTTGTCGAAACGATGGTTCAGGTTTGCGGAGTCGAACATCGGGATTCTCCCTATGGGGCGGCGCCGGCACGCGCCGACACAGTTACGCCCTGTCTGCTGCATGGTCGCTCCCGGGAATTCGAGCGGTACTGATCCGGATCAAATCCCGCGCGATTATCCTGCGCGCGACGATGCGCGGGGCGGACGACGCTCAGCGCTCCC
>JBBQVP010000300.1:0-3939 GCA_038211455.1 Burkholderiales bacterium
ACCAGGTGTTCGGCAAATACGAGGCCGTCTACAGCGGGTGCTTCTATATGTACCGATTGGGTGATCACGTCTTCCATGTCGACGCAGGGGCGGAAACCGACCGGAGCGCTGCGGTCACGCGGAGAACTGTGGAGCCGTGAATGCGGCCGCGCAAGCAAAAGGGAGAATCGCCAAGGAGGAAAGCCTAGACTCTTCGAGAAACTCTTCCCCGCATTTCTCAGGATGGCCTTCACCGTGACATGGGGCTTTTTTCTTCTAAAGTCGGGACGACTGCGCTGAGTCAGTCGCAGAAGCGAGCGCACTCAACCGAAAAAGCGGGCATCCTGTGCTTGCCTTAGTCGCTGCAAGGCGGAATCCCCCGGAAGTTCCACATCACGACCGCATAATGGCTCGCCACGGTCAACGTGACGCCGTACGCGACAGCCGGCCGCCAAGTAGTACGGAAGTGGCGCATCGGCGCCGAGAGGCTGTGCCGGCTGCAGCGCATAGGAGAGCCCCGCAATCTCATGGCGCGTACCCATTGCGAGAACTTCGCCCGGCTCCAGATCACGTGCTGCAGACGCAACCAGATCCACGATCGGCCTGACGTCAGCGGCCCCGGTCGAACAGCCAAGCTGCACGGCCGACAACACGGACAACACCGCCTCCACGCCGAGCAGATGCACAGGATTGTGCAGAAGGACGTAACGACTCTGGGGACAGGTAGGTATTCCCTTGGCGGCAAACAGACGGCCGGTCGCCGCGTCCGCAACCTCGACGACGACGAACACCCCCCCGGCAAAACTGAGTTCATCAGGTCGGCGCAGGCAATTGAACATGTCGATACGACCGGTACCGGCCAAAAGACCACCGTCAGCACGCGGCCTGAACAGCGTCGGCAGTTCGATGGTGCGCACGATTGGCGCATGCAGGCCCTGGCAGTCGGGCAGCAGGCCCGTATGGTTGGCCACGATCCCCATTTCGCACAGGTCGGGAACGGTCGTTCGTGCAAACGACAGTTCGTGGCGGCCCGCGAGCGCGGCTTCGCTGACTTGCGAAAACCATTGGCCATAACCGGACGCCTTCTCCGTACGTCCCCAGGCCGTCACTGTTTCGGTTTCCGGGTCCCAGACGAAGTCGGATTCGCTGGACTTGCCGGCACATACGACGGGCAGCCCGAGCATCCGTGCCCAGGCGACCAGCCCAATCAACAGGCTCGGTTGGTCGCCATCGACCGGGGAACATACGACACCGCGTTCGGCGGCTCGTCTTGCCAGTTCGGGGCCGACCACAATCTCGGCTTCTTTCGTCGCGAGTACCACATGGCACCCCGCCTCGATGGCTGCCAGCGCTATCGCGGCCGCACCTTCGGGGTCACCAGTCGCCTCCAGCACCGCGACCAAGGGCAGTTTGACCAGCAACTGCGCGGAGCCGACGATGGCGATACCGCCGGCGGCCACCACCGCCCTGGCTGCCGAAAGGTTGGTGCAGATCTGCACAGACTCCGGCGGATGGCCTGCGGCGAGTGCTGCCTCGCAGGCGCGGTTCGTATCGCGATCACAGATGGCAATCACTCGCAGCCCTTGCATTCGCGCTGCCTGCGCGACAAAGGTGGCACCGAATTCACCTGCACCCACCAACCCGACAGGCAACGCCGCACCCGACGCAGGCGCGAAGCGGGTGAATATTTGTTGAATGTTCATACGCAATTCTTGCATACAAGTATTGGATCAGCGAAAATTCTCAATCCTAGTCCGGCACTTCCATGAAATTACCCTCACTCCCCACCCCGCAGGACATGCTGCCCGCAATAGACGCGACTGACGCACGCCTGCGCAAGGGCGAACTACACAATAATGCGGTATCGGTCCTGCGCAGCATGATCATCACCGGTGCGCTCGCGCCCGGCGAGCGGTTGAACGAGCGGGCGCTGTGCGAGCGACTGAAGGTATCGCGGACACCCGTCCGTGAGGCGATCAAGACACTGACCCAGGAAGGACTGCTTTCCTCACTTCCGAACCGCTCACCGGTTGTAGTGCCGCTCGACGCCGAGGAAACGGAAGCCCTCATAGACGTGGTCGCAGCCATCGAGGGACTGGCGGGCGAACTGGCTGCCAAACGCATTTCCGAGACGCAGATTGCCGAATTGGGCATCCTGCACTACACCATGCTGCGGCACCACGCACGCGACGAGCTTGCCGGCTACTTTGAAGCCAACAAAGCATTTCATCGCGCGATCATGGTGTACGCAGACAACCCCGTTTTGATCTGGGTCTGGGACCTGCTGGCACAACGGGTTGACCGCGCTCGCTACGCCTCGAACCTGTGGCCGGAACGGTGGCAACAGGCAACCCATGAGCACTCGGAGATCCTGGCAATGCTCACAGCCAGGGATGCCGCTGGCGTCGCGGCAGCCATGCGTGGACACGTCCACAACGGGCTCTCCCTGGTAGTGAACTCGCTCCGTGTGAATCCACTGCCGGGTCCCCCAGACGTCGCCGAATGATCCGGTCGGCGTTGAAAATCTTGTATGCAACATTGACGCTAGAAGATATTGCATGCATGATTCAGCCCGCCCTAACCAAAATGGAGGAGACAAATGACAACCCGAATTCCCTTAACCCGCCGCTCGGTCCTGCAAGTTGGCGCCGCGCTCGTGAGTTCTCCTTATGTTGTTCCAGCGCGAGCCGCCGTCGAGTTACGGCTCACCCATCCGGCCGATCTCTCGCACCCTGTGCACACCGAGGCCGAGAAGATGGTTCGCCGCATCGCCGATCGAACCCAGGGGGATGTCCGGATCACGGTATTCCCCAACAATGCCCTCGGCTCGCCAGTCGAGACCGCGCAGCAGACCCGGCTCGGTGCGATCGACATGATCCTGATGAACCCAGCCAACATCGAGGCGATCTCCAAGACCATCGGTGTCATCAATATCCCGTACCAGTTCGACGACTATGACCATGCCCACCGGACCCTTGACGTGACTGCCCGCGACTGGATCTCGCAGCAACTGGCCACGGCCGGATTCGCCTGGATCGCCAACTTCGAGTGGGGATTCCGCGCGCTGTCAAACAGCCGCAGGCCGGTCAATACGCCCGCCGACGTGACCGGGATGAAGATCCGTGTGCCACCAGAACTGGCGATCAAGGCTGCATTCGAAGCTCTGGGCGCCAATACCCAGACTGTCGCGTTCCAGGAGGTGTACCTTGCGCTGGCAAACAAGACAGTGGATGGTCAGGACAACCCGATCGGCACCACCTTCGCGGCCAAGTTTTTCGAGGTGCAGAGCCACATCGCGCTGACCAAGCACATCTACGCTTCGATCATGCTCGCGGCTAATCCGCGCGCATGGAACAACAAGCTCAACGCGGCCCAGCGGCAGATCATTTCAGAAGAGGCCGTGATTGCCGGAACCGCTGCGCGCAAGGGCGTGCGGGACAAGGAAGAAGAGTCTCTGGCACAGATGCAGAAGGCCGGCGTCGCGGTCACCCGGCCCGACGTCGCGCCCTTTCGCAGCAAGATGGGGCCGGCTTACGAGGTACTGCGGAAGAACCTCGGCGACGACACTTGGAACACCTGGTCCAAGCTCGTGACAGCAGCGCGCGCCTGACGCGCCGGCCAAAGGATGCTAGTAGCAGGAATACTGTTTTCCCTGTGCCTGACCATCCTGGCCGGCCTGCCCATCGCCGGCGGTCTGGCCCTGGTGGCGATTGCGACGATGCTGCTCACATCGGGGCCAGACATACTGGTCATATTTGTCCAGCGCGCCTACGCAGCCACCACTTCCTTCCCGCTGCTTGCCATCCCCTTCTTCATCCTGGCTGGCAACCTCATGAATGTCGGCGGCACTACCGAGCGGATCTTCGCTGTGGCCAATCTCATGGTGGGTCGAATCCGCGGTGGCCTGGCCCATGTCAACGTCATCGGCAGCATGATCTTTGCGGGCATGTCGGGATCGGC
>JBBQVP010000301.1:0-3936 GCA_038211455.1 Burkholderiales bacterium
CCCCGATACTGCCTAGTCTGGCAGAACCTCGTAGGTGACGCGCTCGAAATCCGGTCCGCGATCGATGAGTTCCACGAGCCTGACCCGCAACACCTGCTGCACGAACACCTCGATGACGCGCCTGGGCTTGTACCAGCCTACCGGGAGGATCAGGGTGGGCGGTGACTTGAGCGCGGCGACCTCGGTAAGCGTCAGCGCGGGGACGTATTTTTCGTTCGCCGCGTTGAGCCCATAGGCCCGCACCGCGATCGCCGCCGGCAGCCCGGGCATCAGGCGCAGCCCCGCGTTGAGCGAGCCGTCATTGCCCTGGACCAGCCAGCGCGCCTGGGCAAGCATGAAGTTCTTCGCGTCGCCAGGCCGCACCGCGACGAGTTGCCCATGCGAAAACCGCTTTCCGGGGCTGCCCGTGGCGCGCGCCATGCGCAGGCCCGTCACGCTCTCGTCCTCTACCTGCCAGTGCTCGAGCAGGAATCCATGCACCATGCTGTAGTCGTCTTCGTCCTTGGTGCTGACCCGGCCGAACGTCGCAATCTGCTCACGCTCTTTCTTCGAGAGTTCCTTTTGCCCGCCTGGCTGCCTGAACACCTTGCCGAAGATGTAGTAGTGAATCGCAGCCATGTCGTTGCAGACCATCGCCGGATCGGCCACATGCTTACGCTCGCCGACACGCGGCTGGCGCGGCTGGCACCATTGGCGGAACAGAAACAACAGCAGCTGTTCGCACGAGGGCTGCACGCAGTCCTCGCCCAGCGCCAGCCTGGCCGGCGACTCGCCCTTGCGCAACAGGCCGATACGGTTCTTCATGCTCTTCGCGAGCCGGGTCACGTCGAGATAGCGAGGGTCGGCCGCTACAAGGTCGCCGCTTCCGGTCTGCCGCTCCGGCGGCCTGTCACCGGCGAGATCCACCACCAGGGGCAGCATGCCCTCGTCGGCCACCGGCTCGGCCGAAAGATCAACCTTCTCGGCCCACCGCTCGAGAAGGAAGCCGACGAACGAAAGCTGCCTGCGCGCGAGTTCGTTCGGATTGGCCATGCCCATCAGCAGCGCGCGCATGTACTGGATCCGCGGGGTGGCCTCGTGCACGTCCCGGTTGAGGTAGTCCTTGACCTCTTCCTCGCCGACACCGAGTTCTTCGGCGCACAGGTAGGTCGCGTGCAATGCGCCCCAGTCGTGCGGGGGAATCTCACGGTAGGCGCGATAGTGGTGGAACATCTTGAGGCCCGTGTAGGCGAGTGCGCGCTGCGCAAGCAGCGCCGCCTGGGCGCGCATTCCCGATTCGTCGGCCTGGCTGGCCATCAGGCAATGCAGGTAGCCGATCCGCATCTGCTCCCAAAGCTGCGTCGTGCTTTCGAATATCCCCGCCTCATTCTCGGCCATCGGCAGCGCCCGGTTGGTAAACCGCTTGGCCTGCTCGATCTGGACAAAGGCAACCGCCTCGCGCAACGCTTCGAGGGTCTGCACTCGGATCGCCGCCTTGCAGGGGAAGCGGTTGAATTCCATCACCTGCGCAAGCAACTGACGTTGCGCCTCGCCGACGTTGGCCAGCGGCACATGCTCCAGCCATGTCTTGCAGGTCTCGGGATCGCTGAATTCGGGGGCGGAGTCTGCGGAAATCTGCGGAAGCTGGGTTGCGAGCTCTGTCATGGTGTCCGGTTTTTGCCTGGTTCGTGATCCGTCAGCCGAGCAACTCGGCGAGCTTCGCCGCAATTGCGGCGTCGCTCACCTCGGGGCGATTGGCTGGCGCGCTCCGGCGGGGCGGGCCCCAGGCCGGATCGGGAAAGTGAACATCATCGGACATACGGGGGATCACGTGCCAGTGCAAATGTGGCACTTGGTTGCCGAAACTTGCCAGATTCATCTTGTCGGGCTGGAACAGCCCGCGCAGCGCCGACTCGGTCGCAAATACCGCACGCATCAGGCGGGCGCTTTCCGCTTCGGCAAGATCAGTCATCTCGCGGACATGCTGATTGAGGATGACCCGGCACAGCCCGGGATAGTCGCCCCCCGCGACCCGGATCACCCGGCAGAAGTCGTCTCGCCACAGCACGATCCCACCTTCCTCCTCGCAGAGCTGACAATGCACCACGGTTCCCCTCTCAGAGAAGGACGCGCTCGATCCCGCCGCTGTTGGCCTTCTGCACAAAGCCCGGCAACCAGTCTTCTCCGAGCAGGTGGCGCGCCAATTCGACGACAATATAGTCGGACTGCACCCCTGTGTCATCCGCGAATCGGTTCAATCCCTGCAGGCAGGACGGGCACGAGGTCAGCATCTTTACCGGACCGCTGTGGCCGGCGGCGCCGATCGCCGCGACGCCTTTCCTGAACTCCTCTTCCTTGCTGAATCTCACCTGGGTGGATATGTCCGGGCGCGTGACCGCCAGCGTGCCCGATTCACCGCAGCAGCGCGCGGAGAGATCGACGTCGCCTCCGAGCAGCGCGTTGACTACCTGCATCGGCTGCTGCGTCTTGATCGGGCTGTGGCAGGGGTCGTGGTACATGTAGCGCGTGCCCTGGACCCCCTCGAGCTTGACGCCCTTCTCCAGAAGGTACTCGTGGATGTCGAGCAGGCGGCAGCCCGGAAAGATTTTCTCGAACTCGTATTTTTCGAGCTGGTCCATGCAGGTGCCGCAGGAGACAATGACCGTGCGTATGTCGAGGTAGTTCAGCGTGGTCGCCAGCCGGTGGAACAGCACGCGGTTCTGCGTGATGATGCGCTCGCCCTTTTCGGCCTCGCCAGCCGAGGTCTGCGGGTATCCGCAGCACAGGTAGCCGGGCGGCAGGACGCACTGGGTGCCGATCTCGTAGAGCATTGCCTGGGTCGCAAGGCCCACCTGGGAGAACAGTCGCTCCGATCCGCAGCCGGGGAAATAGAACACCGCATCCGAATCCTCGGTGACTTTCTTCGGGTCGCGAATGATCGGCACGATGCGCGCGTCCTCAACATCGAGCAGCGCCCGCGCGGTCCGTTTAGGCAGATTGCCCGGCATCGGCTTGTTGATGAAATGCACCACCTGCGAGATCAGGGCCGGCTTGCCTGTCGTCGCCGGCGGGTGGCGCGTCTGGCGTCCGGCCAGACCGGCCCTGCGCGCGAGCCCCCAGGCAAAGCGCTGCAGCCCGTATCCCCATTCGATCATCAGCGTGCGCACGAGCTTGATCTTGCGCGGGTCCGTCGCGTTGAGAAAAAACATCGACGCCGCAGTGCCTGGGTTGAAGCGCCGCTTTCCCTGGCGGCGCATGAGGTTGCGCATCGCGATCGACACGTCGCCGAAATCGATGTCCACCGGACAGGGGCTCGCGCACTTGTGGCACACGGTGCAGTGGTCACCCACGTCGCCGAATTCGTCGTAGTGGGCCAGCGACACGCCGCGCCGCGTCTGTTCCTCGTAGAGGAACGCTTCGGTGAGCAAGGAGGTGGCAAGGATCTTGTTGCGCGGCGAGTACATCAGGTTCGCCCGCGGCACATGTGTTGCGCACACCGGCTTGCACTTCCCGCAGCGCAGGCAGTCCTTGATCGAATCGTTGATCTTCCCGAGATCCGACTGCTCGAGGATCAGCGACTCCGCGCCGAGCAGCGAAAAACTGGGCGTGTAGGCATTGGCGAGATCGCCACCCGCGAGCAGCTTGCCGGCGTTGAAGCGCCCCTGCGGATCGACCTTCTGCTTGTAGGCGCGGAAGGCCTCGATCTCGGCCGGCTCCAGGTAATCCATTTTGGTAATGCCGATGCCGTGCTCACCGGAGATCACCCCGCCGAGCGATTTCGCCAGCCGCATGATGCGCGCCACGGCTTCGTTTGCACGCTGCAGCATCAGGTAGTCGTCGGAGTTGACCGGAATGTTCGTATGCACGTTGCCGTCACCCGCGTGCATATGCAGCGCAACGAATACGCGCCCGCGCAGGATCCTGCCGTGCATGGCCTGCGCGCCCTCGACGATTTTT
>JBBQVP010000302.1:0-3928 GCA_038211455.1 Burkholderiales bacterium
CCAAGGGTATGGCTGTTCGCCATTTAAAGTGGTACGTGAGCTGGGTTTAAAACGTCGTGAGACAGTTTGGTCCCTATCTGCCGTGGGCGTTGGAAGTTTGAAGGGGGCTGCTCCTAGTACGAGAGGACCGGAGTGGACGCACCTCTGGTGTACCGGTTGTCACGCCAGTGGCATCGCCGGGTAGCTATGTGCGGGAAAGATAACCGCTGAAAGCATCTAAGCGGGAAACTTGCCTTAAGATGAGACTTCCCGAGGACTTGATCCTCCTAAAGGGTCGTTCTAGACCAGGACGTTGATAGGCCGGGTGTGCAAGGGCTGTAAGGCCTTGAGCTAACCGGTACTAATTGCCCGTGTGGCTTGACCCTATAACCGTGACTACTGCGCGATGCGCAAGGTTCCGGTGAGTGCTTGGTGCATTTCACCCAGAGCTTTACTTCTCCCTAATAGCGACTGACCGCCGTTTGCCATGCGAATGACGTGTCGAGTCCAGAGCCAATCTGGCGGCAATAGCAGCTTGGAACCACACCTTCCCATCCCGAACAGGACCGTGAAACGAGTTTGCGCCGATGATAGTGTGCAATTGCGTATGCGAAAGTAGGTTACCGCCAGGCCATACATGAAAAAACCCAACCTCTCTGAGGTTGGGTTTTTTTTTGCGTTTGCGCCGCTGTTATCATCGGCACTCAATCAAAGGAGGCCCACAGCATGATTCACGTCATCGCAGTCATCACCGCCAAGCCCGGCATGCGCGATCAGATCCTGGCAAATTTCCGAGCCAACGTTCCCGCCGTGAAGGCAGAGCAGGGGTGCATCGAGTACGGCGCGGCAATCGACGCCGAAAACGCACTTGGATTTCAGACCAAAGTTGGTGCGGAGACCTTCATGGTGGTCGAAAAGTGGGAGAGCATGGAGGCGCTGAAGGCTCACGCGGGTGCGCCGCACATGGCAGCCTACGCGGCGAAGAACAAGGACTTCATCGCAAGCCGCGTGATTCACATCCTGCAGCCTGCATAATTCGATAGATGTTTTCTACCGAGGCGCCGCCGGCAGGGGCGGTCCTGTGAGTTTGTGTATCGGTATCGATACACTTCGGCCTGGCCCGTCTACTTCCTGCGGCGTCGCGCCTCCAGGTGCGCGTGCATTAGGTCGGTTCTCTCCTGCGTGGCGCAGGCATCAGCGAATTCACCGATGCTTGCCGCTATCGCCGTATCGGTCGGCGTATCCATCCAGGCGTCAATGAGGCGCTTCTGCCTGCGCACCGCGAGCGGCCCGCTGGCGAGGATATCGGCCAGGCAGCGATCGACCGTGGCATCAAGTTCGTCGCTAGGCACGGATTCCTCGACCAGCCCCCACGAAAGCGCGGTCGCGGCATCGATCGACCGTCCGGTGAGCAGGAGGAGTCGGGTGTGTCCCCAGCCGATCAGGCGCGGCAGCAGCACCGCTTCGACGACAGAGGGGATACCGAGGCGAACTTCAGGCATTGCGAACATCGACCGGTCGGAGGCAATGCGCAGGTCGCACGCAGCAGCGAATTCCAGTCCCGCGCCCAGCGTGTAGCCGTCGATGCGCGCGATGGTCGGCACCGGCACCTTGCGCACCGCGTCGCAAGTGCGGTGGACCAGGGTGATGAATTTCCGGGCGCCCTCGGTATCGACGGCGGCCATCTCGTCTACGTTGGCCCCGCCGATGAACGTTTTTCCGCCTGCGC
This sequence comes from Burkholderiales bacterium, assembly GCA_038211455.1. Lineage (GTDB taxonomy): Bacteria > Pseudomonadota > Gammaproteobacteria > Burkholderiales > SG8-39 > SZAS-79. The sequence continues at coordinate 1,709 of JBBQVP010000302.1, forward strand.
CGGTGACGACAACGGCACGCACGACCGGGTCCGCAGACAGGTTCTCAAGCGCTTCGATGATCTGCATCATGAGCGCCCGGGAAAGCGCGTTGGCCTTGGCCGCGTGCTCCAGGGTGACGCGGGCTACGCCATCGGCGCCGCGGCTCGTAGTGACGAGTTTTTCCATCAGATTGCGTAAGCCTTTCGCACCAGCGTGATCGGGTGCGCCTTTTCGGCGGGCTTGGCGCTTTCGCTGGTGCCCATTCCCTGTTCGATATGGCGACCTGCGATCGGGCAGTCCGAGCTGATGTAGTCCGGCTGCGTTTCGCCCATCTGCCTGAAGACAGGGCGACCGATTTTCATCGAGTTGTCGAAGTACTCCGTCTTGACGCCCCAAGTGCCGTCGTGGCCGGCGCAGCGCTCAACCGTGTTCACCTCCGTTCCAGGTACGAGTTGCAGCATCTCCCGTGTCTTCTGGCCCACGTTCTGGACCCGGGAGTGACAGGGGATGTGATAAGAAACCTTCCCTAATGCCGCCTTGAAATCGGTCTTAAGCAGGCCGTCACGGTTCCTGAGCACCAGATACTCGAACGGATCGAACATTGCCTTCTTCACGGCGGCGAGATATGCATCACCGGGAAACATCAGCGGCAACTCCTGCTTGAACATCAGCGTGCAGGAGGGGATGGGGGTCAGAATGGCGTAGCCCTCGCGCGCGGCTTTGGCAAGCAACGGAATGTTCGCCTCCTTGCTGCGCGCAACGGACTCGAGGTCACCCAGTTCGAGCTTCGGCATGCCGCAGCAGGCTTCCTTCTCAAGCAGAACATACGGCACCTCGTTGTGCTCGAGGATCGCGAGCAGGTCATGGCCGATGCCGGGCTCGTTGTAGTTGATGTAGCAGGTCGCGAAGATCGCGACCTTGCCGGGCGTGTTCTTGCCGTTCTTGACCGCGAACGGGTGGCTTTCCCTGGCATTCGGCCGAAATTTCCGGCTTGCGTACTCGGGCAATCTGCGGTCCTTGTGAATCTTCAGGACGCTGTCCATCACGCCGCGCGCTGCAGGATTGCGGTTGAGGGCGTTAACGGTCTGCACCACCACCGGGATCGTAGCAAGCTTGCCCAGCGCATCCGTGGAGGAGAGCAGCTTGTCGCGAAATGTGGTTTCGCCTTTCTTGAATTTGACCGCCTTGGCACGGAGCATGAGGTGGGGGAAATCAAGGTTCCACGGATGGGGCGGAACGTATGGACACTTGGTCATGTAGCACATGTCGCAGAGATAGCACTGGTCGACGACCTTCCAGTAGTCTTTCTTGTCGACGCCGTCCACTTCCATTGTCTTGCTTTCGTCCACCAGGTCGAAAAGCGTCGGAAACGAAGTGCACAGGTTCACGCAGCGGCGGCAACCGTGGCAGATGTCGAAGGTGCGCTCCAGTTCCTTGTTGAGGCTTTCCTCGTTCCAGAAATCGGGGTTTTTCCAGTCGAGAGGATGCCGCGTCGGCGCCTCGAGGCTGCCTTCGCGGGCGTTCGCTGGCGCATTGGTTGGAGCGGTCATGGGATGGATCGGAACCGAAAAAGGGAAGCCCGAATGTATTCGGCGCAAGCTCATTGGGCAAATCGATTCTGGCAATATCGCCGATTGTGCGGTGCTATGGGGACGGGTACGGGCGGGGCGCAATTAGGACAGCCTTGTAGCAGGACGACGGGCAAGCGTCCCCGCCGGGTTGCGAAATCCCCGCCTTGACCCAGATCAAGCCTCGCGCGAGACCTCCCGCTAGCATGCCCGGATGTCATCAGTCCTCTCTGCGCAAACGCTGCGTGAAACCGCACCCGAGCCCGTCGCGGCCTGCTTCCATTGCGGCCTGCCAGTCCCTTTCGCCGGTGCACACCGGATGGGGATACTCGGCCGCCCGCGCGAGCTGTGCTGTGCGGGATGCGAGGCTGTCGCCCGCACCATCGTCGCAGCCGGCCTGGAAAGCTATTACGAGACCCGTGATCTCCCGCTTTCCGGCGACGCGGGGCAGGGCGAACTCCCGCCTGCCGAGATCTATGACGATCCGCTGGCGCAGAAGCAGTTCGTCACGCCATTTGGGGAAAACGAGCTCGAGGCCATGCTCGTGCTCGACAGAATCCGCTGCGCCGCCTGCGTCTGGCTGAACGAGCAGTACCTGCGCACGTTCCCCGGTGTGACACGCGTGTCGATCAACTACACGACCCGGCGGGCGCAGATCGCCTGGGATGTGCG
>JBBQVP010000303.1:0-3923 GCA_038211455.1 Burkholderiales bacterium
TCGCGCCGATTGTGATGCCGCTTTCCCGGCGCGTATTCCGCTTCCCTGAACTTTCCCGCCCGACGTTTCTCGGACTCCCCGGCCTGCTAGCAGACTCCTTGCCCGACAAATTTGGCAACGCGCTGATAAACGCCTGGCTGGCATCGCAGGGGCGGCTACCGGACTCCTTCAACGCCATCGAGCGGCTTTGCTACACCGGTGAACGCGGCATGGGCGCGCTGGAATTTGCCCCCGCCATCGGCCCCAGGGCAACCCAGACAACACGCATCGAGGTCGGCCAGCTGGTTGCGCTTGCATCGCAGATCCTGACCCACCGGAATAACCTGCAGGCGTCTTTCGCGACTGAAGGCAAGGAAGACGCGCTCAGGGATATTCTGCGCGTCGGCACATCTGCCGGGGGCGCGAGGGCGAAGGCGGTCATCGCATGGAACCCCAAAACCAATGAGGTACGCTCCGGCCAGGTCAAAGCCGGCGGGGGATTCGAATACTGGCTGCTGAAATTCGACGGCGTCAGTGGCAATAAGGACAAGGAACTGGAAGACCCGAAAGGCTACGGGTTGATCGAGTATGCGTACTACCTGATGGCGCTTGACTGCGGCATCGAACTCAGTGAATGCCGGCTGTTTGAAGAGAATGGCCGGTCGCATTTCATGACGCGCCGCTTTGATCGCGTTGTTGGCGGTGGTGCTGACGGCGAAAAACTTCACATGCAGTCGCTCTGCGCCCTGGCGCACTACGATTTCAACATGGCAGGCGCTTACAGTTACGAGCAGGCATTGCTGGTGATGCGGCAACTGCAGTTGCCCATGCAGGCCATCGAGCAGTTGTTCCGGCGCATGGCATTCAACATCGTGGCCCGCAATCAGGATGACCACGTGAAGAACGTTGCCTTCCTGATGAATAAATCAGGCGAGTGGTCGCTGGCGCCGGCCTTTGACATGACCTACAGCTTCAATCCTGCGGGTGCGTGGACCGCAAGCCACCAGATGACGATGAATGGAAAGCGCGACGATTTCACGCTGGAGGACTTCAGCGCCTGCGCAAAGACGGCTGCGATGAAACGGGGGCGCGCTGCGAAAATCGTTGCCGAGGTGCAGGCGTCGGTGTCGAGATGGAAATCGTTTGCGCAAAAGGCCGGCGTGCCGGATGTGGTGCGCAAAGATATTCAGCGCAGCTTGAATCTCAAACCCTATTCGTGAAGCCGGGTGTGCACAAAACCCTCCCGGCCCGGATCCTTGAATATGCGGGGGCCGAGGGCGCGAGGACGCATTGCGCGGATAGTTCTGCTGACCCGATCTGTTCCAATGGAGAAGTGACATGACCACCCCCGCAAAAAACACGATCTGCCTCTGGTACGACGGCCAGGCCGAAACGGACCGCTGCTGGAACGCGATCGTCGGCAATGGCGGCCGGGCGAGCGCGTACGGCTGGTGCAAGAACAAGTGGGGCTTGTCGTGGCAGATCACGCCGGTCGCCCTGACCAAAGCAATCACCGACCCCGACCCCGCGGTTGCAAAACGCGCGTTCGAGGCGATGATGCAGATGGGAAAAATCGACATCGCGGCGATCGAGGCGGCGCAGCGTGGTTGAGGTGCGTGCGGTCTGACATCCGCTGGAGGTCTTGCGGCCATGCCTAGCAGTCGAGCCACCTACGAATCCCGCATGCACCGGGTTCTGCTGCATATCGACCGCCATATCGCCGGGCCGCTCGAACTCGCGGCGCTGGCGCGCGTGGCCAACTTCTCGGCCTTCCATTTCCACCGGCTGTTCGCGGCCTGGACGGGCGAGCGTGTCGGCGATTATGTGCGCCGCCGTCGCCTGGAACTCGCCGCGACCCGACTCGTCACCCAGCCGGACGCTACGGTTCTTTCCGTCGCGCTGGCGGTCGGCTTCGGTTCCGCCGAGGCGTTCGCGCGGCGCTTCAAGCTGCACTTCGGCGAATCGCCGGGCGCATGGCGCAGGCAGCAGGTACAGCTGCGGGCGCTGCAGCGGGCGCAGGTCCGCAAGCCCGGTCAGCCGGATAGCAAGCCCGATCAGGCAAGCGGGCCGAGCCGCGTTCAGCATGGCAACTTCCACAACGCAACACCGGAGACCGCCATGCATGTCCGCCTCGAGAACCTTGCGCCCGCATCGATTGCCTACCTCAGGCATGTCGGACCCTACGGCGAGCCGGTGGGCAGATTCTGGGTGGAGACATTCGCGCCGTGGATGGAAGCGAACGGCCTGCTGGACGCCGCCCGCTATGGCATCAGCCACGACGACCCGAGCATCGTCTCACCGGGCAAGTGCCGCTACGACGCCTGTGTCGAGGTGCCCGCCGGCACGGCGCTCAGCGGGAAGGCGCAGCGCGGCGCGTTACCCGGGGGCAGGTACGCGGTGCTCGATTTCCGCGGCGATCCGCGCACGATCAACGATGCGTGGACAGCGCTGCTGCGCGACTGGCTCCCGGCCAGCGGCTTGCAGATGGACAACCGTCCCTGCTTTGAGTACTACCCGGTCGATGCGGCAAAAGACCAGGGGCTGAAGGCGTTCAGTTGCCGCCTTTGCGTTCCGGTGGCGGCGCTTTAAATGGAAGCCGCCTGCCGCTCGACTACTCCACCCGCAGCCCTTTCTCGCGGATGACCCGGCTGTAGCGCGCGAGGTCGGATGAGATCAGCGCCTGCAGTTCCTTCGGCGTGCTGGTCTGCGGCACGGCGCCTTGCGCGATCAGTTTCTCGCGCACTTCGGGCGCCGCCACCGCGTCCTTCACGTCGGCGTTGACCTTTTCGAGGATGGCCGTCGGCGTTCCTGCAGGCGCGAGCAGCGCGATCCACGAACCGGATTCCGCATCCTTCACGCCTGCCTCGGCCAGGGTCGGAACATCGGGCAGCGCGATGTTGCGCTTCGCGTGCGACACCGCGAGGCCTTTCAGTTTGCCGGCCTTGATGTGGCCCGAGCCCTCCAGAACGGAGGCGAACAGCAGGTCGACGTGGCCGGCCATAAGGTCGATCATCGCCGGGCCGCCGCCCTTGTATGGCACATGCGTCATCTTCGTACCGGTGGCGCTTTGGAAGATCTCGGCAGTGAGGTGGGGCGAGCCGCCGCTGCCCGAACTTGCGAAGGTCACCAGGTCGGGTTTCGCCTTTGCATAGGCGATGAGTTCCTTGACCGAATTGACCGGCAGCTTCGGGCTGGCCATCAGCACGAAGGGCAGTTCGCAGATGAGGGAGATCGGCGCGAAAGCGGTGTCCGCGTTGTAGGGCATCTTTGCGTACAGCGCAGGGTTGATCGAGGTGATGCCGACGTTTGCGATCAACAGCGTGTAGCCGTCGGGCTTCGCCTTGGCTACCACATCGGCGCCGAGCAGGCCTGCCGCGCCGCCACGGTTTTCCACGATCACCGACTGGCCCCACTTGGCCGACAGACGCGCGGCCACGGTGCGCGCGGTGATGTCGGTCCCGCCACCGGGCGCGAACGGCACGACGAAGGTGACCGGGCGGGCGGGGTACGCTGCCTGCGCGAGCGCCTGCGGCGCGAAGAGGGCAGGAGAGGCCAGTGTGAGCAGTGTGGCGAGCAGGCAGCGGCGCGCAGCCACCGGCGCGCCCGCGCGAGGCGTAAGGCGGTTCGGGTTGTTCATGGTTCCTACGGGGATCGAAGTGAGTGGGCGGCGGATCATGCCACGCCGGGGCATGGGTTGGCGGGAACCCGGGTACCCGCCACTCGCAAAGGTCAGGAAGTCGCGCTGTTCCCTGCGCCTGGCGCGGACAAAGGAAATAATCTTCAGCCAAGCGGGTGAGTCGCGAAGCACTTGTCAACCCGTGCTGGCCGCAGATGGTAGAGATTGCGCCCGGACGCAAGTCTATCGACGCGATGCACGACTGGCCGGTACAGTACGGCTGGTGGCTGAAGCGCCGCGAGCGCTCGAACGAGCAGATCTGCTCCGA
>JBBQVP010000304.1:0-3918 GCA_038211455.1 Burkholderiales bacterium
TAAAGTCTGTCGGCGCCGATGGCGCGCTGGTGGACTTCAACCATCCGCTGGCCGGGCGGCCGGTCCGTTTTGAAGTCCAAATTCTGGCCGTACTCTGAGTCCCACGAAAGAGGGCGCATCTACTGTATGACATCTGAAGCAAAGTCCGCTGAAGAAAAGTCCGGCCAGGGCACGAGCGACATGGAGGTGGTGCTCGCCAATCCGCGCGGATTCTGCGCCGGCGTCGAGCGCGCGATCGAGATCGTCGAGCGGGCGCTGGTGCAGTATGGGGCGCCGATCTATGTCCGCCACGAAATCGTGCATAACAAGTTCGTGGTCGCCGACCTGCGCGCCAAGGGCGCGGTGTTCGTCGAAGAACTCGACGAGGTGCCCAGAGGCAGCACGGTGATCTTCAGCGCGCACGGGGTGTCGCAGGAAGTGCGGCGCGACGCGGCGGCGCGTGGCCTGAATATCTTCGACGCGACCTGCCCGCTCGTGACCAAGGTCCATGTTCAGGTCGCCAAGCTGTTGAAGAGCGGGCACGAGATCATAATGATCGGGCACCGCGGCCATCCCGAGGCCGAAGGCACGATGGGGCAGGCGGAGGCGGGGATGCACCTGGTCGAAACCCTGGCCGATGTGGCAACCCTGCAGGTTAGGGATCCGGCCAGGCTCGCCTATGTGACCCAGACCACGCTCTCAGTGGACGACGCGAAGTCCATTGTCGCGGCGCTGCGCGAGCGCTTTCCCGCGATCCTCGGGCCGAAGAAGGACGACATTTGCTACGCCACGCAAAACCGTCAGGATGCGGTGAAGTTCATGGCCCCGCAATGCGACCTGGTGATCGTTGTCGGTTCGCCCAACAGTTCGAACTCGAACCGGCTTCGCGAAGTGGCGCAAAACATGGACGTGCCCGCTTACATGGTCGACAGCGCAGACCAACTCAAGCCGGAATGGCTGGCGGGCAAGACCCGTATCGGGGTAACCGCCGGGGCTTCGGCGCCTGAAGTGCTCGTCGAGGCCTTGATAGCGCGGTTGCGCGAGATGGGCGCACGCAGCGTGCGTCCACTTGAGGGAATCCACGAAAGCGTCGTGTTTTCGCTACCCCGGAAACTCGAGCCCCAAGGGCCGGACGCCTAGTCGCTGGCCAATCCGCGCGAGTGGTATTATTTCGCGACCAATGGGCCCATTCCGGCCGGAGCGATCGAATGATGCATACAACGCCAAAGATGGTCGCCGTGTTCGTCGTCGTGCTGGCGGCCGTTCCGGTGCAGGCGCAGCAGTACCGCTGGACTGACGCAAACGGGCGGGTTCACTATACGGACACCCCGCCGCCGGCGCGTGCCAAGGACGTGGAAAAGAAAAATCTGAATGCGGGAAAGCCGGGTGTCGGTCCCGAACCCTACGCCCTCCAGGTCGCGCGCAAGAACGCGCCGGTCAAGCTGTACACCGCGCCGGACTGTCTGGTCTGCAACGAAGCCCGGCAAATGCTCAACAAGCGGGGCATCCCGTTCGCCGAAATCAGCATCACCGAAGCCAAGCAGCTTGAAGAGCTGAAGAACCTCTCTGGCGGAACGACCGTGCCGGTCATGCTGGTCGGCGGTTCCGTGGAAAGAGGTTACGAGGCAGGTGCCTACAACCTGTCGCTAGACAGCGCCGGGTATCCCAAGGCCGGGGTGCTGCCACCGAGAGACCAGCCCGCGCCTCCGCCGCCGAAGCCGCCGGTGCCCCCAAAGCCGACTGAGGGGTCGCCACCCGGGTCGCCCGCGGCGCCCGCTGCGCCCACTGCGTCGACTGGCCAGAATGGCCGCTGATTTGAGGCTGCGCTTGGTGCACCGCCCGATGCAACGTGGAGGAAATTCGATGCGAATAGTCGTCGTCTGTGCGGTGGCTTTTTCCGCCTGCTTCGCAGGGGCAGTGACGGCGCAGTCCTACAAGTGGGTGGACCGGGACGGAAAGGTGCGCTACGGCGACCGGCCTCCGGCGGGCGTAAAGGCGACGCCGTTTGGTGCTCAGCCAAGCCTCGCGCCGCAGACGGGTGCGAAGGCGGCGACTAGCGGTCCTCAGCCGGTGACGGCGCCCTCGGCGGCGCCTGCGGTTGTGAATACACCAATCCAACAGGCCGCGAAGAGCCCGCCGCCGTCGCCCATTGACAAGAACATGGAACAGCTGATGCAGCGCAAGGCGGAGGAAGCCAGGCGTGTGCGGGAAGAGCAGCGCCTCACCGAGGTGGATATGGGCAACAAGAATTGCACGCGCGCAAAGGAGGTGCAGCTCGCGCAGGGCAACGATCGGCTTGCAGAGTTGCGGGCCAGGGACGCCTGCCACTGAGCCAAAATCGGGCTCGGCGAACGCGTGGCGCGCGGCGCTTCGCGCCTGCGTCGTGCCGGACTGGCTAGCGGGAGCCCGCCGAGAGCTGCTTCTTGCACTCTTCGCGCAGGGAACCCAGCAGCGCGTCGGCCTTGCTGGGGTCGAATCCGTCTGCCGCATTGTCGGGAAGGAAGGCGAATTCGAGCAGTACCCACGCGCGCGCCGGCGCGCCATGCGATGTCGCGGGCGCGAAGGACCAGGCGGCGAGCTCCTGCATTGTCACCGCGTCGAACGGCGGGCGGCCGCACAGTCGTTCGAATTTTTCGACTTTCCCGTCGGTGGCGAGCAGTAAGCGAACCAGGACGAGGCCGCTCGAGAACGTGAGCGCGGGGTAGCGGATGGAGCCCGAGGTCCTGGTCTGCGGTGGTGTATCCATGTCAGAAGACCACGCGTAGGGAAAATCCGCCCCGTCGGCCTTGTAGCGCTCAGGCAGTTCGTATAGGTCAGGGGAAGGGACCAATATCTCCCGAACACGGGCATCGGGCGGCGTTTCGGGCCCGGCCGGGAGCGCAGGCAGCGGACCCGGGGCGGGCGGCTCGGCCGCCTTTCTTGGCGCCGCGCGCGGACGAGGTGGTGGGGATTCCGCGACGACCGGTGCCGCGCCGGCTGCCTCGGGGCCTGGTGAGACCAGCCGGGAGGTGATTGCCCATCCCAGTTCCGCCGCTGGATGCGGTTTCCAGGCGAGGTTCAGCAGAACGGCGACGTGGAGCGCCAGCGAAACGGCGAGTGCAAGGGCCAGCGGGCCCGGAGGGGATCGGAACCCGCCTGTCATCGGGTCGGACATGGCGGTGAAAAAGGGCGGCGGATGCTGCGCCCAGCCCCGCGTCAGCAGGCGGCTACCAGCAGTTGCTGACGACCGAATCGGTATTGGCCTGCATGCCCTTTTGCCCGGCCTGGTTGTAGGTCAACTGGCCGCACTGTGGGTCACCCTGTCTTGGCGTGGCAACGATCGTGAAACTTGTGCCTATGCCCGCGGCGCCTGCGTTGATCTGCAGGTCGTACTTGCTTGCGGTCGACGTGTCGCCGGAAAAAGACGGCATCCCGAGCGTCGTGAAACTGGTGGTGTACGCGTTGTTGGCCGTGAAGTACCGTTCGAGAATCTGCGCCGTCTTGAGTACGGCGGTCTTGCCCTCGGTGCGGTTGCCTTTCAGCACCTGTGCCTGGTATGACGGGTAACCGACCGCCGCAAGGATCGCGATGATCGTGACAACCACCATCAGTTCGATCAGGGTGAAGCCGCGCTGTTTGTTGCGAACTCGTATGAGCATCATTTTTCGCGCCCGAGAATTATCGAAATCAAGCATTAGTTGCTGAGGATTTCGCGCCACATCCGGCGCGTGACCGATGATACCCCGGTGGACGAACCGTTCGGGTTCTCCAGGATCGATTCGCGGCCGCCGGTCGAGCCCGAGGTCACCTTGAATTCCCGGCCGACGCCGCCTGAGATTACGGTTGGCGTCGGTGTGATCCCGACCTGCGACTGCCTGCCCGACACATACACTGGCGTCAGCACGCCGCCGATCATGACGCTCACCTGGTCGCTCAGCGAGAAGTTCTGGTCTCCGTTGA
>JBBQVP010000305.1:0-3910 GCA_038211455.1 Burkholderiales bacterium
TGAAGCCTTCCCTGTGCAGCCGCTGGCAGATCGAAGTCCCGATGCCGCCCATGCCGCCGGTCACATACGCCACTTTTTTTGTCATGCTGGCCTCCTCCAGGTTGAGCCTCGGGTTCAAGCCTAAACCAGATTCCGCTTTGATTGCGCGTTGCTGCAGCGCACCTCCCTGCATTGCGCGACAATGCACACGAAGCGGGGGCAGGAACCAAACCGAGCCGAGGAGGCCGGAGCAAAGATGAGCAGACTTTCATACGGACTCACGGCAGTCTCGGTGGTTGCCGCCCTCGGGGCGGGTACCTGGTTCTGGCTGGATCAATCTGCGACCCTCAAGGCGCCGCCCCCCGCGCCGCCGCCAGCCGCTGCGCAAAAGCCTTCCGCGCCACCGCTGGCACCGCGTGCGCCCGTGATCGCGAACCCGATCGAAGCGGCCGTGCCGGTCGAGCTACCGCCGCTGGCCGAGTCCGATGCGTTCGTCAGCGAGGCACTCGTCGCGCTTCTGGGCAACAAGGCGGTGCTCACACTGCTTCAGACCGACGGGTTCGTGCGACGCGTGGTGGCCACGGTCGACAACCTCGCGCGCCCGCACGCGGCCCTGCGCCTGTGGCCGGTGAATCCGATGCCGGGGCGTTTTTCGGTCACGCCCGACAACCTCGTCAAGCCGAACAACGACGAGCGCTACACCGCATTCGTGCTGTTGGTCGAGTCGGTGGATCCGGCGCGCGCGGTCGCGCTGTATGTGCGCCTCTACCCGCTCTTCCAGCGCGCCTATGTCGAGCTGGGTTATCCGGACGGGTACTTCAACGATCGACTGGTGGAAGTCATCGACACGCTGCTGGCCACGCCGATTCCGCTTGGCCCCCGCCAGGTCGAACTGACCCAGGTTAGAGGCGAGATCAAGTCCGAGCGGCCGTGGGTGCGCTACCAGTTTTCCGATCCCGCGCTCGAGTCACTCGCGAGCGGCCAGAAGATGCTGCTGCGAACCGGTGCGGTGAACCAGCGGCGCCTCAAGGCGAGGCTGATCGAGTTTCGCGCGCTGCTCGCGCGCGGTACGGTGCGCCGCTGAAGGCGCGCCGGCCGCCGATTCGTCCGCACAAGAAGCCCATGCCAATCTCCGACTCCAGCGAAGCCGCCACGCCCGGTGTCACCTGCTCGGCCTGCCGAGCATGCTGCTGCAAACTGGAAGTGATCCTGATGGGCGAAGACGACGTTCCGGAGCGGTACACCCACACGGATCGCTGGGGTGGGCAGGTCATGAGGCGGCTCGATGACGGCTGGTGCGCGGCGCTCGACCGCGAGACGATGCTTTGCGGGATCTACGCCCGCCGTCCGGGCGTATGTCGCGATTACCCGATGGGTGGCGACGACTGTCTCGTGGAGCGCGCGAAGGCCGGCATCACGCTTGCGCTGCGCCGCGCCTAGTCGCGCGCTTTCTCACCGCCCAGCGCGGTGACGAGGTCGGCAAGCAGCAACGAGAGCTCACCCGTCATCAGCGCGAAATCGATCTCGAATTTCTCTTCTTCGTCGCGTTCGTTGTCCTCGCCCTCTTCGCGCTTGAGGATGTCGAGGAAGGTGAGCCGCTTGACCTGAAGAGTTTCGGTCAGCACGAAGGAGATCCGGTCGTTCCAGGTCATGCCCATCCGCACCACGGTTTTTCCCGCGGAGAGATGGTCGCGGATGTCACGGCCTGCGAGGTCGTGGCGCGCATAGCGCACCGTGGCCTTGCTCGCGTCGGCCGCCCGCAGTTCCAGGTCCTGGTCGATCGTGAACTTGCCGGGGATGCTGCCGCTTGCCAGCCATTCGGCCATGGCAGAGGCCGGCGAGCGCTGGGTTTCCAGGCGCAGGGCGGGAAGGTCGTCTTCGGCGCGGCGCAGCGCCTCCATGAACTGTTCTGCCTTGGCGTCGGCCGCCGCATCAACCACTAGCCAGCCGTTCTTCGCGTCGATCCAGCCCCAGGTGATCCTGCGCCGGCTGAGTGCGCGCGGCAGCAGCTCGCCTGTCACCTGTTCCCTCAGGTCGCGCATCTGCTTCCTGCCGACGGGATGCGCCTGCTGTGCGGCCAGCTCGGCGGCGCGCTCCTCGGTCACCTGCCGGATCACCGAGGCGGGCAGCAGCTTCTGCTCAACGCCCAGCGCGAGCAGCCATTGCTGGTTCTGCTGGTGGAGGTAGACCTCCGCGTCGCGCGGGCAGGTCCAGCCGCGGCTTTCCATCTGGAAGCTGCCGCAGGGTGTCAGCTGCTGGGCTGCAAGTTTGCGTTCGAGCGAATCGGCCTTGACGGGCCACTGCGGGGGTAGGCGATGGAGTACGAGGTTCTTGAGCCACATATCGGGAAGAAAAAGCGACGGAGTATACGTGCTTGAGGCGCGATTTCGCGGACCAATTCATATTCATCGACTGGCCGCTCGCGCGGACTGGGCGCGGCCCCGGGCAGCGCTCAGGTGTCCTTCGACCGGACTCAGGCGTCCTTCGACCCGTCCTTGTTGCCGGTGATCAGCGCCTTCAGCCCGACGTAGGGTTTTTTCTCGACATCGCCGGCGGGCGCCGGCGGGGTCAGCCGCGCAACTTCGGATTCGAGCTCGCTGATCTGCCGCGCCTTTTGCGACTGCTCGGATTCAAGCTCCGTGATGCGTCGCCGCTGGCGCGAATTGGCCCAGCTGCCACGGATCATTGCCGGGGAGGACACCATCGCAGCGACGAACGCGCCGCACGCCAGCGCGATCAGCAACACCACCGCCAGCGAACTGTCGAAACGCCAGATCAGCAGCGTCACGGTGACTGGCACGTTGTTCTGCAACGCGAACATCACGGACAGCAGCGCGAACGAAATGCCGAGGATCAGGAATAGCTGCATGGGATGCTCCGCTTGCGGATTGAGCGCCGGATCCGGCGCTGAAACCCCATGTTACGCCGCTGTGTCGCTAGCGGTTTCCGCGTCCCCCGGACTTATCATTATCCCAGGGCTGGCGGGCGATCACTGTGCGGTAGCGCGCTTCCCGCCTGCGTTCGGCAAAAGACTTGGTGGATAGCGCAATCATCCACCACAACACTCCGACGAACGCGGCCACGCCGATGCCGACATTCAGGTAGGGCAGTCCGGTTTCCATGGTGTTTTTCCAGGTGATTGCGGACGCAGTGGCGTCCGGCTAAGACCCATGGTCGGCGCAAAGTTGCCGCATGTGAGTAAGCAATTGCAACCAAGTGTGTCTGCGGGGAGCGGGCAGGGCTCGCCAGGCGGCGCCTTGCAGGCGTGTCAACCGAATCGGGAAACAGTCGTTAAGTGTGCACAGAGAGCCAAACACTCTGCATGCTGGTCCTGCAGTTTCCCTACCCTAGAGAGCACACCATGAATAAAGTACTCGCGGCACTGATCGCCGGCCTGTTCGCTGTTTCGGTTCACGCCCAGACCACCCCGGCCGCACCGGCAACCCCCGCCGTCGTCAAGGCGGAAGCCAAGGCCATGAAAGCCGACACCAAAGCGGAAAAGTCGGAAGTGAAAGTCGATGCCAAGGCCGACGCCAATGTCGCCAAGGCCGAAGCCAAGGCAGCCAAGGCCAAGAAAGCCGAGGACGCGAAAGCAGCCAAGGCCGAAGCCAAGGCCGCGAAAGCCAAGAAAGCCGAAGACGCGAAAGTTGCCAAGGCAGAAGCCAAGGCCGCCAAGACCAAGGCAAAAGCCAGCGCCAATACCGCTGAAGTGAAGGCGGAAGGCAAGGCCGACGTGAAAGCAGCGACGATGAAGAAGTAAGCAACAGACCTTCGTCTGTCGCAAGGGCCGGATACCGCTGGAGTCAGCGGAATCCGGCCCTTTTCGTTTGTCCCAGGGTTGCGTGGTGCCGCGGGTTAGCAGGCAGGCCGCGGTAAAATCCGCCGGCGTGATTCCCCCCCACCTCCAGGCCGAGCGGCTCGCCCGGCTGCC
>JBBQVP010000306.1:0-3894 GCA_038211455.1 Burkholderiales bacterium
CCTTCCGCCGGACATGCTCGCGCCCATCCGCCATCTCCTCAAGCAGCCGCACGGCATCATTCTCGTCACCGGTCCGACCGGGTCCGGCAAGACCACCACGCTCTACGCCGCGCTCTCGGAGCTCGACAGCCGGCAGAAGAACATCCTCACCGTGGAAGACCCGATCGAATATGCCCTCGAAGGCGTCGGGCAGACGCAAATTAATTTGAAAACGAACCTCACGTTCGCCCGCGCGCTGCGGGCGATCCTTCGCCAGGACCCGGACGTCGTCATGATCGGCGAAATCCGCGATCTGGAGACCGCGCAGATCGCAGTGCAGGCGAGCCTGACCGGGCATCTGGTGTTCGCCACGCTGCACACCAACGATTCGGTGAGCGCCGTCACCCGGCTGGTCGACATGGGGGTTGAGCCGTTTCTGCTCGCCACCAGCCTGATCGGCGTGGTGGCGCAGCGGCTGGTGCGCCGGCTTTGCCTTGAATGCCGCAAGCCGTTCACCACGGATGGGGCGCAGCTGAAGGCGCTCGGGTTCGCGCCGAGGGCGGGCACCTTCTACACCGCGCAAGGCTGCCCCGCCTGCAACCATTCGGGTTATCGCGGCCGCACCGGCATCTACGAGCTGCTGAACGTAGACGACGCGCTGCGCCGGCTGATCCACGACCGCGCGTCCGAGCAGGCGCTGCGCGACCATGCGCTTGCTCATGGCATGCGCACCTTGCGCGACGATGGCATGCGCTGGGGCGCCGAGGGTGCGATCAGCCTGGAAGAGGTCGTGCGCGTGACGCGGGAATAGCATGGAAGCATTCCGCTACGAAGCCCTGGACGCGGCCGGGCGCACGGTGTCGGGGGTGGTGCAGGCCGATACGCCGCGCCAGGCGCGCTCGCAGCTGCGCGCCCAGGGCCTGCTGCCTTCCGCGATAGATCTGGTACGCGCACGCGAGCGCGCGCGCCAGCCATGGGCGCGCGGCATCTCCTCGGACGAGCTGAGCCTGGTGACCAGGCAGCTGGCTACCTTGCTCGCATCCGGGCTCACCATGGAGCAGGCCCTCAACGCCCTGGTCGAGGAGGCCAACGCACCAATGACGCGCGAGGTGCTGGGCGGCATCAAATCCGAAATCACCGCCGGGCTGTCGCTCGCCGGTGCTCTGGGCAGCTACGACAAGAGTTTCCCTGATTTCTACCGTGCGCTGGTGCACGGCGGCGAGGAATCGGGCGCGCTGCCGACGGTATTGCAGCATCTTGCCGATTATCTCGACGCGCGCCAGGCGCTGAAGCAGAAGACCACGCTTGCGCTGCTCTACCCCGTCCTGGTCACCCTGGTCGCTGTCAGCATTGTCACCGGCCTGCTGGTGTTCGTTGTGCCGCAGATCGTGCAGGTGTTTCAGCAGTCGCGGCAGAGCCTGCCGGTGCTTACGCGATGGCTGATCGGGCTGTCCGACTTCCTGCGCGCGGCCTGGCCCTACATCGCGGTCGTTGTCATCGGCGGCGTAACCGGGCTGCGCCTGGCACTGCGCCGCGACGCGCCCAGGCGCAGCTGGGATGCCCTGCTGCTGCGCACGCCCTGGCTCGGAAGCCTGATTCGCAGCGTCAACACTTCGCGTTTCGCCAGCACGCTTGCGATCCTGGTCGGCGGCGGCGTGCCGCTCTTGTCGGCGCTCAATTCCGGCGCGCGCGTGATGACCAACACCGTAATGCGCGAGGCCATCGAAGGCGCGATCGAGCGCGTGCGCGAGGGTGAAAGCCTGGCACGCGCGCTCGGCGCAACGAAAGTGTTTCCGCCGCTGATGGTGCATCTGGTCGCCAGCGGCGAGGTCAGCGGCAAGCTGGAGCAGATGCTGCAGCGCGCGGCGCAACTCGAAACCCAGTCGCTGGAGCGGCGCCTGGCAGTGTTCCTGACCCTGCTCGAGCCGGTGATGATCCTGGTGATGGGCGGAGTGGTGCTGATGATCGTGCTTGCCATCCTGCTTCCGATTATCGAGATCAACCAGCTGGTGCATTGACCGCTGCAGTGCGCGTAAGCCCCGCAAAATCTGCCGCAGGAGTGTTGACGATGGCCTTGGGCAAATTCGGATTCGTACTCGGTCTGGCTGGCATCCTCGCGCTAGTCGGATGCCAGACTACGACCTCGGGCGGCGTGGTCGGCGGCGAGCGCAAGCAGCTGCTGCTGGTCTCGTCGCAGGAACTCGATCGGGTGGCGGCGCAAAGCTATGCCAAGCTGCTGGCGGAATCGGCGAAAAAAAAGACATTGAACCGGGACCGCGCGTTGCTTGAGCGCGTGCGCGCGGTCGCGGCCCGCATCGAGCCGCAGACGGCGGTATTCCGCCGCGACGCGCCGGGCTGGAATTGGGAAGTGAACGTGATCAGCAGCAAGGAGCTCAACGCGTTCTGCATGCCCGGAGGCAAGATCATGTTCTATTCCGGCCTGATCCAGCAGCTCGACTTGAACGATGACGAGATCGCGGTCGTGATGGGGCACGAGATCACGCATGCGCTGCGCGAGCATTCGCGCGAGCAGGTGTCGCAGGCGCTGGCCGCGCGCGCTGCGATCGACCTCGGCACCGCGCTCCTCGGCCTGGGGCAAAACTCGGCCGACCTCGCGGGTACCGTTTATCAGTCCCTGATCGCGACCAGGTTCAGCCGCGCCGACGAGAGCGAAGCCGACCGCATCGGCCTGGAACTCACGGCGCGCGCCGGTTACGATCCGCGCGCCGGCGTGTCGCTGTGGCAGAAGATGATGCGGGCCAATAGCGGCGGGAGCCCGCCCGAATTCCTCAGCAGCCACCCGGCGGACTCGAACCGCGTGCAGCAGATACAGGCGCTGTTGCCGGCAGTGATGCCGCTCTACGAAGAAGCGCGCCGACGCCGCTGAGGCGAAGCCGCCGCGCTGTGCCCGGGGAGATTGCGGATATTACGCCAGCACGCGCCTGAGCCAGACGCCGATGTCGGCGATTTCCTGTGGGCACACCGCGTGCTGCATGGGGTATTCGTGCCATTCGAGCGCATAACCCCGCTGTAGCAGCAGGTCGCGCGAAGCCTGGGCGCGCGCAAATGAAATCATCGGGTCGGCGCTGCCGTGCGCCATGAAGACCGGCGTCGAGCGGTTGGCGGCATCGGCCTCTGCCGCCAGCATGTCGGCCAGCGGCAAATAGGTCGAAAGCGCCATGACGCCGGCCAGGCGCTCGGCGTGGCGCAGGCCGGAATGCAACGCGATCGCGCCGCCCTGGGAAAAGCCGGCGAGCACGATGCGGTTCGCAGCGCTTCCACGCAAATTCTCGCGCGCAAGCAGCCCCTCGACCAGTCGCTGCGAGGCGCGCACGCCGGCTTCGTCCTCGCGCCGTATCTGCGCGTCGCTGATGTCGTACCAGGCGCGCATCACGTAGCCGCCGTTGATGCTGACCGGCATCAGCGGCGCATGCGGGAAGATGTAGCGCACGGCGACGGGCAGCTCGATTTCGTCGACCAGGGGGGCGAAGTCGTTGCCGTCTGCGCCCAGGCCGTGCATCCAGATGATGCTGGCCCGGGGATCGGGCGCGGTCTCGATTTCTATGGATTCCAGCGGTTCCGCGCTCAAGGCTGCTGTTCCTTTTTCGGGCGGATTGCGGATTTGGGGCGGAATGCCTTGATCACGTCCTCGCGGGTTTCGATATACGGCCCGCCGATGAGGTCTATGCAATAGGGCACGGCGGCGAATATGCCTGGAACGAGCTGCTTGCCCTCGCCGTCCTTCAGGCCCTCCAGCGTTTCCCTGATCGACTTGGGCTGCCCGGGCAGGTTGATGATGAGGCTGCCTGTCGCCGGCGCGCCGGCCGCACGGCGGTAGCGGATCACCGCAACCTGCCGCGACAGGATGGCGGTGGGCACGAATTCCAGGCTGATCCTGCGCATCTGCTCGCCGAA
>JBBQVP010000307.1:0-3861 GCA_038211455.1 Burkholderiales bacterium
GAGATCCGCATCCTGAATACCACCGGCGTGGCCGGCCACGTCTTCACCACCGGGCAGGGCACCATCGTCCACGACGCCTACGCCGACCCGCGCTTCAACCGCAGCGTGGACGAGCGCACCGGGTACGTCACGAAGAACATCCTCTGCGTGCCGATCAAGACCGCCAGGGGCCTGGTGGTCGGCGTCGCGCAGCTGCTGAACAAGAGGAAGGGCAAGTTCACGGTCGCGGACCTCGCGCTGCTGGAAAAGATGGCGGCACAGGGCGCGGTCGCGCTGCAGAGCGCGCAAGTGATCGAGCGCGTCGAGCGCGTTCGCAAGCAGGAGCTGGAGTTCGTCAATATTGTTTCCGAGATGACCTCCGACATCAAGCTCGGGTCGCTGTTGCAGAAAGTCATGGGTGAGGCCACGCGGATGCTCAACGCCGAGCGATCGACCCTGTTCCTGAACGACGAGAAGACCAGGGAGCTTTGGTCCGAGGTGGGGCAGGGGCTGGAGTCGCTGCAGATCCGCTTGCCCAACCACCTCGGAATCGCGGGCGCGGTGTTCCAGTCGGGCAAGACGATCAACATTCCGTACGCGTACGCCGACCTGCGCTTCAACCCGGCGTTCGACAAGAAGACCAGCTACTTCACGCGCTCGATCCTGTGCGTGCCCGTGGTGAACAAGCAGGGCACGACGATCGGCGTGACGCAGGTGCTGAACAAGCACGGCGGACCCTTCACCAACGAGGACGAGGCGCGGCTGCGCGCCTTCACCGCGCAGGTGTCGATCGCGCTGGAGAACGCCAAGCTGTTTGCCGACGTGCAGGCGATGAAGAACTACAACGAGGCGATGCTCGAGTCGATGTCGAACGGGCTGATCACGCTCGACGCCCAGGAGAAGGTCGCGACCTGCAACGCCGCCGGCCTGAGGATCCTCGGCACGACGGCGAAGGAAATCGTCCACAAGCCGGTGGTCGAATTCTTCGGCGAAAAAAACCCCTGGATCCTCGACAAGCTGAAGCTCGTGGCCGAGACGGGGGAACAACAGATCAGCGTCGACGCGCCGCTTCAGGTCGGCGAGGCGACGCTTTCGGTGAACTTCACGCTGCAGCCGCTGCTCAACATGGACCAGCAGCGCATCGGCTCGATGATGGTTCTGGAGGACATCAGCTCGGAGAAGCGCCTCAAGTCGACCATGTCCCGCTACATGGACCCGGGCATCGCCGACCGGCTGCTTGCCGCCGGAACCGACCTTCTCGGCGGACAGGACATCGAGGCGACGGTGCTGTTCTCGGACATCCGCGGATTCACGACGCTGACCGAGCAGCTCGGTCCGCAGGGAACGGTGGCATTGCTGAATGAGTATTTCACGCTGATGGTCGACTGCCTGCAGAAGGAAGAAGGCATGCTCGACAAGTTCATCGGCGATGCGGTGATGGCGGCGTTCGGCATTCCGGTGCCGCACGAGGACGATCCGGACCGTGCGGTGCGCACGGCGATCGCCATGCTCACCACCCTCGATGCCTGGAACCGGCAGAGGACCGGGGAAGGCAAGCTGCCGGTCAACATCGGGATCGGCCTCAACACGGATCGCGTGGTATCCGGGAATATCGGTTCCCAGAAGCGCATGGACTTCACCATCATCGGCGACGGCGTGAACCTTGCCGCGCGCCTCGAATCCGCGTGCAAGCAGTACGGCGCCAAGCTGCTGATCAGCGAGTTTACTTTCCGCAAGCTCAAGGGAACCTACCGCACACGCGAGATCGACCTCGCGGTGGTCAAGGGAAAAACCAAGCCGGTGCCGGTCGTGGAGGTGCTCGATTTTCACTCAGAGGAAACGTTCCCGCACATCGTCGACGTATTGGGCCTGTTCAAGGATGGCCTGGCGAAATACCGCGCTCGCCGCTGGGACGAGGCAGTCCGCCTTTTCGAGGAGGCGCTGGCGCTCAACCCGAAGGACAAGCCGAGCCAGATCCATATCGAGCGCAGCCTGCACTGGAAGGAAACCCCCCCGCCTGACGACTGGGATGGCGCCTGGGTGCTCGAGAGCAAGTGAGCCTGGCGTAGCCCCGTCAATGGCCTCCGAATCCGCTGACGCCTGGGCGTCGCGCGCCGAGCAGCGCTTGGCTGCGTCGCCACTCTTCGAGGTTCTCGCGTCATCGGGACCTGGCGTTGTCTGCTTTCGTTTGCGAAGCGAAGAAGCCGGGAATGCAGGCGTGCACCTTGCAGCTGCGCTGACGGAAAGCGGCCACGCGGCGGTCTGCGTCGCGCAGACCGCCGGGCAGGACGCGATACGTTCCGAGGCCGATGCAGCAGCGATCGCCCGAGGCGCAGATGCTCTTGCCAATGCAGCGATCGCGCTCGGGGTGATCGCGGCAAAAGGGCATCCCGTGCCGCAATCGGTCACCGGCAGCCTGCAGCCGGACGGGCTGCCCGCGTATATCGGGTTCGCGGGACTCTGGCGGCTGGAACTGTCCGGCATCGAAATCTCCATGCTCGGCCCTTTGCTCGAGGCGCGCCTCGCGCGCGATCCCGGCAATGCCAACGCGATGATGGATATGGCGACCCTGCTTATCCTGACGCTGATACCGGGCAATCGCGCGCCCGCCCTCGGCAAGCAGGCTTGGGCGCTCGATCGGCAGCAGTTGTACCGCCTTCCGGCACGGCATGCCGGGGAACCCCTGCGGGTTCTCGCCATTGCTGCGCCGGGGGACATGACCTCGATCACGCACCTGGACTGCCTGCTTGAGGATTCGGATGTTGAACTGCTGATGCTCTACGCGCGCGCCGGCCAGCCTTTGCCGGTCACGCTGCCGGATCACGACCTGGTCTTCGTCGCGATCGGCGAATCGGTTCCGAACCGCCCCCTGCTCGAGGAGATCCTGCCGTTTTCCAGGGGCTCTGCGCGTCGCGTCCTCAACCCCCCGGACCGCATCCTCGGGCTGTCACGCGATCGCGTCTCGGCACTACTGCGCCCGGTCGCGGGCGTCGACATGCCGATGACGGTCAGCGTTTCGCGCGACGCCCTGCAGAAGGTTTCCCGACAGGAGACGCCGATTGGGCAGGTGCTGGAGGACGGAGGCTTTCCGATCATCGCAAGGCCATTGGGCTCCCAAGGCGGAAAGGACCTCGCCCGCCTTGAGGGCCCCGCTGCTCTGGCGGCGTATCTCCTTGCAACAGATGACGCGGCCTTCTTTGTGTCGCGCTTCGTGGATTACCGCAGCGCCGACGGTCTGTACCGCAAGTATCGGGTCGTGTTCGTCGCAGGTCGGCCTTACGCCTGCCACATGGCGATATCAGAGAACTGGATGATCCACTACGTAAATGCGGACATGGACGATAGTGCTGAGAAGCGCGCCGAGGAAGCGCAATTCATGGCCGGATTCGATGCTGGATTCGCCCGCCGGCATGCGCAGAGCCTGGCCAGCATCGACCGCCTGCTTGGGCTCGACTACTACGGGATCGACTGCGCTGAGACGCGGGAGGAAAGCCTGCTGGTGTTCGAAGCAGACACTGCAATGCTCGTGCACGCGATGGACCGCCCGGACCTCTACCCCTACAAAAGGCCGCAGATGGAAAAGTTGTTCGGCGCCTTTCGCCGGATGCTGGGAAAAGCGGCGAACCGGGCCGCCGCGTCCCGTTAAGCGCTAGCGAATGGCGCTCAGGTCCTTGGCGGTAAGCGACGCAAGGATCTGCATCACGCCCGGCGTCCTGCGCTCACTGGAAGCGACGTTCTCGGAACTCAGCGCCTGGTCGAAGCCGCGCGAGCGGACCACCAGGGTGAAGCCCTTGCTGCGCGAATCCGTGAATCGACCGCCGATGCTCTGCCCGTTCAGGTCACGAATGATCGAGCCGCTGCGTGCGGGCTCTTCGTAGCCCA
>JBBQVP010000308.1:0-3771 GCA_038211455.1 Burkholderiales bacterium
GCGCCCGGGGTGCCGTGCTCCCATCCCTGCAGGTTGGTGAGGTTGGGCACGCGCATGAAATCGGCCATGCGGTGCATCCCCTGCTGCGCATCCTCCTCGGGGGTTTCCTTCATCGCGCCGCGCCGCCGGATGTTGGTCGCGCCGTTGGCGAACAGCAGCGAGACCGAATTTGCGCCGGGCGCATAGCCATGGCGCTCGTGCGCATGCGTCGGCCAGCCCGCGGGCAGGTTGTCCTCGTCTTCGGCGAACACCATGTTGGTCGCGCGCATGCCGCCGTAGTTCGCCATCGCGCCAATGCCGGGCAGCGCTCCGCCGACGTTCTGCTGGATCAGGCGCAGCGCACGCCCGATGCTCGCGCCGGCCGGTCGCTGCGGGTCGGGCCCGAGGCAGCCGAAGCCCGAGTTGAGGCGGATCTGCTTTGCGATCGGACCGTTGACGATGACCACGGGGAACGCGCTGCCCGAGGCGGCCTGCAGCTGCTCGGCATTGGTTTCGGGGTCGAGGAATGCCTCCACCGCGGCAATCAGCACCGGCAGGTATTCGGGCCGCCCGCCCGCCATGGCGAGCGCGATCGCACAGGTTTCCACGGTCGTGATCCCGCCGCGCGGCGGGAACTTCCCGATGCGGTGCGCGCTCGGCAGCGCGCTGCCGGCGAGCATCCGGTCGACGCGCTCGCGGGTCGCCGGCCACAGCGGCAGGCCGTCGCCCTGCAGGCTGGTGATCAGCAGGTAGTTGGCGCGCTCGAGAGCTTCTTCCATGCTCGCAGCTTCGACTAAAAGCATTGGCGGCGCACCCGTCGCGGACCGCGCCTGCGCGCCCGACCACTGCGTGAGGCCGGCGTACAACTCGTGCCTGCGCGCCTCGACCGGCCCGATGTCACTCCCGGGCAGGAAAGTCTCGATCCCGAATTCCACCATCGCGGCCTCGGGCGCCAGGCCGAGGCCCGATATCGCGTTCTTCATGACGCCGACGAAATCCGAGCGCGTCAGTGTGACGGTGGGGATCCCCAGTGCTTCGATCTGTGCGGCAGCACGGCCGCACGCTGTGGCGCAGGAGCCTCAGGCGGCGTTGCCGATGATCACCGCGTCGACGCCGGAAGCCTTCACCAGCCGCGCGGTCTGCGCTTCGCCGATCAGCCCGTTGCCCTGCGGGAAGGCGTCGATGGGCAGGACCTCGGCATCTGGAAAGTCTGCTTCGAGCAGCGCCTTCAACCGCGGCAGCATGCGGAACGCCTGCCACTGCTCGTTGGTGACGATGCCGATCCGCTTGCCGGCGAGCGAATCCAGGCGCGGCGCGTGCGGCTGGGTGACCTCGATGCTGCCCGAGGGATCGAAAAATTCGATTCTGACCATGTGCGCGCCCTTCCCTGGTTGGATTGCGTGCGGTGATCGTAGCATGCCGCCCGGACCCCGTGTCCCGTGCGCAACCCCCGGGGTAAATTAGACACATTTGTAGAGTAAACTCCCCTTCAGTAGCCAGTTGCATGCCAACTAGTGTATCGTTATCGATACAACCCATACGGAGGTGAAGCATGGCTGCAGACCCGATGCTCGCATTGCGCAAACAGGCGATAACCGCGATCAAGTCGCGCCTGGCACACATCGTCGAGCAGGCAGGCGAAGAGTCGATGACCCAGACGCAACTCGCGCAGATGCTGCGCATCACCCGGCCGCGCCTCAACCTGCTGGTGAATGGGCGGGCCGCCGAGTTCAGTCTCGAGGCGCTGCTGCGCATCGCCCTGCGCGTGGGCCTGAGCGTGAAGCTCAAGCTCGCGCGACCCTATAGCAGCTGAGGCCCTGCCTGACGACGGAGGCGGCGGCCCGGAACCTGTCACTCGCCCGGCTTTTCCTTCGCCTTGTAGGGGATTTTCAATGCCTTGATCCGGGAGGCGAGCGTCGTCGGCTTCATGTCCAGCAACTCGGCCGCGCCACGCGGACCGAATAGTCTGCCTTCGGCCTGCTCGAGCGCGCGAACAATGTTCTCGCGTTCCCGGCCCTTGAGTTCCTTTTGAGTAACAACGGCCACGGACGACACCGACCCAAGGTTGTTGGCGTCGATCGCGGCATTTGACTCCGAAATCTCAAACTGAAGCGGGCCCCCGTGCGAGACGATCACCGCCCGCTCGACCGCGTTTTGGAGCTCACGCACGTTACCCGGCCAATCATAGGCGACGAGTTGATCCATCGTGGCGCGCGTGATGCCTGGCGGTGGGCGGTTCATTTGCAAAGCACTTCTCATGGCGAAATGGACAGCGAGCGCCGGAATGTCCTCGCGCCGCTGTCTCAGCGGCGGCAGTACGATCGGGAAAACGCTCAGGCGATAGAAGAGGTCCTGGCGGAAACGGCCGGCATCCACTTCCTTTTTCAAATCCCGGTTGGTTGCAGCAATGATCCGGACGTCCACCTTTCGGGTGCGGGTATCTCCAACGCGCTCCGTCTCATGCTCTTGCAGCACGCGCAGCAGCTTCGCCTGCATCGCCAGCGGGACCTCGCCGATCTCGTCGAGGAACAAGGTGCCGCCATCGGCCAGTTCGAAACGACCGGGCTTGTCCTTTATGGCCCCTGTAAATGCGCCGCGCACGTGGCCGAAAAACTCGCTTTCGAACAGGCTCTCTGGCACGGCGCTGCAGTTCACCTTGATGAGCGGTTGCGTCTTTCGCGGGCTGCGCTCGTGAATGGCAAGGGCGATCAACTCCTTTCCCGTGCCGCTCTCGCCGCTGATCAACACCGAGGCATTCGTTGGCCCGACCAGGTCGACCTGCCGGAGGACCTTTCGCAGGCCCTCGCTCTCGCAGACGAGCGAACCGAAGTTGTAGCTGCTGAGAACCTCTTCGTACAGATAGGCGTTCTGGGCTTGAAGGCGGACTTGCTCCCGCTCAAGAAGTACGCGTTCGGTAATATCCAGCACCATGGTTCGCGTATGCGTGCCATCCAGTGCCGGCGTGGACCACCACTCAACCCAGACCGGCTTGCCGTTGTCCTTGCGGCGCAGTTCCAGCACCACCCCGCCGGTGTCGGTCCCCCGTCCGACAGCCGCGAACGCCTCCTGAAGGCGGGATACATTGTCAGGGGTGTCGGCCACCAGGGATTTGCCGTCCATCCCCGCCACTTCCTCAGGCTTTACGCCGAACATTCGCAGTGCCGCGTGATTGGCGTGGATCCAGCGGGCGTCGAGGCCTTCAACTACGTAGGCGATCGGGGCCTCGTCGAATAGATCGTGAAAACGCGCCTCGCTGTCTTCAAAAGCCCGATTTGCCGTACGCAGCTGGTCGGCAAGCTCGTCCTTCGCATGATTCAGTTCCTCCAGGCGCCTTGCTGCGAGGCGAAGGTCCATCTGGTCCATGACCATTGCGGCCAGCTTGGCCAGCATCGTGGCTTCGGACGCGGTCAGCTCGCGGGGAACGCGGTCTATGACGCATAGCGTGCCGAGGTTGAACCCGTCGCGCGTGCGCAACGGCGCCCCCGCGTAGAAACGCAGCCCCAGTTCCCCAGCCACCAGCGGGTTGGCCAAAGTACGTGGATCGCCCGCGGCATCGCGAACCTGGTACAGGTCCGGAGAGAGGATGGCCGAAGCACACAGGCCCGGTTCGCGGCTGGTTTCAGTCGCGTCTATTCCGTGATGCGATTTGAACCAGATCCGGTCATGGTCGACCAGGCTGATGATCGCGATCGGGACGCGGAACAACGCAGCCGCAACCGCAGCGATTCCATCAAACGCCCCGTCAGGAGGTGTGTCGAGGATCTCGTACCCTCGCAAGGCCTCCAGCCGCAA
>JBBQVP010000309.1:0-3767 GCA_038211455.1 Burkholderiales bacterium
GGGATGGAACGGCGGGTATTTGAGGTCCGGGCGATCCACCTGGTCGGGCACTTCACGCAGGCGGTACAGGTTGACCGGGCCCTCCACGCGGTGCAGGTCGCTCGCCTCGAGGCCGAACTGCTGCAGCAGGAACTCGGTCATCTTCTCCGAGCAGCTGTCGGCGACTTCGAGCCGCACCGCGTCGCCGAAATGGCGGTGCAGCAGCTCGCCCTGCAGCGCGATGCGCATGTTCTTGACTTCTTCCTCGTCGACGAAGAGATCCGAGTTGCGCGTCACGCGGAATTGGTAGCAACCGACCACCGTCATTCCGGAGAACAATTCCTCGACATTGCTGTGCAGGATCGAGGAGAGGAAAACGAATTCGTAGCCGCCGTCGGATACTTCTTTCGGCAACCGGATCAGCCGCGGCAGCGCGCGCGGGGCCTGCACGATGGCCGCGCCCGAGTTGCGGCCGAAGGCGTCGCGGCCCTCGAGCTCGACCACGAAGTTGAGGCTCTTGTTGAGCACCTTGGGAAAAGGATGCGCGGGATCGAGGCCGATGGGCGTGAGCACCGGCAGCAGCTCGCGGAAGAAATAGTCGCGGATCCATTGCTTCTGCGCCGGAGTCCAGTCGGCGCGGCGGCGAAAATGAACGCCTTCCCCGGCCAGCTTCGGCAACAGGACTTCGTTCAGCAGCTTGTACTGCGCCTCGACCAGCGAGCGCACTTCCTGGATCAGCAGCGGGTAGATCTCGGCGGCGCTCTTGCCGTCGGGCCCGGCCTCGTGGACTTTGAGCTTGATCTGCTCCTTCAGTCCTGCCACACGGATCTCGACGAATTCGTCGAGGTTGGATGAAACGATGCACAGAAAGCGCAGCCGCTCGAGCAGCGGCAGCGAGTCGTCTTCCGCCTGTGCAAGCACGCGCCGGTTGAACTGGAGGATGCCCAGTTCGCGGTTCAGGAAATGCGCGTGTGGCGAGGTGCGCTTCATCATCGGGCCAGGCAAACCAGCAGTTTAATCCTGTCACATGAAGGTTTTGTTACATCTATCGAGGGGCCTCGCTCGACGTTGCCGGTGTCATCAACGGGTGCTAACGTCGGCGAATGGCACGTCATGACCTCCTGGCCGCGGTGGATCTCGGCTCCAACAGCTTCCATCTGGTTGTTGGACGCGTGGTCGACTCGCAGATCTACCCGCTCGATTCGCTGCGCGAGCCCGTCAGGCTGGGCGGCGGCCTGACCCCGGACAAGCGCATTGACCGCGCCACGCAGGCGCGAGCGCTCGAGGCCCTGGCCAAATTCGGCGAGCGGCTGCGCGGATTCCCGAGGCAGGCGGTGCGGGCGGTGGGCACCAATGCGCTACGCGTGGCGAAAAACGCGCCCCAGTTCCTGCGCGATGCGCGCGACGCGCTCGGTTTCCCGATCGAAGTGATCGCCGGACGCGAAGAGGCCCGGCTGATCTACGTCGGCGTCGCGCATTCGCTGCCCGCGGGCAACCAGAAGCGCCTCGTGGTCGACATCGGCGGCGGCTCGACCGAGCTCATCATCGGCGTGGGCCTTGAGCCGCAACTCACCGAAAGCCACTACATGGGCTGCGTAAGCTTCAGCCTGAAGTATTTTCCGGACGGGATCGTCGACAAGCCGCGCATGAAGGCGGCCGAGTTTGCCGCGCGCAACGAGCTCGCGAGTATCGTCCAGGACTACCGGGCCGCCGGCTGGGAGGAGGCCGTCGGCTCCTCCGGCACGATCAAGGCGGTCGCCGATCTCCTCGCGCAGTCGGGCTATGCGGAAGACGGCATCACCCGCGCGGGGCTCGACAGCCTGCGCACGCAACTCGTCAGGCTGGGGCGCGCTTCACCCGACAACCTGCCCGGGCTGCGGGCCGACCGCGCGCCGGTGCTGCCGGGGGGCCTAGCGATCCTGCTCGCGGTTTTCGATGCGTTCGGCATCGAGAAGATGAACGTGTCCGAGGGCGCGTTGCGCCAGGGCGTGCTTTACGACCTGCTGGGGCGCTTCGAGCACCGCGACATGCGCGAAGTCACCGTGCGGCAGTTCATGCGCCGGTATCACATCGATGCGGCGCAGGCCGAGCGTGTGCGCATTTTTGCCCTGCGGCTTTACGATTCTTTCGTGCCGCCGAGCGAAGACGATCCGGACCGCCTGATGCTGGACTGGGCCGCGCGCGTTTCGGAAGTGGGCTTGTCGATTGCGCATGCGCAATATCACAAGCATTCGGCGTATGTCCTCACGCATGCCGACATGCCGGGTTTCTCGAAAATGGAGCAGCAGCGGCTGGCGCGCATCGTGCTGGCCCATCGCGGCAAGCTCGGCAAGATGCACGACGCAGGCCTCGAAGGAACCGATTGGCTGCTGGTCTTTGCACTGCGGCTGGCGACGTTGCTGATGCGCAGCCGGACTGATGCAACGCTGCCCCCGCTGCTGGTGGCGGGCGATGCGGCGGGATTCACGATCGAAGTGCCGCAGACCTGGCTCGAGGACAATCCGCTCACCGGCTCGGCGTTCGAAACCGAAAGCGAAATCTGGAAAGCGGTGGGGATGAGCCTGAGGATCAGCGCGGTTTCCGACAAGCGCGCCGCGCAGATCGCCAAGACCGGCTGACCGGGCGGATCGGCCTGTTCAGATCAAGTCAGGCGCAATGCTCGCGCGCACCACGATCTGCGCTTCGTCGTTGCGCACACGGTTCGTGAGCCACCAGAGCCCGCCTTTCTTGAGCGTCCAGTCGGCCTCCGCGCCCGAGACCAGGAAAGCCGCCACCCGGCCAAGATCCGGCTGGTGGCCGACCACGATCACGGCGCCCCTGCGGTCGGGCCATTCGGCTGAATTGAGGATGTGCGCGACCGAGGCGCCGGGCGAAAGGGCCTCGACAGTCTTGAACGGAACCCCGAGCGCTTTGGCAGTCTGCTGAGTGCGCTCCGCGGGGCTCGCAATCACCGTGAACTTAGAGGGCAATCGTTGGTGCAGCCACTCCGCTACGCGGGCGGCGTGCTTGTGCCCGCGCTGCGTCAGTTTCCGCGCGCGGTCGGGCATCGATTCCTCAGCTTCGGCGTGGCGCCACAGGATCAGTTCCAACGGCGATCTCCTTTGCGATTCATTATGCCGCCTTGCGGTACCCGGGCACCCCGGAGGCTAGCGCCGGATCATGACAATCTGGTGACTTTGATTGAGAAATCAAGGCGGGATACGGTAGAATCCGTCCCCTTAAGCAGCACCTGTTTCAAGCAACCGTTTCACGCAACCGTTTCACGCAACCCCAGGCGCGTAGCTCAGCTGGTTAGAGCACCACCTTGACATGGTGGGGGTCGTTGGTTCGAGTCCAATCGCGCCTACCAACACTTGTAATGGTAGAAAATTCAGGGAGCGCGGCTTTGCCGCGTTTTTCATTTGCGATGCCAGAGATCCGACTTCCTGACGGAACGATCAAGAGCTTCCCGGCCCCGGTAACCGTGGCCGAAGTCGCGCAGTCGATCGGTCCGGGCCTGGCCAAGGCCGCGCTTGCCGGTCGCGTGGACGGCAAGGTGGTCGACACGAGCTTTCGCATCGAGAAGGATGCGGACCTCGCGATCGTCACCGAGCGCGATGCCGACGGCCTTTCGGTCGTGCGCCATTCCACCGCGCACCTGCTGGCCCACGCGGTCAAGGAGCTGTTCCCGGACGCGCAGGTGACCATCGGGCCGGTGATCGAGAACGGCTTCTACTACGACTTCGCGTACAAGCGGCCTTTCACGCCCGAAGACCTCGTGGCGATCGAAAAGCGCATGGGCGAGATCG
>JBBQVP010000310.1:0-3742 GCA_038211455.1 Burkholderiales bacterium
GAAGGTGTCGTGGCTGTAAATGAGTATGCGACCGTCCTTGCGTCCCGACATCACTTTGTCATCCCCTTGGATCCTGCTCTTGAGCCCCTTTGGGCCAGCGGTTGATTACTCGAGAGTACAGTCGCGAGGCCGATTCTGCCCTCCCCTTTCCGATCGCGCAAGCTGGCCTGATGCTTCCTAAAAAGCGCTAAGTCTAGAGGGGGATGTGCAGTGCAGCGGAGACTTCCGCGCGCTTTCGGCACGGCTTGCAGACGCCGCAAATCCGGTATCCACCCGGTTCCGGGACGGGCCTGCGGCACGACCAGGTCATCGCCAGCAGCTCGGGGGGAAGCAACGTGGCCACCTGAGCCTTGCTGAGCTCGTAAACGGGGTAGATCCACTCGAGTGACGCCTCGCCCAGTTTTCGCGCCCGGTAGCAGGCGTACATCGCATCGAAAACATTGCGCTGCGCCACGGTTACCGAACGCTTTATCTCGTCCAGGTCTGCCGCCAGCGTACCGACGGCAATGCGTGTGCATTCGGGTGTGTCGATCGCCACCTGACACGCCGCAAAGGCGACGGAAAGATAGTCAATCGGAATTGCCTCCAGTTCCGAAAAATCCAGCACGGACTCGGAGTAGGTAAACGAGCGGGTGTTCTTTTTGCACCAGGCGACAATTGCTTCGACTGCATCCTGCTCAGCCCTGGCGCGCCCCTCGCGATTGATCAGCCGCACATGATGTACCCTCAATTCGCCTGCGGTTTCCGTAAGCAATTTGAACAGCATGGCGGTGCTGTCGAGACCGCCTGAAAACATTACCAGCGTGGTCATGCGGGAACATCCTGTTGGAGAGCGGGGGAGCCTTGTTTTTTGCGCCGGATTATATCTTGTAGGATACGCTGGTGACTCAGGAAACCACCCCGCAGATTATCGTTGCGCTGATGGCGCTGGGCATGTCGTTGGCGTTCATCGTAGCGGACCGCGGATCCCCCATCAGCCGCATGCTTTCAGCATTCCTGGCGTGTGTTGGAGTCTCCATCGCGGTCGGCGTCATGTTCGAGTTGCCGATGCGCATCCGGCGGATCGGGGTGCCTTTCTGGGGAGGGATATTCGCGGTTCCTGAAACCCTGGCCTTCATCTTTGCGTACGAGTGGCTTCTGCGGGTGAGACGCACGATCCCCGCGGGTGGCCTGCGGACGCGATTTGCCGACAACATGTTGCGCGTTGCTCAGGTTCTGGCGGCTTTCTACGGCGCAGTCTCCCTTGCGCTCCCGGCCATGCGATCGGAGCATTTCATCAACCTTCTGCGCGATTCGAATGAACCTTTCCATCCGGCGTTCTTTCTGTTCGGCGCGCCCCTTGCGCTATCGCTGATACTGGGTACCGGCTCGGGGCTGATGATGCTGAACCGGCGTCCCGACCGGGCCGAGGCTGTGCGCGGGCTGGCATTTCTTATCGGCGCGCCCTTCATGGCCTCAGGCCTGATCCTGCCGCTGAATCTTGCGCCCGTAGCGACGGCGATCGGACTCCTGATACTTTTAGTAGGCGCGGTCCAGTATCACGTTACTCAGGGGCGCCGCGCGCAGTTCATGGCCCGATTTCTGGCGCCGCAGGTTGCCAAACTGGTCAGCGAGCGAGGACTGAAAAGCGCGACCGACGAGCAAACGCTTGAAATTTCCGTGGTGTGCTGTGATCTGCGCGGATTTACCGCTTTTTCGGCTGCAACTTCGTCGAAAAAGGTAATTCAGATTCTGCGGGAGTACTACGACGCGGTCGGCGACGCGGCCGCGGCGGTGGGCGGCACGATCAAGGATCAGGCCGGCGATGGCGTATTGATACTCGTCGGCGCCCCGATCACATTCGCCGACCACGCGATGCGGGCCGTCGAATTAGCCAGGCGAATCCGCGTGGCCTGCATGACGGTGACCGATCGCTGGTCCGACGCCGAACTGCACCTGGGCGTCGGCGTGGGGGTCGCAAGCGGCTACGTCACGGTCGGGGTGATCGGCGCAGCCTCGCGGCTTGAGTACACTGCAGTGGGTCCGGCCGTAAACCTCGCCTCACGGCTGTGCTCTGAAGCCGCCCACGGGGAAATCCTGACCGATCCGCGCACCCTGGAGCTGCTGGGAACCGAAGCGCAGCGCGGTGACCTCGCGCCTGGAGAAACGCTCCTGCTAAAGGGCTTCCCGCTCCCCGTGCAAAGCTACGTACTTTCCGCCTAGAGTCCCGGCCTTCCGGGACCGCCGAACGATTGCGTCACGATTATTTCAATTCTGCCGGATATTTTTTTAAAAATAACTAACCTACGCGTACGAAAACAGCCTGAACCGATTTAAGTGCCGGCGCAGCCGATGATCCTTGCAAATCAGGGAACCCAACTCCATAATTACAAGGATGTTAACCCGCCGCCTGCGCCCCCTTCTCAAATCCGCTCTTGAGGAATCTCCGGCCGTCGCGCTCCTCGGGCCGCGGCAGGTGGGCAAGACCACGCTCGCTCTGCAGGTCGCGGGTTCGAAGTCGTCCCTGTACCTGGACCTCGAATCCGAAGGCGGGCGGGCGAGGATCGCCCATCCCGAACTGTTCCTCGCGGAGCATGTCGACAAGCTGGTTATCCTGGATGAGGTGCACCGTGCACCGGGGGTATTTACGGTGTTGCGCGGTCTCATCGATCGGGCCCGGCGCCAGGGTCGCCGGTCGGGACAATACCTTCTCCTCGGTTCGGCTTCCCTGGATTTGCTCCGGCAATCGGGTGAAACCCTCGCTGGCCGGATCCGTTACCTCGAACTCGGTCCGATTGATGCCACCGAGATCGCGGCCAGCCAGGCCGAAGCGCTCTGGTCCCGGGGAGGTTTCCCGGAGAGTCTGCTCGCCCCCGACAACCGCCGCAGCCTGCAATGGCGGCGCGACTACATCCGGACTTATCTTGAGCGCGATATACCGCAGCTGGGCCCGCGGATCGCCGCGGAAACCCTGCGGCGTTTCTGGACCATGCTCGCCCACCATCAGGGCGGGTTGCTCAACACCGCGAGTTTCGCGCGCGGCCTGGGGGTGGACCCGAAGACTGCGGCGAGCTACCTCGATCTCCTCGTGGACATGCTGCTCGTTCGCAGGCTGCCGCCATGGCACGCCAACGTGGGCAAGCGCCTGGTGAAGTCTGCGAAGGTCTACGTTCGTGACTCAGGGCTGGTCCATGCGTTGCTCGATATTGCCGATCGCGACGCGCTGCTTGGGCATCCGGTGCAGGGCGCGAGCTGGGAGGGCCACGTGATCGAGAACATCCTTTCCTGTGCGCCTGAGGGCGTGCAGGGTTACTTCTATCGCACTGCAGCCGGCGCCGAAATCGACCTGCTTCTACAATGGCCCGACGGCAGGCGTTGGGCAATCGAAATCAAGCGCAGCCTGGCGCCGAAACTTGAACGAGGCTTTCACGCCGCATGCGTCGACGTCGAGCCTTCACGCCGCCTGGTCGTTTACCCCGGTCCGGACCGATTCCCGGTCGCAGCCGAAGTCGAGGCGATGCCGCTGAAGTCATTGCTCGCGGAATTGGGCCATTCTCCGCGGCGCGGGAAGCGATAAGCAGAAGGCTCACCCGCCCAGCGGCTGCCAACCGGATGTCCGATTACTGCCATTGCCGGACAAATAGGGCATCCCGGAGGCGGTCTCCGGCTGGATTGCTGCCATCGTGGTCACACCCGGACCGCGCCGGACTCAACCAGTGCGTCGATCCCGGCCTGCGCATAGCCCGCTTCACGCAGCACCTCG
>JBBQVP010000311.1:0-3734 GCA_038211455.1 Burkholderiales bacterium
CCGCGGAATTCCGCGTGGCCGAAGGTGGCACGCAGGATCGCGCGCGCCTGCGCGGCAGGATCAGTCTGGATTTCGCTCATCGGGCCCGCAGAATACACCGGCGGCGCGCGCAACCGTGACCCCTGGCCCTGCTATGAGACAATCGTGCCTGAGTATTTGAGGTGAATCCCATGAAGCGAATTCTGATTGCATTGACACTCTGCGCGGCCGCGATTCCGTCCGCCGCACCGGCGGCCGATGACGGCGGCGCGTACTGGAGCCAGCGCCCGGAAACCTGCCGCGCCTTCCGTAGTGCAATCGCGGCCGAGTCCCGCACGCCGGCGCTTGCCAATATCCGCAACTGGATCGCCGGCTACCTGACGGCCTACAACCGCATGGCGCCGGACACCTACGACATCCTCGGGATTGGGGAATTCGAGGCGGCGATGCAATCGATCGAGAACTACTGCAAGGCGCACCCGCTGGACAACCTGTCGACCGCGATGGAGGCGGTGACGGAGGAATTCCACGCGAGGCGCCACCAGACCAAGCGCCAGGCCGGGCGCTGACGCGCCAAGCGCAGTCAGCGCGCGAGTTCTTCCGAGAGCAGCTTGAGCGCCGCCGCGGCAAACGCGCGCATGTTCTCTGCACGGTCTGAGCGGCCGGTTTCCAGCGTGATCACCCGCTCGCTGCCGGGACCCGCGACGGCCAGGCAACTGTGCCCGGCCTTGTCACCGTAACGGTTTCCCGTCGGGCCCGTGGCACCGGTTTCGGACAGGCCCCAGTCGGCTGAAAAGCGTTCCCGCGCAGTGCGCGCGAGCAGTTGCGCGTAAGGCTCGGATGCCGAGCGCATCCCCGCCACATCGCGGTCTGCAAGACCCATCAGCACGCGGCGCGCAGGCTTGGTGTAGACCACCGCCCCACCGAGAAAATACGCCGAGGCGCCGGGAACCGAGAGGAGCGCGGCCGATAGCAGGCCACCCGTGGAAGACTCTGCCACGGCGATCGTCTGCTTGCGTTCCTTCAGCAGGACGGCAACCGACTCGGCAAGGGGGAGCAGGGATTGCATGGGTCGACATCATAAATGATCGCGCAGCGAACCACGCCGGGAATCAACCGGGCCGCGTGAGTACAATAAGGCGAAGCCTCCCTGAGAAATGGCGATGATTGAGTTTTTCTTCGACTGTTCCAGCCCCTGGACCTACCTGGGATTCCACAACATCCGTCCGCTGGCAGCCGAGCTTGGCGTGCCGATCCGCTGGCGGCCTATTCTTGTGGGCGGCGTGTTCAACAGCGTCAACCCGAGCGTCTACGCGGCGCGGGACAACCCGGTGCCGGCAAAAGCGGCTTACCAGTTGAAAGACATGCAGGACTGGGCGCGGCATTGTGGCGTAGCGATCCGCTTTCCGCCCACGGTGTTCCCGGTCAACAGCGTCAAGGCGATGCGTGGCTGCATCCTGCTCGATGCGCAGGGCAAGCTGGTGGAGTTCGCCCAGGCCGCGTTCGAGGCCTACTGGGGAGGGGACCAGGACATTTCCAGCGATGCGGTGCTTGCGCGGGTCTGCGAGCAGATCGGGGTCGAGGCTGCGGCATTCTTCGCCGGAATCGCGCGGCAGGACATCAAGGACCAACTCAAGACAAACACCGAGGAACTGATCCGCCGCGGCGGCTTCGGCTCGCCGACGATGTTCGTCAACGGCACGGACATGTACTTCGGCAACGATCGCATGCCGCTGATCCGCGACGCGCTGCTGCGCCATGGTACCGGTGCGAAGGACCAACCATGATCAACGAAATCATATAGGCACCCAATCCATGCTGACCAACACCTTTGCACCGGCATTCACGGAAATCACCCACGGCCTGCGCTTTCCCGAAGGCCCGATCGCGATGCCGGACGGATCGATCATATTGGTCGAGATCGCACGCGGCACCCTCACCCGGGTGACACCTGACGGGCGCCAGCATGTGATCGCCAAACTTGGCGGCGGCCCGAACGGCGCGGCCCTCGGGCCCGGCGGAAAAATCTACGTCACAAACAACGGCGGGTTCAACTGGATCGAGCGCCCCGACGGGCGCCTGTTCCCGGGCACCCAGCCGGACGATTACAGCGGCGGCCGCATCCAGGTCGTCGACCCGGAAACCGGGAAATTCGAGACGCTCTACGACGCCTGCGACGGGAGAGGACTGCGCGGCCCCAACGACCTGGTGTTCGACACGGCCGGCGGTTTCTGGTTTACCGACCTCGGCAAGACGCGTGAGCGCGACAACGACCGCGGCGCGGTCTACTACGCAAAGGTCGACGGTTCGATGATCCGGGAAGCGATCTTCCCGCTCGAACGCCCCAACGGCTGCGGCCTGTCGCCGGACGGCAGCACGCTGTACGTGGTCGAAACACCCACCGCGCGCTGCTGGAGCTTCGAGTTGTCGGCCCCGGGCGAAATTGCCTCCGCGAACGGGCCGTACCGAGGCGAGAAAGGCCGCGTGATCGCGGGCCTGGGCGGCTACCAGATGTTCGACTCGCTCGCGGTGGATGCGGAAGGCCACGTCTGCGTCGCCACGCTGGTCACCGGCGCGGTGTCCGACCTCTGGCCCGATGGCAGCCGCGTCGACCAGTACCTGCTGCCCGACCCGATGGTGACCAATGTCTGCTTCGGCGGGCGCGACCTGCGCACCGCCTACGCAACACTCTCCATGACCGGCCGGCTGGTGTCATTCGAATGGCCACGCCCGGGGCTCGCGTTGAATCACACGGCCTGAGCCAACCTTTCCCCGGAGAACCGCCTGCCATGCAAGACCAGGAATTCGATGTCGTGATCGTCGGCGCAGGCTTTGCCGGTCTGTACATGCTGCATCGCGTGCGCGAGCTCGGGCTGACGGCGCGCGTGTTCGAATCAGGCTCGGGCGTCGGCGGCACCTGGTACTGGAACCGCTACCCCGGCGCGCGCTGCGATGTCGAGAGCATGGAGTATTCCTACCAGTTCTCCGAGGAACTCCAGCAGGAGTGGCGCTGGTCCGAGCGCTTCGCGGCGCAACCCGAGATCCTGAAATACGCGAATCACGTGGCGGATCGCTTTGGCCTGCGCCCCTTTATGCAGTTCGAAACCCGCGTTGAGGCGGCGCATTTCGACGCGGCCGCGGGCCGCTGGCAGGTGCGTACCGGCGGCGCCCGCGCGGGCAGCGTACGCGGCCGCTTCCTCATCATGGCCACCGGCTGCCTGTCGTCGGCCAACCTGCCTTCGTTCAAGGGGCTTGAGAGCTTCACGGGCGAGCGCTACCACACCGGCCTGTGGCCGGCGCACGAGGTCGACTTCAGCGGCAAGCGTGTCGGCGTCATCGGCACCGGCTCGTCTGCGGTCCAGTCGATCCCCCTCATCGCCGCGCAGGCCGCCGAGCTCACGGTATTCCAGCGCACCGCAACCTACGCAGTCCCGGCGCACAACGCGCCGCTCGCGCCCGCCTACGAGGCGCGCGTCAAGGCAGACTACGCGGCGTTCCGCGCGCGCAACAGCCGCATGCCCAACGCCTTCGGGTCGCTCAACCCGCGCAACGAATCCTCCGCGCTGGCGTGCGCACCTGGGGAACGGACGCGCGCCTACGAGGAGCGCTGGCAGCGCGGCGGCCTGTTCTTCCTCGGCGCGTATGGCGACCTCCTGCTCAACGATGAAGCCAACAAGACCGCCGGCGACTTCGTGCGCGAGAAGATCCGCGCGACGGTCAAGGACCCCGTGGTCGCCGAATTGCTCGCGCCCAGG
>JBBQVP010000312.1:0-3715 GCA_038211455.1 Burkholderiales bacterium
CATCGAGGCGCTGGTGCGCCGCGTCGGGATCGCGCGGGCGCGCTGGCTGGTCTGGGGGGCTGCCCCCGTGACGGGCGCGGAAGCGGTCAGGCTCGGACTGGCCGAAGTCGAAGCGCCGGCCGGGACGGTCCTCGCCGCGGCGGAATCGGCGGGGGCGACCAAACGGTTTTTCCGCGAGAAGGTTCCGGTGCCGGGATTGGACGCGCTGGCGCGCGAGGTCTATCGGCAGAACTGCGAGGCGGGTGCGGCCGAGTCGGCTTTCGCGCGCTTCAGCCCAAAGGCAGGCTGACGCGCTTCGCTCCAGCAGCGCTGACGTCCAGGTAACCGCCGCGCTGGTACCAGTCAGGCAGGACCCAGCGCTCGCAAGCCCGGCCATCGACTTCGAGTACATGGTGCGCCGCACGGTGCGTGTGTCCGTGGATCAGCCGCGTGCAGTCGTGCGCGCGCAGCGCCTCGCGCACCGCCGTGTCGCTGACGTCCATGATCGTCGCGGGCTTTACCCGCTTGTCCGCCTCGCTTTTCGCGCGCAGCGCGAGCATCTGCGCGCGTCGCGCCTCGAGGGGTTCGGCGAGGAACGCGGCCTGCCAGTCCTCCCCGCGGCACAAGCGGCGCCAGTCCTGGTAGGCGGCATCGTCGGTGCAGAGGGTATCGCCATGCATCAACAGCGTCCTGACGCCGAATAGATCGAGCACGGTCGGGTCGGGCAGCAATTCGGCGCCGGAGGCCTTGCAGAATGCTTCGGCCATCAGGAAGTCGCGGTTGCCGTGCATCAGGCGCACCGGTGTCCCGCTGCGGACCGTGTTGGCGAGGAATCCGGCGACGATCGCGTTCAGCGGGTCGGCGAGGTCGTCGTCGCCGATCCAGTATTCGAACAGGTCGCCGAGGATGTACAGCGCGTCCGACTCGCGCGCTTCATTCTCGAGGAAGGCGAACAACGCCTCGTTCGCAGCGGGACGCTCGATCGCCAGGTGCAGGTCGGAGATGAACAAGGTACGGTTCATGCCTTCACGACCGTGGCGCGGTACATGCCGAGGCAGGGCCCCGCCGCAGCGGACTACTTCTTCGCGGCGTCGACGATGGAGATCGATTCGATCACCACCTGCGCCTTCGGCACGTCGCCCGCTTCGGTGGGCGTCTCGCCGATCTTCATGACCACGTCCATCCCGGCGACTACCTTGCCGAATACGGCATAGCCCCAGCCCTGCGGGGACTCCCCGCTATAGTTGAGGAAATCGTTGTTCTTGGTGTTGATGAAGAACTGCGAGGACGCCGAGTCGCGCACCGAGGTGCGGGCCATGGCGAGCGTGCCGATGTCGTTGACCAGGCCGTTGGCCGCTTCATTCTTGATCTGCGCGCGGGTTGCTTTCTGCCGCATGTCCTTGTCGAAACCGCCGCCCTGGATCATGAAGTTCTTTATCACGCGGTGAAAAACGGTGCCGTTGTAGTGGCCGTCCTTAACGTACTGGAGGAAATTCGCGACCGTCACGGGCGCCTTGGCCGGATAGAGCTCCAGGCGGATCGTGCCCTGGTTGGTTTTGATGTCGACCTGCGGGTCGGCAGCCGCTGCCCCCTGCACTGCGCCGGTGACTGAGAGCATGACGAACGGGATCCAGAATTTTGCGAGTTTCATGATGTTTTCCAAAAAAAGGGTCAGGCGGAACCTTCGTAGATGATCTTCCAGCGCGTGCCTTCCCGCATCCAGTACTGGCGCTTGCGCATGCTGTTGGACAGGTTGCTCGAGCGGTAGCCCTGCTCGAAGCTGACGACGACGAGGTCGTCCTTCCCCGGGTTGCGGAACATGTTGATGTCGCTGATGCCGACTTTGACCCAGGTCTTGCCCGCATTCACCTTGCGCTTGTGCGCGCCCCACTGGGCGAGGTTCTGGTCGGCGGACTGGAACCGGGCTGAGTAGTGCCGCAGGTATCTGGCCGTATCGAGGCTCTCCCAGTCGGCGCGCCAGGCTTCGATGGACTGCGCGAGCGACTTGCGCTCGGCTTCCTGTGTCGCGCTGTCGGCCCACTGGATTTCGTCGGCGATGATCACGGCGGTCAGGCCGACCTGCAACTCGGTGCCGAGGAACTCGAGGTCGCCGTTCGAGAGCACGATGCAGCCGTCGCTTGCACGCGGCGGGCGCGCAAACGTGTTCGAGGGGGTGCCGTGCAGCCAGATGCCGTGGCCGTTGCGCCCGTGCAGTTTGTCCCACTCGTTCGGGTAGTTGATCGGGAACGCGCCGGCGCCGTAGAAATCGGTGAGTTTC
The DNA here is from genome assembly GCA_038211455.1 of Burkholderiales bacterium. Classification (GTDB taxonomy): domain Bacteria; phylum Pseudomonadota; class Gammaproteobacteria; order Burkholderiales; family SG8-39; genus SZAS-79. Next base: position 2,258 of record JBBQVP010000312.1, read on the forward strand.
CGGCGCGGCAGGTTGCCGGTGACGTGATAGACCCCGACCGGCGTCTTTTGGTCGCCTTCCCGCATCTTGTCGACACCGCGCTTGCCGAGGGTCACGTAGTAGTCCGCGACGTAGCGCGGCTTGCCGTGGTCGTTCTCGTAGACGTAGAGCCTGGAGCGCTTTGAGTCGACGACCAGCGCATGTGTCTCCTCGCGCCGGAACTGGAGCACGTAGCGCGGCACGCGGCTGGTGTCCGGGCGCTCGCGCAGCGCGCGCAACCGGGCCAGTGCCTCGGCGCGCAGATCCTCGATCTTCTCACGTGGCACGTTGCCCGCGTTGCCGAACGTCGTGATCGGGCGGGTGCGCGCGAGCAGCAGGTCACCCCGGATCAGGTGCGCCAACCGGTAATTCGGGTTGGCCTTGAGCATTGCCTCAACCCGCTCGAGCGCGACGTCGAACTTGTTCTGCTCGATCGCCTCGAAAACCTGGGACAGCGCTTTTTCCGTTTGCAGGGGCGGCGCCTGCCGGGCAGCGGTCGCCGTCAGCGGGAGGGCGACTAGGACGAGGGCGGAAAGGCTTGCACGAAGCAGGGCGACCAGCACGCCTTTCAATTCCCGGTCCTCTCCTGCTGGATCCGCCAGCCCGCGCCCGACTTGACCAGCACCAGCGTTTTCATGCCGTTCACGTTCAGCGTATCGGACTTGTAGTGCTGGCGAAAGCGGACCTTGGCCTGCGCGCCATCCATCGTGACCTTGGGCGACTCCGCTTCCACCGAGATCGACTTGGGGGAGGTCACCCGGGCCCGCCGCTGCTTCTCCCATTGGGCTCTCGACTCGCCCTTCGGCGTCTGGAAGTCCCTCGCATAGAACGAAAGATAGGCGTCGGCGTTCTTGTTCGACCAGGCTTCGGCCCACGCGCTCACCGTTTTCAGTATCTCTTCGTCGCCGCGCGCGGCGGATTTCAGCGTGCCCTTTTCAGGGTTTTTTTCGACAAGCGCCGGTTTGGCCTCTATCGCGACCGGTTTTGCTTCAGGTTTTGGTTCGGATTTCGCTGCGGGCTTGGGCTCGGGCGCAGCTGGTTTTGCAGGCGCCGCCGCCACGGGCTTTGCTTCGACCGGTGCTGCAGCGACCACGACCGGCCTGAGGGCACCCTGTGCCGTCTGTGCGTTCGTCTGTGCGTTCGTCGGTGCGTTCGTCGGTGCGCGCGGCGCGCCACTGACGAGTTCGCGAACCAGCGCGAGCTTGTTCTGTGCGGCAGAGTTCGACGAATCAAGCTGCAGCGCCTTGTCGTAGGCCTGGCTGGCCAGCTTCGAGTAGACGTCGCCGAGGTTTTCGTAGGCGGTCGCATAGCTCGGATGCGTCCGGATCGACTGCTCCAGAGACGAGCGCGCCTTGTCGTACTGCCCTTGTGCGGCGTAGATCACCGCGAGGTTGTTGTATGGCTCGGGAAGGTCCGGGTAATCCTCCGTGAGTTTCTGGA
>JBBQVP010000313.1:0-3710 GCA_038211455.1 Burkholderiales bacterium
TCGGCGCGCGCGTTTGTCGCCGCAGGCGACTTCGATCAGGCAATCGCGGCATACCAGCGCCTGATCGAAGCGCACGGCCCGCGTGCCGCGGTGCTGCTGCCACTCGCCGCGGTCTACCAGGACCTGGTGCGCCTCGAAGACGCGCAGCGGGTGTACCTGCAGGCGGTGGAACTCGAGCCGCACAACGTGGACGCGCTTTGCATGGCGGGCAACTGCGCGCGCGATCTGGGCGACACGGCGCTGGCCGACCGCTGCCTCTCGCAGGCCTTCGAACTCGATCCGGGTTCGGCGTTTGTGCAGTACAACCTCGGACTGCTGCGTTTCGACCAGGGGCGCATCGATGACGCCGAGCGGCTGCTGCAGGGCACACGCGCCGTAAACCGCGGCGCGGCGTGGACCGAGGCCGACCTTCCGGCCCGCCTCGCCGCCCATGTGGAGCGCGACGTCGCCGATCCGGACTGGGCGACCGCGCGCTCCAAGCTGACCCACGACATCGAGCAGTTCGGATACCTGCGCGCGCACGATCTCGCCAACGCGGCGCTCGATCCGGTGATCGCGGAGTACAAGGCAGCGCTCGAGGACCGCCTGCTTCCCGAGGATCCGCAATACATGGCCGCGCTCAACCCGCTGCGCTACCCGCTGCTCGCGCGCACCTACAAGTTTCCGCTGCATGCGCCCGACCCGGCGCCACCCGCGGGGCCGCTGCTGAACCCGGACATCGACTGGGCGCAGGTCGAGGAGCGCTACTTCGATTCGAAGCCGAACCTGGTGATCATCGACAACCTGCTGACCCCGGAAGCGCTCGCGGCGCTGCGCGCCTACTGCATGGAGAGCACGATCTGGAACGAACTGAAGGGCGGCTACCTCGGCGCCTATATGCCGGAGGGGTTCTCGGGCCGCCTGCTGCTCGGCGTAGCGGCGGAACTGCGCGCGCGCATGCCGCGCGTGATCCGCGAGCATGCGCTGCAGACCATGTGGGGCTACAAATACGACGCGCGCTACGCCGGCATCGGGGTGCACGCCGACGTCGGTGCGGTCAACGTGAACTTCTGGCTGACGCCGGACGAAGCCAACCTCGCGCCCGGGACCGGCGGGCTGGTCGTCTACACGCACGATGCGCCGAAGAACTGGGATTTCCGCCGCTTCAACCGCGACAGCGAGGAGATCTACCGCTATCTCGAGTCGGCCGGCAGCGAAAAGGTGACGGTCCCGTACCGCGCCAACCGCGCCGTGATTTTCGACTCCGACCTGTTCCACGAGACCGATGCATTCAATTTCAAACCGGGGTACGAAAACCGCCGTGTGAACGTGACGATGCTGTATGGCACGCGCGCCGGATGAGGCACTCGAGGCGCTGAAAAGGGGAGCGAGGATGCGCAATGTCCAGATCACGCTGCAGGTGAACGGCGAGACACACGACGTGTCGTTTGCACCGTACAAGACATTGCTCGAAGTGCTGCGCGAGGACCTGAACCTCACCGGCACCAAGCACGGCTGCGAACTCGGGGAGTGCGGGGCCTGCGCGGTGCTGGTGGATGGCCAGCCGCTGCTCGCGTGCCTCGAACTTGCGCTCGAATGCGAAGGCCGCGCAATCGAAACCGTCGAAGGCCTCGCGCGCGGCTCTGAACTGCATCCGCTGCAGGCCGCGTTCGCCGACCTCGGCGGCGCCCAGTGCGGCTACTGCACGCCAGGCATCCTGATGACCGCCAAGGCGCTGCTGGAAAAAGAGCCGAATCCGGACCGCGAGCGGATCCGTGAGGCGGTCTCGGGCAACCTGTGCCGTTGCACGGGGTATCAGCAGATCTACGAATCGATCGAGGAAGGCGCGCGAAGAATGCGGGAAGAAAAGGTGGCGTCATGAACGCCCCTGAAAAACCGCCAACGAAGTTCCGGCCGCGCACCCGTTTCGACACCGTCGGCAAGCCCCGCCGCCGCGTCGACGGGCGCGCCAAGGTCACCGGGCTCACCCGCTTCGCGGACGATGTGGTGCTGCCGCGCATGCTCCATTGCAAGCTGTTGCGAAGCCCGCACCCGCACGCGGAGATCGTTTCCATCGACACATCGAAAGCCGAAAAGACTCCCGGCGTGCACCTGGTGCTCAGTGGCAAGGATTTCCCGGTGAGCTTCGGGATCCTGCCCGTCACGCAGGATGAATACCCGCTCGCCAACGACAAGGTCCGCTACGTCGGCGACCCGGTCGCCGCGGTGGTCGCGAGGGACGAGCAGACCGCTGACGAGGCGCTGCGCCTGATCGAAGTGAAGTACCGGCCTCTCAACACCGTGTCCTCCGCCGAGGACGCGCTTGCGCATCCCGAGCCGCGCATTCACGACTACGGCGAGCAGGGCAATATCCACCGGCTGCAGGCCTTCGAGTTCGGCGACGTGGCCGAGGCGCTGGAGAATTCGGACCACGTGTTCGAGGACCTGTTCTACTTTGAGGGAAACACCCACCTGCCCCTTGAACAGCACGCCTCGGTGGCCGCACCCGACGGCGAGGGCAAGCTCGTGCTGTGGTCCTCCACCCAGGTGCCGCACTACATCCACCGGGCGCTGTCGCGTGCGCTGCGCCTGCCCGCGGCGCATATCCGTGTGATCGCCTGCCCGAACGGCGGTGGGTTCGGCGGCAAGTGCGACCTGCACAACCACGAGATCGTCGTCTCGCGCGCGGCGCTGTTGCTCGGCCGGCCGGTGAAGATCTGCCTTACTCGCGAGGAAGTCTTCTACATGCACCGCGGCCGGCACCCGGTGCTGATGAAGATGCGCACCGGCGTGACCAAAGACGGCAAGCTGACCGGCATGCACCTGCAGACGCTGCTCGATGGCGGCGGCTACGGCTCCTACGGCGTGGCGAGCACGTTCTATACGGGCGCGCTGCAGACGGTGACCTACGAGCTGCCGCGCTACAAGTTCGATGCCTGCCGCACCTTTACCAACAAGCCCGCTTGCGGGCCCAAGCGCGGGCACGGCACGCCGCAGCCGCGCTTCGGCCAGGAAGTGCAGCTCGACAAGATCGCCGAGAAGCTGAAGCTCGACCCGGCCGAGCTGCGCCTCAACATGGTGGCGAAACCCGACTCCCTGACCGCCAACTGGCTGAAGATCGGTACGATCGGTCTTGCCGAATGCATCCGCCAGGTGGTTGACCTCTCCGACTGGAGGAAACGGCGCGCGACGCCCACACCGGGGCGGGGCTTCGGCATCGCCTGCGGCTCGTACCTGTGCGGCGCGGGGCTGCCGATCTACTGGAACAAGATGCCGCAGTCGGGCGTGCAGATCCTCGCCGACCGCAGCGGGCAGGTGACCGTGTTCTGCGGTGCGACCGAGATCGGGCAGGGTTCGGACGACATGCTTGCGGCCTTCGTTGCCGAGGTGCTCGGGATCGACGCGTTCGACGTGCGCCTCGTCACCGGCGACACCGGCCTTACGCCGGTCGATCTCGGGTCGTATTCCAGCCGCGTCACTGTGATGATGGGCCACGCCGCGATCCAGGCAGCGGAGCGCCTGCGCGAGATGATCGTCGATGCGGCCGCTGAGGAACTTGAAGTCTCGCCCGAGCGGCTCGTCTGCGCGCAGGGGAGGGTGTTCCTCTCGGAGGATCCGTCGAAGGCGCTGACCTTCGCCGAGGCGGTGGTGTTCGCGGAAACCAAATACGGCACGCTCGGCACGGTGGGGTCGTACGTGCCGCCGCGCGCGCCGGGCCGCTTCAAGGGCGC
>JBBQVP010000314.1:0-3694 GCA_038211455.1 Burkholderiales bacterium
TTGATCTTCCCCTCGAGCGCCGCGGGAAACATCTGCGTCACCATCAGACCGGGCTTGTCGGGAAGCCTGGTGTCCCACGCCTTCTCGAACTTGGCGCGGGCGGCGGCGTCGGCGACCTTCTGGTAGCCGGAATAGACATCCGGCAGCGAACCCATGTCGCAGGAGCCCTGGACGTTGTTCTGCCCGCGCAAGGGGTTGACGCCGGTGCCGGGCCGGCCGATCTGCCCTGTGAGCATCGCCAGGTTTGCCAGGGACCGCACGTTGTCGACGCCGGTCGTGTGTTGGGTGATCCCCATCGAATAGACAATGGACGCGCGTTCCGCCTTGGCGTAAAGGTGCGCCGCCTCGACGATGAGTTCGGCCGCAACCCCGGTGATCTTCTCCACCCGCTTCGGCGTATACCAGGCGACGAGTTTCTCCACCGCGTCGAAACCCTCGGTGCGGGTCTTGATGAATTCTTTGTTCGCCAGCCCGTCGCGGATGATCACGTGCATCAGCCCGTTGATCCAGGCCACGTCCGTGCCCGGCTTCTGCCGCGCCCACACCGTGGCGATCTCACTCAACTGGATTTTGCGCGGGTCGAACAGCACCAGCTTCGTGCCGCGCTCGACCGCCTCGCGGATCTTGAGGCCGATGATCGGGTGGTTCTCGGTGGTGTTGGATCCGGTGACGAGGATGACTTCTGCGTCCAAGAGGTCGTCGGAGGGATTGGTCATCGCGCCCGACCCGAATGACAGCGCCAGCCCGGCGACGGTGGATGAGTGGCACAGGCGCGCGCAGTGGTCGACATTGTTCGTCCCCATTGCGGCGCGCACGAATTTCTGGAATACGTAGTTGTCTTCGTTGGTCACCTTGGCCGAGGCCAGCCCGCCGAAGGCGTCGCCGCGATACTTTTTCAATTCGCTCGCGATCAGGGCCAGCGCCTCTTCCCAGCTGGCCTCGCGAAAGCCGTCGGCGGTGCGGATGAGCGGGGTCTTGAGGCGGTCCGGGCTGGAGACGAATTCGAAGGATCCGAATCGCCCCTTCACACACAACCGCCCGCGCGACACCGGCGCATCGTGGTCGCCACGCGCGCTCACCACAGTATTCCCCCGGCTGCCCAGCAGGATCCTGCAGCCGGTGCCGCAGTACGGACACACCGTGGATACCTCTTTCTCCGGAGCGAGATAGCGGCGCGTGGTGAGCGCCCCGGTGGGGCAGCGCTCCACGCACTCGCCGCAGGATTCGCAGATCGAATCCCGGATCGGGCCGCCGCCGAAGGGCTCGACCGCGCTCGCGTAACCGCGCTTCACCAGGTCGATCGCGCCCAGGTGCTGCACCTCGTCGCAGGCGCGCACGCACAGCCCGCACAGAATGCACTTGTTCATATCGATCGCGTAGCACGGGTTGGAGTCGTCGACTTTCGCCACGCGCTGCATCGGCCGCAGCACCCGCTCGCGTATGCCCAGATACAGCGCCGTCGATTGCAGGCCGCAATTGCCGGATTGCGCGCAGGTGAGGCAGTCCAGCGGATGGTCGGCGAGCAGAAGCTGCATGGTCCAGCGGCGCACCTCCTGGATCTCCGCGTCCTCGGTGGTGACTTTCATGCCGTCGGCGGCGGGCGTGGTGCAGGCGCTGGGCATTCCGCGCAGGCCCTCGACCTTCACGATGCACAAGCGGCAGGCGCCATACGGGTCGAGGCCGGGGGAGTCGCACAGCGTCGGTACATACGCCGCGGCGCTGCGGCAGGCGTCGAGCACCGTCTTGCCCGGCTCGACCGCGACCGCCTGCCCATTGATCGTCAGGTTCAGCATGTTCACTCCTCCTCCCGCGAAACTATCGTCTTGCCAAAATCGCAGCGCAGGCAGCGGCTTGCCTCGGCGCGGGCGGCGCGGGCGCTCAGCCCCAGCTCCACCTCGTCAAAAGATTCCCGCCGCTTGATCGGTATCAGTTTGCGCGGTTCCCTGCGCGCCAGGGCCGAGGCCGGGGCTGCGGGGTCGAACGCGGTATCGAGCAGGCGCGGCGCATTCCACGGAAAATGAACATGCTTGCCCGGATGCAGGTAGTGCTCTATCGCCTCCGCCGCGCGCCTACCATGCGCGATCGCCTCGACCGCGGTCGCCGGACCGAGCACGGCATCGCCGCCGGCGAAAATTCCCTCGTACTCGGTCGCAAGCGAAAACTGATCGACGTTGACCGTGCCGCGTTTCGACACCGGCGGCCCGCCGACGGGGATCACCGGCTTCTGGCCGATCGCGCGAATGATGTTCGCCGCGGGAATTTCGATGAAGTCGCCCTCTATGGGGATCGGCCGCCTGCGGCCGCTGTCGTCAAAATCCCCCATGCGCATGCGCTGGAACTTGAGCGCCGCGGCGCCGCCCTTGCCGTCGCCGATCACCTCGACCGGGGCAACGAGGAACTCGAGCTTCACGCCCTCCTCCAGAGCCTCGACGATCTCCTCGGGCTGCACCGGCATCTCTTCGCGCGTCCTGCGATAGGCTACCGTTACGCTCCCGGCGCCCAGGCGCAGCGCGGTGCGCGCCGCATCCATCGCCGTGTTGCCGCCGCCGACCACGACCGCGTCCCCCTTGAGCCGGGGAACGTCGCCCTGCGCCGCCTTCTTCAGGAACTCTATGCCCGAGGCGACGCCGCGCGCTTCCTCGCCCGGAACGCCCATGCTCACGTCCGACCAGGCGCCGTTGCCGACGAAGACGGCATCGAAATCCTTGTGCAGGCGCGCAATGGAGAGCTTCTTGCCCACGGTTGCATTGCAGACGATCTTCACGCCTATGTCCGTGATGCGCTTGATGTCGCGATCAAGCTCGTGATGCGGAAGCCGGTAGGAGGGGATGCCGTAGCGCAGCATCCCGCCGGGCTCGGGCATCGCCTCGTATATCGTGACCTCGTGTCCGAGGCGGCGCAGGAAATACGCCGCGGTGAGCCCGGCCGGGCCCGCACCGACGACCGCGGTGCGGCGGCACTCCTCCGCCGGCCGTTCCATCACCGGTATGCTCACCGGCGGGCTGGAATCGACCATGAAGCGCTTGACCGAGCGTATCGCCACCGGCGCATCCACGGCCTCGCGCCGGCAGCGCGACTCGCACGGGTGCGGGCACACACGCGCGCACACCGACGGGAACGGATTGCGCTCCATGTGGCTGAGCAGTGCCTCTTCCTCGCGGCTTTCGGCAACGAGCGAAAGATACGCAGGGATATCCACTTCGGCCGGACAACCATTGGAGCAGGTGGCCACGAACAGCGGCTGGCACACGCCGGCCGGGCAGCGCTTCTCGCGCACGTGCGCAAGATACTCGTCGCGGAAGTACTTGATCGTCGTGAGTACCGGGTTCGGCGCCGTCTGGCCGAGGCCGCAAAGCGAGCCCTTGCCCACCGCATCGCCGAGCGATTCCAGCTGCGCGATGCTCTGCTCGGTGCCGCGGCCCTCGCAGATGTCGTCGAGGATCATGCGCATCTGGCGCGTGCCCAGGCGGCAGGGGGCGCACTTGCCGCACGACTCCTTCTCCGTGAAACTCACGAAGTAGCGCGCGAGGTCGACCATGCAGGTGGTCTCGTCCATGACGACGAGGCCGCCCGAGCCCATGATCGACCCGGCCTGCGCCAGCGACTCGTAGTCGATCGGCAAATGCATCATGCTCGCCGGTATGCACCCGCCCGAGGGGCCGCCGGACTGCACCGCCTTGAGCGCGCGGCCGCC
>JBBQVP010000315.1:0-3602 GCA_038211455.1 Burkholderiales bacterium
GCCCACCCCCTTCTCGCCACCCACAACCCCGTGGCCACGCACGCCCCGGCGGCGCCGGCGCATCACTAACAGCCCCTGGGCCCCCTGTATTACCACAGGCGCTCGCTGATTTCCTCCGGCGCGTTGCGCAGCGAGGTGACCGAGACGATCGCCGGGAAGCGGCTGCCGTCCTTGCGGATGTAGGTCAGCTCGTAGATGTCCTCGATTCCCCGCGATGCCTTGAAGACCAGCGCCTCGAAGCCAGGCGTGATCGTCGTCGACAACTCCAGGCTGAGCGCGGCCGCCCTCGCGATCACCTCCTGCGGGTCGGATATGTCGGCCGGCGTGATCTTGTTGAGAACGTCGGCGGCGCTGTAGCCGAGCATGCGCTCGGCGCCGACGTTGAAAATCTGGATGACGCCCTTTTCGTCCGTGGCGATGCTGGAGAAATACGCGCTGTTGAAGATGGCGTCCTGCAGCGCGCCCATCTGGGTTTCCAGGCGCTCGGAATCCAGGCCGCGCGCCACGGCGCCCGGCCGGTCGCCGGTCGGGTTTGCGGGAATCGCCGCCGGTATGGTTGCAGACACTGGCCGCCCCTTGAGGGAATATCAAGCAGCCATCTTCCCTGCTCGGGCCTTGGTGGTCTGTGTGACGGCGCACGTAGGAGCGCCGGGCGCGCTTCGCGCTGCTTTTGTGCCTGGCCGGCGAGGCCGTAATGCCTGCCGGCAGCCCGGGGCGCTAAGTGCGCTTTCAAACAGACCGCGGATCGTGCCGGGATCAGGATCAGGCCATCTACCTGTGCACGAGCGCCGTGCACAAACGGGTCCGCGAACGCCGCGGTTTCGGCGCATAGACTGCCAGAGGAGATCGGCATGAACAGGGAACTGCTGGAAGGATTCTGCCGGGAAGTCGCCGGTCGCATCGTCGAAACTTGGGGTGAACTGGGCGCTGACGCATTGCGCGCGGCCGACGGGCGCCGCATGCAGTTCGCCGGGAGAATGCAACAACGCAACGGGCGGCGTACGCTGGAATCCGCGCGCCAACTGCGGGAATTCGTGCGTCGTCATCGTAACTGGCGCTTCTAGGCGAAACGTTCGAAATGCGAAAGCGATCGTCGCCATACTGATGAACGGGCGGCTTCGGACGTCAACCCCGAGCCAACGTAGATACTGACATTTTTGGGAAAAAGCCCAAGCTACAAGCCAATGACAGGGAGACTTGCTGACATCTGATTGGAGTCGTGGAGACCCAGTCGTGGAGACCCAGTCGTGGAGTCCCTAAGGGCCGCCCCGGGGTCAACCCACCACCCTCATCAATCCGTCGCGCCACGCATTCAAAGGGAAAGTAGGCCATTCTCACTATTGCCAAACGGATTCAGGCGCAGTGAGGGAGTAGTGTCCGGGAGGACGATTCCCGCGCTACACCGGTTGCGGTCGGCTGGTCGGGGATTTCTCCGGCTTGGTCGGGAGCGCCTCGATTTCAGTACCCGCCTCTTCTTCGGCCAGACGCACGTCGTAGAGCGCCTGGAGATTCATCCAGAACTGCGGGCTCGTGCCGAACCAGTGCGCGAGACGAAGCGCGGTATCGCCGGTAATTGCGCGCTTGGCGTTGATGATCTGGCTGATGCGGTTCGCGGGCACCCGGATCTGCCGCGACAGCTCGGTCGGGCTGATGCCGAGTTCTTCGAGCTCGTCGGCGAGGATTTCGCCGGGGTGGATCGGTGTGCGGGCCATGGTCAAGTTCCTTTCAGTGGCAGTATTGGTTTGATCTGCGTTGAGCGCATGGTTGGATTCCGGTCGAGACAGGACTGAACTCGGTCCATCGTAAGTTCATCGGCAGCGCCGCGCGAACGCCTCGGGCTCGGCATCATCTCCCGAGCTGGCTCACCTCGCGAACTGACATACTGACATTTTTATGCAAAACCTCAGGCCACAGGCGGCTGAAAAGGAAACTTACTGACATTGCCAAAGGGTCACAAGTCACCTTCAGGGCAGCTGCGATTGCGAATCGGTCTGCATTAAAGGCAAACTGCCCCCGGCCTCCTAGCAAGGGCGAATCGCCGACCACGCCAATACCGTGATCGCATGGTGCGAAAATACGCCGCACGACCGGTCGCCCTGCGCTCGATGAATCCTTAAGGAACCCAGGCTGCACTTGATGAATGAAGTGACGCAACACACGCCGATGATGCATGGGCGTAAAGCCCGCGATTTCATTGGGTTTCCGGGCGACTGAAGCGACGACCTATACCGCGACCTACACTGGACCGAAAAAATCCAGCGTTCGAATCATCACGAGCGATTTTGCGAAGAATCTGCCGGTCCTGATCCGCGCGCCCGCCTCCGCCGTTCCACTGCATCGAGCCCGTTCAACTCGACCAGCGGCCGAGTATGGAGCCATTGCATGACTTCGGCGCGCAGCCACCCGATAGAGAACTCGCTGCCAAGCTGCCGCGGCCGAGGGAACGAAGGGTCGCGCCGCATCAGATCGTAGATCGACTGGCGGGAGCGCCGGCCCAGCAGCACGAGCAGCGCGCCGAAGGTCAGCACCTCCGATTCGCGAGCACTGCCGTTCGCGGGCGCGTTCAGGCGTGTGCGCATGCCGGCGGTTCCGATTCCACGTCGTTGCGGCGTGTCAGCACTGCTAACAGCATCGTCGCCCGCGTTCGATTGCCGCCGCCAGAATCCGCTATCGTCCGAGATAGACCGATGCGATGCTTTCGCGACCGTGGCCCAGCTCCTGGCTGATCGTGAAGCGAGCCCGGCGATCGATGGCCTTCTGCTCATATGTAAGCTGCTTCCTGGTCGGCCCGCCTTGCGCCGGACACGCCAAGCCCGTCAGCTCCCGATAGCGTTCCTGCGCATACTGATGGCGGTGGCCGTGCACGTGATGGATTCCTGCCGCCGCGCACTGCGCCTTGAATCGCTGCAATTGTTGGACGTAATTGCATGCCTTCGGAATCAAGCTCCCGCCGACGGCCAATTGCTGGGCTTCGTCGAGCACTGTGCGCCGCTCGATCGTGCGGATCGGGATCTCGCGCTCCCTGCCGCCCTTCGTCCAGCTCGCCTTGAGCGCGAGCCGGTCGCCGCGGTCGGCCCATTCCGGCCTGATCTTGATCGACTCCTCCCGCCGCAGACCGAACGCAGCTTGCAGCCTGAGCGACATCCGCGTCCACGGATCGGTCAGCCTGTCGAGGTCTCCGGTGGAGAGATGCCGCGACCGATCGACGTTGGTCACGTAGTTCCGGCGCGGGATGCCGTAGAAGTCGTTCGCCCGCGCGAGCACGTTCTGCTTCGCCACCTTCTCGGCCCACCAGCGCAGCTCGGTCATCCGGGTCTTGATCGTGCCGGCGGAAAGGGATTCCGCCTTCCAGCGCTCGACCAGTGCCTCCACATGCTTGGGCTTGAGGCTCGCCGCGAGCATATGCGCGAACCCCATCTCGTGCAGGTGGTTGGCGATCATGGTCAGAATGCGCTCGCGCGCGTACTGCGTGGAAAAGCTGCCATCGCGATTGCGCTGGCAGAGCTGTTTCAGTTCGTAGTTCAAGTCTCTCATCGCGTCCTCTTCATTCGTTCGTCGGTTATTCCTGGTGCGTACTGCATGTCCGGTTAGTGTTTCTGTCC
>JBBQVP010000316.1:0-3597 GCA_038211455.1 Burkholderiales bacterium
AAGTTCATTTTGCTGGGGTCGCTTTGCGGCAGGTTGTCCGGGTCCATGCCCGCGTTGCGGATGCTGCCCTTCAGGTAGTTGCCGAGTATGCCGGTGTAGAAGTTGCTGTAGACGATATCGTCCGAATTCGATTCGGTGATCATCTTCTTGTAGCCCTCCACGGCGCGCGCCTCCTCGGTCGCGATGAACGCCGAGCCGATATAGGCGAAGTCCGCGCCCATGGCCTGCGCCGCCAGGATCGCGCCGCCAGAGGAGATCGCGCCCGAGAGCGCGATCGGGCCGCCGAACCACTCGCGGATCTCCGCGACCATCGCGAACGGGCTCTTTACGCTTGCATGCCCGCCCGCCCCGGCGGCCACGGGGATCAGGCCGTCGGCCCCCTTCTCGATCGCCTTGTGGGCGAACACGTTGCTGATCACGTCGTGCAGCACCACGCCGCCCCAGGCGTGCACGGCCTGGTTCACGTCCTCACGCGCCCCGAGGCTCGTGATGACCATCGGCACCTTGTACTTCGCACAGACCTGCATGTCGTGCTCGAGCCGGTCGTTGCTGCGGTGGACGATCTGGTTGATGGCGAACGGAGCGGCGGGCGAATCCGGGTGCGCCCTGTCGTGCGCAGCCAGAGCCTCGGTGATCTCGGCCAGCCACTCCTCCAGCTGCGCGGCGGGCCTGGCATTCAGGGCGGGCATGGAGCCCACCACGCCCGCCTTGCACTGGGCGATGACGAGTTTCGGATTGCTGATGATGAACAGGGGCGCCCCGATCACGGGGAACTTGATGTTCTTCAGTACCGGGGGCAGGCTGCGTGCGGGTGCGGTCATGTGCGTTGCTTTGTGGTTATCATCGGGAACAGCGGGATCAGCACAAACTTTACGAGCCGAGCCGGCATGATAGTCAGAACATCTGAGCAAAGAAAGCCGATCGAATCCAGCCGCCTGCATGTGGAGCCCTGGTACCTGCCGCTGGCCGACGAAGTCGCGGTGTTCGAGGCGGCCTACCGGGCGCGCCTGCCGGTGCTGCTCAAGGGGCCGACGGGCTGCGGCAAGACGCGCTTTGTCGAGCACATGGCATGGCGCATCTTCCGTTCGGCCGACAGCGCGCGCCGCAGCGTGGAGACGCCGCTGATCACCGTGGCCTGCCACGAGGACCTGACGGCCACCGACCTCGTCGGCCGGTACCTGCTGTCGGGCGACGAGACGGTCTGGATGGACGGTCCGCTGACGCGCGCGGTGCGCAGCGGCGCGATTCTCTACCTCGATGAAGTCGTCGAGGCGCGCAAGGACACGACCGTCGTGATCCATTCACTGACCGACCACCGCCGCGTGCTGCCGATCGAGAAGACCGGGGAACTGCTCGACGCGCACGCCGATTTCCTGCTCGTGATCTCCTACAACCCGGGCTACCAGAGCGTGCAGAAGGACCTCAAACCTTCGACGCGGCAGCGCTTCGTCAGCCTGGAATTCGACTATCCCGAGGTTGCGGTCGAGGCGGCCATCATCGCGCACGAGAGCCGGGTGGATGCCGACCTCGCGGAGCGGCTGGCGCAGATCGGCGCAAAGGTGCGCAACCTGCGCGAGCACGGGTTCGAAGAGGGCGTGAGCACGCGCCTGCTGGTCTATGCAGGACAGCTGTGCGCGGCGGGCATCGCGCCGCGCCGCGCATGCGAAGCGGCGATCGCGCGCGCGGTGACCGACGATCCCGAAGTTCAGCAGGCGGTGGCCGGGATCGTCGACGTGCTCTTGCCGTGAGTCCCTCCGGCGCAGCGCCCGGCCGCGCCGAACATAAACACGTGGGCGTCCGATTCACCGAGATACAGCGCGTGCTCGCGCTGTTCACCCAGGGCCTGACCGGACGCCGGCTGAACCTCAAGCCGCGCGAGTCGCAGTTCCCTGAGATTCGCACATACACGCTCGAAACCGGCGGTCTATCCCTGCAGGTGCCTGCCGAAATCGCGAGTTTCGCCACGGCGCGGCACAACCTCGGGGCTTACCGGATCGTCGTGCTGCACCAGATCGGTTACCTGGAAAACGGCACTTACGCATTCGATCTCGGCGAGGCCGAGGAGCGCATGTGCCTGCCGCCCGGTGTTACCCGCCCGTCGGCGTCGGCGTTGGCGTCGGCGTCGGCGTCGCCTCTGCCGCGGCGCCTGCCCCGCGCGCGGCTCACCGACCTCGAGCGCCTGCTCTCCGGCTGGCAGCGGCCGGCGCTGATGCGGCGCGTCTTCACCACGCTCGAAGACCTGCGCATCGACGCTGCGATGCGCAGACGCTATCCCGGTGCGCGGGCCGATCTGGAGCGTGTGCTTGCGCATGCGCTTGCCACGCGGCCGCGTCTCGCCGTGCGACGCCGGTTGTCGGGGCTGGTCGAGGCGCTGGTGCAGTACTCCCTCGCCGCCGCGCGGCCGGACCTGCTCGCGCAGGACGACACCGGATTGCTCGGGCCGATCCTGGACACGATGCAGGGCCTGCAGGCGCCGGCGGCCAGCGTGTACGACAGTGCGCGCGCGGCGCTGGAGATCTGCGCGCTGCTCGAAGGCCTGTTCCGGCGCACGCCGGGGCAACGGTCCGCAGACGAGCTGGCGCCCGCCGATGCGGCGCAACCGCCGCACGGCGTGGCTGCCGACAGTTCCGGCGCGCTGCCGGGAGACGAGGGCGAAGGCGAGGCCGAAGCGGCGGACGAGGCGTTCGATGTTCCCGGGGTGGAGTTTCGCGGCGAGTTTCGCGCCGACCGTCGCGCCCCGCACGCGCGCGGCGGAACGCCCGGCGGCGGGATGCAGGAAGCGGAACCGCCGGCCGCGACCGACGTTGCGGCGCCGAATGGAGGGGAAGCCATAGCCGTAGCCGAAGCCGTAGCAGGCGGTGCTTTGAACACCGCGTCGCGTGCAGCGATGGCGCGTCGCGCCGTGCAGGACGGGCCGCTCAGTTTCACCTACGACGAATGGGACTGCCACGCGCAGGCCTACAAAAAGGCGTGGTGCCGGGTCTACGAGCATCGCCTGCGCGGTGATGACTACGAATTCATCGGCGCGGCGCGGCGGCGCAACGCGGCGCTGGCGGGGCAGGTCAAGCGCCAGTTCGGCTTCATCAGGCCCGAGTCGTGGCGGCGCGTGCACCGCGCGAGCGACGGCGACGAGCTGGAGCTGGATGCCGTCATCGATGCTGTCATCGACCGCAAGAGCGGGCATGCCACCGACGCCAACCTCTACGTGCGGCGCGACCGCAGCCTGCGCGAGGTCGCTGCGGCGTTCCTGGTGGATACCAGCGCGTCCACCGATTTTCCGATCCCGGATGCGGTTCCGGTTCCTGCGGCGCCGCCGGCAGAGCAGGACCTCTACCTCTGGGGACGCGCTGGCGGGCCGGTTGACACCACGCCTTCGGCACCCAGGCGGCGCGTCATCGATGTCTCGAAAGAGGCGCTGGTGCTGATGTGCGACGCGCTGGAGCGCCTGGGCGACAGCCATGCGGTCTACGGGTTTTCCGGCGACGGCCGCGAGAACGTGGAATTCAACGTGATCAAGGATTTCGGCGACCGGCTTTCGGCGCGCACCTGGGCGGCGCTCGCCGCGATGGCGCCGCGCCGCTCCACCCGCATGGGCCC
>JBBQVP010000317.1:0-3589 GCA_038211455.1 Burkholderiales bacterium
GAACGCCAGCAGGAAAATCGGGATGCCACCGATCAGCACCATCCAGCCGGTGAACGAGGCGATCGGCAGGCCCACGGGCAGGCGCTTCTGCAGCACCGTGCCCATCGCCCACGAAAATGCGGAAGCCAGCATCAGCAGCACGCCCGCCAGTTCGGCGCCGGACCGCGCGCCGCCTCCGCCCATGACGCCCGCGTCCTTGAGCAGCAGCAACAACACGCCGGCCAGGCCGAAGACCACGCCGGCGAGCCGCCTCACGGTCAGCGCCTCGCCGAGGACGACGCGCGCGAGTAGCACGCTCCAGGCGGGCATCGTGTAACAGAGGATCACGACGCGCCCCGAAGGCAGCAGCGGCAGCGCCAGCATCAGGAAGAAATTCTGCAGCGATACCGTGCACAGCGCGATCAGCGCGAGCCGGCCCCACTGGCCCGGCGGCACGCGGATGGCGAGGCCGCGCGCCCGGGCAATTGCCAACAGGCCGCAGAACGCGGCAAGAAAACACAGGCTGCGGAAGAACCACGGCGGCACCTCGGTGATCACCACCTTCAGCACCGTCCAGTTGAAGCCCCAGATCAGCGTCAGGGCCGCGAGCATCGCGTAGAGCGAACCGGGCAGCGTGTCCCGCCGCGCCGCCCCTCCCCGGCCGGTCATCGCGCCACGCGTACCGGCATGCGGGTCATGCCGCGGAACACCATCGAGTTGATCCATGCCGGCTCACCCGCCAGTTCGATACGGCGAAACCGGGCGAGCACGGCAGGCAGGGCGATCTCGCCCTCCAGCCGCGCAAGCGGGAACCCGAGGCAGATGTGCAGTCCGAAGCCGAAGGTCAAATGCGGCACGCCATCGCGCTCGATCAGCACGCGGTCCGGGTCGGGGTAGGCGCGCGGATCGCGGTTAGCCGCATTGAGCATCATGAACACGCGGTCGCCCGCCTTCAGCGTTTTGCCATGCAGTTCGTGCTCCACGCCGACGATGCGCACCTGCGCGCCGCTGGGTCCGTCGTAGCGCAGCAGTTCCTCCGCCGCGCGCTGGGCCAGGCCCGGATCGGCGCGCAGCTGCGCCATCGCCTCCGGAAATCGGATCAGCGACAGGGTCGAATTGGCGATGTGGTTGGTCGTCGTCTCGTGCCCGGCGAACAGCAGCAGGATGCAGGTCGCGACCAGTTCGTCATCCGTCAGCCGGTCTCCGTCCTCCTCCAGGTGCACGAGCTCGGAGAGCAGGTCCTTTTGCGGCGTCGCGCGGCGGTCCGCGATCATGGCGAGAAAGAACCCGGCCATCTCGTGGGTCGCAGCCTCCGCGATGTCGTATTTTTCGGCCGAGGTGCGCGAACTCCCGATGAACAGCGCCATATCGTCGGACATGCGCTTGACTCGCGCGAGCTCACCGCGCGGCACGCCCAGCATGTCCATGATCACCAGGGCCGGAAGCGGCCCGGCGAACGATTCGATGAAATCGATCTCTTCGCGATCGCCGATCGCCTCGAGCAGCATGGCCGTCAGGCTCTCGATGTTCGGCCGCATGTCGCGCATCGACTTGAGATTGAACACCTTGGAGGTCAGGCGGCGCAGCCGGGTATGGTCGGGCGGGTCGCGAAACACCATCCACAGTGACAGGTAGCGGATGATCTCGCCGATCTTCGCGGCCTCCGCCCCGGGCATCGAAGTGAAAAACGGGCGCAGCCGGTCCGAGGACATCTCGCGGTCGAGGCACACGCGCTTCACGTCCTCGTAGCGCGTCAGCACCCAGGACTTGATCCGCGGGCTCCAGTGCGCCGGATCCTCGTCCTGCATGCGACGGTACACGGGGAACGGGTCGGCGATATACGCGGGATCGTCAGGCCGAAAGTCGGGGCTGGGCTGTGTCACGTTGTCGCGTCCTCCTCAGGTTTTCACTGCAAGCCACACGCCGGCGGCGGTCAGCACCATGCCGGCGGCGGCCCATATCGTATAGACCTCTCCGAATACCAGCCAGGCCAGCACGGCGGTCAGTGGCGGGCACAGGTAGATCAGGCTCGCGACCGCCGTCGCGGCGCCGCGGCGGATGATATAAAAGAGCAGGAACACCGCGCCGAGCGACAGGCCGAACACCATCCAGCCCAGCGCCAGCAGGAACTGCGCAGTCCAGTGCACCTCCATCGTCTCGGTCAGCATCGCGAACGGCACGGTGACGACCAGCGCCGCGCTGAACTGCAGCACCGAGTTCGTGCGCATGTCGACCTTTCCCAGGTGGCGTTTCTGGTACAGCGTGCCGACCGTGATCGACACCAGCGCAACCATTGCGGACAGGGCGCTCGCCCAGGTCACCGTGCCCAGCGACATCTTGGTCCACACCACCGTGACCACGCCGAGGAAACCCAGCGTGAGCCCGATCCACTGCCGGCGTGTGGCACGCTCATCAACCATATGCTCGGACAGGAACGCAGTCAGAATGGGCTGCAAGCCGACGATCACCGCGGCAACCCCGGCCGGCATGCCCAGGCCGATGGCGACGAACACGCCGCCCAGATAGCCGGCATGGATCAGCGACCCGGCGACCAGAATGTGGCCGGTCTCGCGCCAGCTTGACGGCCAGGTCGCGCGCGCCAGCCAGCATACGGGCAGCATCAGCGCCACCACGCAGGCGTAGCGCAGGGACAAATAGGTCAGCGGCTCGCAATAAGGCAGGCCGAGCTTTGCGCCGATGAAGCCGGAACTCCACAGCAGCACGAACAACCCGGGGACAGCCAGCGCCGCAACCGGCGAGGACGAAGCGGCCGGTACGGTAGACGCAGTCATGGGCCGCATTGTTGCCCGATTCCGCGTCTGCGGCGGGCACGTTTCACTTTTCCGCCGCCCGGATCCGACACCCCTTCGTGCACGCCTTCGCAGATTTCAAACGAAGCGCTCACTAACAATTCTTTCTTTTGCTCGAATGTAATAAATAAATGTTTATTATCAACTAACTGGGATAGAACAAAAAGTTCTTGACGCACTGCACCATTCTGCTATTATCTTAATTGTTGCGACGCACAAAGCGCTCGCTAAACCGATTCACCATTTTCTCTAGAACCTTACCGAATTCTCAACCAAACCCAGGAGATCATCATGTACGTTACCCCCGAACAGATCACCGCCGCCAACAAGACCAACGTCGACGCCGTTCTGTCGATCGCCAAGGCGCAATTCGCCGCCATGGAAAAGCTGGCCGGCCTGCAGTCCGCTGCCTTCAAGTCGATGTTCGAAGACTCGATCGCCAACACCCGCGCAATGGCAAGCGCAAAAGACATGCAGGAACTCGTTTCGCTGCAGCAGTCGTTTGCCCAGCCGGCCGTCGAGAAGGCTGTTGCCTACTCGAAGAGCGTCTACGCCATCACGGTCGAAGCCAACGGCGAACTGTCGAAGTTCGCTGAGTCGAAGGCCTCGGAACTGAACCAGAACTTCGTTTCGATCCTGGACAAGGCGAGCAAGAACGCCCCGGCCGGCGCCGATGTCGGTGTCGCTGCGGTCAAGTCGATGCTGTCGGCAGCCAATTCGGCCTACGACACGTTCACCAAGGCCGCCAAGCAGGCGACCGAGATGGCGGAAGCGAATGTCACCGCCGCAACGGAAACGGT
>JBBQVP010000318.1:0-3523 GCA_038211455.1 Burkholderiales bacterium
CCGGGACATGCTGACGCTTGCCATGCCAGCGAACCATGCGACCAGGGGACCCGCAGCGCCCGTATCCCACAGCACGAGCATCAGCAGGCCCACATAGACGGGAGACGCGATGTACGCGGGCACGGCGCTACGGTACAGATGGGCAACGCGCGCCGCTTCGAACGCGTGTTTTCCCTCCGGTGAGGCAATCCCCGCGTGTTCCCGGGCGTCACCTGCAGGCTTCATCGCCACTCCCTTTCTGCATCGATTTCGATCTGCCACCCTAACTGGAGGCGGCCATGCACGCTGCGTAGCAATGCGTGCACGTGACGATTTCTTTCACTTCACGCCCTGCGTCCCGACGAGCGGTAGGGCCACAGTGCACAGACGGTCACCTGACGCGGAATCCGCCAGCGCATCGCACGCAAGTCCCGGATGCACACCGATTGTGCGCACCCTACGCTTCCAACCCCCGCAAGCGACGATCGACGAGCTCGATCCAGTGCAGCACCGGCGTGCCTGTCCCCGATTGAAGGTGCGTCAGGCAACCGATGTTCGCTGTTGCAATTGAGACTGGCGCTCCTGCCTGCAGTGCGTCCAGCTTGGCGGCTCTCAGCCGGTGAGACAGTTCCGGCTGAAGGATCGAGTAGGTGCCGGCTGAGCCGCAGCACAGGTGCGCGTCCGTAACCGCGGAGAGTTCGAAACCCGCTGCGTCGAGCAATTGTTCGACGCCCCCGCGCAGTTTCTGACCGTGCTGCAGCGTGCAAGGCGAGTGGAACGCAATACGCTTGCCCACCCCTTCGCGCTTCGGAAGCAATGCCGCAAGCCCCGCGCGCTCAAGCTCCACGACCTGCGCCAGATCCCGGGTGATTGCGGAAATGCGCGCGGCCTTGTCGCGATAGAGGGGATCATCGCGCAGCAGATGGCCATACTCCTTCACCGTCGCGCCGCAACCACTCGCAGTCATGACGATCGCTTCGGCCCCTGCCTTGACGTGCGGCCACCAGAAATCGATCAACGCACGCATGTCCGCAAGCCCAGCGGCTTGGGCATTGAGGTGGAAGCGCACAGCGCCGCAGCAGCCCGCGCCACGGACCTCGACGAGCGAGATCCCCAACCTGTCGAGCACGCGCGCTGCGGCCGCATTGATGTCCGGCGCCAGCGCAGGCTGGACGCAACCGGCGAGCACCAGCATTTTCCGCGAGTGACGCGGCGCAGGCCAGTCACCTGCCGCAGTCGTGAGCACGGGAATCTTCTCGCGCAGCGCGTGCGGCAGGACCGGCCTCACCGCCCTGCCAAGAGACAGCAGCGCGCTGAACAGCCCTGTTCGCGGCAGGACCGCGGCAAGCGCCGCACGCTGCATTTCCGACCATATGCTCCGCGGCACCCGCTCTTCGACCACCTTGCGTCCGATGTCCACCAGGCGGCCATACTCGACGCCGGACGGGCAGGTGGTCTCGCAAGACCGGCAGGTAAGGCAGCGGTCCAGATGCAACTGCGTCTGTGCGGTGACGTCCGCTCCCTCAAGCGCCTGCTTGATCAGGTAGATCCGCCCGCGCGGGCTGTCCAGTTCGTCGCCCAGAAGCTGGTAGGTCGGGCAAGTCGCGGTGCAAAAGCCACAGTGCACGCATTTGCGCAGGATCGCGTCGGCTTCCCGGCCGTCGGGGGTGTCGCGAATAAAATCGGCAAGACTGGTCTGCATTCGTTGGTTCTTCCGTGCTGCCTGCTGATGGGTTCGATGCGGGACCGCCTCCCCGCACACTCTGGCTCTGGAGGCGCCCGATTCAAGACGATATAGTGTTTCGGCGCTTATCCGAAGGCTAGGTCCGTGCGTCGTCGAAACTGGTCCGTGATTCTTGCGCTCGCCGCAGTCGGCGGATACGCCGCGTCCTGACGCCTGCTTACCATTGCGGGTAAAGCCGCGCGTGATTGAACACGCCAGCCGGATCGAAGACCGTCTTGAGGTTGCGATGGAGCCGTGCAAGTACCGGATCCAGCGGAGTGAAAACACCCGCCTTGCGATCGCCACCCCTGAACAGGGTCGCGTGCCCGCCTGCGGCCTTTGCAATCGTGCGCACCGTCGCGGCGTCTGCAGCGGTTTTCCACCAGCGCAGCGCGCCGCCCCACTCGACGAGTTGCTCGCCCGGAAGCGAAACCGGCCCCACGGTTGAAGGCAGCGAGAGTCGCCAAAGCGCACCGGGCGACGCGAAATACGGGTTGGTCTGCTCACGTATTGCCTGCCAGAAAAGTCCCGCGTCCGGCGCATCGACCAAATCACCGCCGAGCTTGCCGCGGGCGGCATCGACTGCCGCTGCTGCGCCCTCCAGGCGCACCGTCAGTTCGCCCTTCGTCCATGCGCTCGCGCTGACCGGCAATGGCTGTCCAGCCCACCCGTTGAGCTTCGCCAGTGCCTCCTGCTCGCCGAGCGCAAAGCGCAGCGTCCCCGACGCGACAGGGATCGGCAACACTTTCAGCGACACTTCCAGCAGCAAGCCCAGTGTTCCCATTGATCCGGCCGCTAGCCGGGACACGTCGTAACCGGCGACATTCTTCATCACCTGCCCGCCAAAACGCATGGCCTCACCGCGGCCGTCCATGAGCTTGCAGCCCAGTACAAAATCGCGAACGGCGCCGTAATACAAGCCGTTGGCCGCCCGCCGTGGCCCCGCCAACCCTGCCGCGACGCAACCGCCCAGGCTGGCGCCCGGCCCGAAGTGCGGCGGCTCGAAAGCGAGCATCTGCCGCTGCGCGGCGAGCGTGTCCTCGATTTCGGCAAGCGGCGTCCCGCAGCGCGCCGTTAGCACCAGTTCCGTGGGCTCGTAGCTTGTGATGCCCGCGTATTCGGATGCGTCCAGCGTTTCGCCCTCAAGCGGCCCGCCGTAGAACTCCTTCGTGCCGCCGCCACGGATACAAAGGCGACCGCCACTCTTCGCGGTTGCGAGAATCCGGTCCGCAAAGCAGCGCAACGTGCTGTCCTTGGCATCCTCCATGCTAGAACCGGGGCAGGTCGGCAAACGGCAGCTGCCCACCGTGCACGCGCATGCGACCATATTCGGCGCACCGGTGAAGCGTCGGAATGTTCTTGCCTGGATTGAGCAGGCCACGCTCGTCGTAGGCCAGCTTCAACGCCAGGAACAACTCGATTTCCTTTGCACCGAACTGGACGCACATCTGGTTGATCTTTTCTATGCCCACTCCGTGCTCGCCGGTAATCGTGCCGCCGACGGCGACGCATTTTTCCAGCACCTCGGCGGCAAACTCCTCGGTACGACGCAGTTCGTCCGGCGCGTTCGCGTCGTAGAGGATCAGCGGATGCAGGTTGCCGTCGCCGGCATGAAACACGTTCGGACAGCGCAATCCGTACTTTCCTTCCATCTCGGCGATGAAGCGGAGCATTTCTCCCAGCCGCTTTTTCGGGATCGTGCCATCCATGCAGTAGTAATCAGGAGAAATGCGCCCGACGGCGGGGAAAGCGGCCTTGCGCCCTGCCCAGAAGCGAATGCGCTCGGCTTCGCTCTCCGACACGCGGAGCTGCGTCGCGCCC
>JBBQVP010000319.1:0-3490 GCA_038211455.1 Burkholderiales bacterium
CGGGTCGTTCCTTGTCGCCAAGGCGTTGACCAGGCACGAGCGCCTCGAGGTAGTGGTGCTCTGGCAGCACGTCTGGACGGCCGCGCTGCTGTTGCCGTTCGCGTACGCGGCCTGGACGCCGCCGAACGCGCTGCAATGGGCAATGCTCATCGTGTGCGGGTTCATCGGCGCGGGCGGGCACTACTGCATGGTGCGCGCGTTCCGCGCGGCGGACATCTCAGCGGTGCAGCCGGTCAAGTTCCTCGACCTGATCTGGGCGTCATTGCTTGGCTTTGCGGTGTTCGGCGACCTGCCCACGACCAGCACGCTGCTCGGCGCGATCGTGATCCTCGCGAGCACGCTGTGGCTGGCGCGGCGCGAGTCGCGCGGCATGGCGCGGCCCACGTAGCACGTAGCACGGGCACGGTTTCCGCTATACTGGCCGTGTCAAAACCTACTGCGGCGCCAGATGAAATTCTTCTTCGGACTCCTGTTCCCCGTCTTCCTGCTGGTGGTGGTGGTGCGCATCGTGCTGACCGACATGCAAATGTGGGCGGCGATCTGGTCGCCCTACACACTGGGCTTTACGGTCGGCGGCGCGCTGCTCGGCACCATCGTCGAGGCCAGCCTCAAGGCCAAGAACAAGCCCAAGACGGGCATGGACCGCTACAGCAACAAGTAGGCCCGGCCTCAGGCCAGCAGGCGCGCGAGTTCTCCGCTTGCGACGAGTTTTTCCAGGTCGTTCGCGCCGCCCACCAGCACGCCCTTCACGAACACCATCGGCAGGGTCGGCCAGCCGCACCACATCTTGAGCGCGTTGCGCCGCCGCCAGCCTTCGAGGTAGCTGCCATATTCCAGGTAGGCGTAGGCAATGCGCTGGGTATCCAGCAGCTTTCGCGCTTTTTTCACCACCGGGTTCTGCCGCATGCCGACCACGACCACCGGGTTCGCGGCGAGCGCCGCCTGCACTTCGCGCACGATGTCCGCATGGCTGGCGGCCACGGCATCGCGCACGGCGGGATGGATTTTTTCTTCTGCAAGGATGCTGCGCGGCATGGTGGCTCCGGGGTGGAAAATGAGGATACGCTCACAGGCTCCAGGGCACCGGCGCGACGCCGAACAGGATCCGGTGAAACAGCATTACAAGGATCGCCAGGCCGATGCCGCCGCCAATCGCGATGACGTCGTGCTTGCCCACGAGCTCGAACTGCTTCACTGCGCCGCGCGCCACCGCCGAGCCGAGGTCGAGCGCCGCATACGCAAGAAACGCCCCGAACAGCAGCGTCGCCTTCTGGTGGCCGTTGGCGAGCAGGTGGACCACGGCCCAGAGCCCGACGCCGATCAGCATCGGGTGACGCAGGGCGCGCCGGATGCGGCCGCGCATGTTGGCCGCGGCCAGCAGGATGAAGCTGAGAGGCACCACCAGCAGCGCGGCGTGGCGCGCGCCGACCGAGGGCGCGAACAGCTGCTCGCCGCGCGGCGCGATCGCGTAGCCCCAGATGATCATTACCAGGCCGATGCCCGCGACGATCGAGAACAGGCCTTTGTAGCGGTTCTCGCCCAGGCGGGAGGCGACTGTCGAGCGCAGCGCGGGCAGCGCCGGCACCATGTGGATGCCGAGGAAGACGACGAGGCCGAGGATGAGTAGTGTCATGGTTGGGCGCCTTTGTGCTTTACCGCATTGTAGCGAGGGTTGCCGCCGCGTTCAGTCCGAAACCCGGTTCCTGCCCGCCGACTTGGCGCGATAGAGCGCCTCGTCCGCCGCCTTGATCGCGGCCATGGGCATGGTTTCTTCGTCGCTACGCTCCGCCACACCGATACTCACGGTGACCGAGAGCAGCTTTTGCGGGCGTGAATCCGCTTCACCGCGCTGGCGGCTGCCGGATTCCGGATCGCGCGGCCGCTCCTCGCTGCGCACCGCCATCTGGTAGGCCTCGACCGACGCGCGGATCGCCTCGAGGTGCTCCCGCGCTTCGGCCATGCCGCTGTCCTCGAAGATCACGCAGAACTCTTCGCCCCCGTAACGAAACGCCTCGCCCTCGCCGCCGACCTCGGCGAGCCGGGCCGCGACGAGCTTGAGCACCTGGTCGCCGATGTCGTGGCCGTGGGTGTCGTTGAAGCGCTTGAAATGGTCGACATCGACCATCGCGAACGCGCAGTTCGGGCCGAGCGCAGGGAGCCGCTCCTGCAGCGCGCGGCGGCTTGGCAGGCCGGTGAGTTCGTCGGTGAAGGCCATGCGGTGCGATTCCTGCATCACCGCGACGAACAGCACCACGCCGGCTGCGCTCATGAACATCGCGAACACGCCGGGGTTGCCGACCCACTCGGCGGCGATGAAGAACGCCGCCAAGGACGCCGCAATCCCCACGTCGAGGGAGCGGGGGATGGTTGCGGGCGCGACCGGATTCGCGCGCCACAGCGCGGCGACCAGCGCTGCGCCGAACGCGAGGCGCCCGGCCAGTGGGGTGGGCGGGCTGCGCAGGAACCAGTGGTCGAGCATGACCTTCCAGGCTTCGCCCGACAGGCTGCTGTGGCCGGCGCTGGCGATCCACAGCACCAGCAGCACTTCGGCCGCGCCGAGCAGCAGCCAGCGATGGTTCTGGTGGTGGGACACCCCGCGCTCGGCGGCCAGCAGCGCGACGAGCACGTTCAGCGGCACCAGCACCACGAGCGCGGTGTAAGTGACCTTCGCCGGGAACCCGCCTGAGCCGAGCGCGAAGTGGTAGGCGGAGTATGCGGCGAGCATCGACAGCGCCGCGATGAACGCGCGCCCGCGGTTGAACCAGTGCGCGGTCGCGGCGGCGGCCAGCAGCGCGGCGTAGGGGGCGAGGGCCGGCAGGCCGGCGAGCGAAGCCGGCAGCGCAGCGCTCCACCATACCGCGAATCCCGCGGCGAGCAGGATCAGCGCGGACGCAAGCGCGGGGCGCAGCATGGATGACAGTGCGACTTTCAACGAACCAGCACTCCCGGTAAGTCCCTGACCCCTGACCCTCGACCCATAGGCACTGGCAGGCAGGCGCAATGCCCGGGCGCCCGCACTGCGTTCAACCTACGCGCTCAGCGTGTCGACTTCCTTCAAGCCGACATCGGCCACCCGGCCGCGCTGCGCGCGCCGGCCGTCGTATTCGCGGATCTCTTTCCTGCCGAGTTCGACCGCGCTGCGCTTGCCGCGCTTCATGCCGTGGATCGCGAGCCGGTTGCCATCGGTCACCGCGACCGAGGCGAGCGTGACCTTCTCGGGCAGCGCGATCAGCTGCACGCCCAGGCCGCCGTTGGGACGAAGTGGGACCTCGTCGAGCAGGAAGACAAGCAGCCGCCCGTCCGAGGAAAGCGCAGCCACCCGCGGGCTGACATCCCCCTTGAACACGGGCACCGGCGCGGGCGGCAGGACCTTCGCGCCCTCGGCCGGCTTCATGAATTCCGTGCCGGCCTTCATGCGCGTGACCATGTCCTTCAGCTGCGCGACGAAGCCGTGGCCGGCGGTGGTGTGCAACAGCAGGCCCTGCTCCAT
>JBBQVP010000320.1:0-3453 GCA_038211455.1 Burkholderiales bacterium
CGTTCTGCTCCAGATTAAAGCAGTTTTCGCATCCGCCGCCGAGGACTTTGATGTGGAGGGACATGGGTTGGCTCCTTTGGGTGGGGTGGCGTATTTCGTATTTCGTATTCCGTATTTCGTATTCCGTGAGCCGCTTGTTCGGCAAGGATGTGATACGCACTACGCAATACGCACTACGCTTCACGCTTCACGCTTCACGCTCCCCGTCCCAAAACCGTGATCGCCGGTTCCACGACGATCTCGCTCTTGACGGAATTCGCGACCAGGCTGTACTTCTGCGCGGCGGCCAGCGCCTTGCGGATGCGGCCCTCAGTCCGGGCGGGATCCTCACCGGGCGCCGCGCGCACGGCGATCTCGGGCCAGAAGCGCAGGTGGGTGAAGGTCTCCGTGCGGTCGATCTCGATCCGCTTGGTGCCTTCCGTCCGGCAGCGGTAGCTCACCAGGTCGAGTTTGAAACGCTCGCAGGCCCACAGGAACATCAGCATGATGCAGGTGTTGGCTGCGGCGACGAACGCATCTTCCGGCGTCAGCACACCGGCATGGCCTTGCGCGTCGGGCGGCGCGGAGAAATCCATCTCCGGCCCGTTGCCCATGACGAGATGGCCCCGGTGTTCGCCTTGCCAGGTCACTTCAGTGGTGTAGGTGGCGGTGTTTGACATAGAAAGCTAACCTCGATCCGCTGAGGGTTCGGTGAAGAAATGAGTTCCCGCAGCAGAGGCGGCTCCCACGCCGCCGGGCATGGGAGCCCGGCCTGGATTCCCGCCTTCGCGAGAATGACAACGCGGGAACTTATGCTTTGGCGAACCCTGAAGATGCCGGCGCGGCCTTCGCGTCGCAGAACGCCTGCCAGGCCAGGCCGACCGCTTGCTCCCACCGCGCCTCTTCGCCCGGCGGGATCGCGTTGTAGACTCCCACCGTCGTTTTGATCTGCTCCGGCAGGCCGCGCTCGCCGCGCAGCCCCTGGCTGTACGCCAACTCCAGGATCGGTTCGAGCGCCATGATTTGGACCGTCTGCCCGTCGACGACCACGGTGGTCACAGGGATGCCCGAGCCGCAGGCGCAGGCGCCCGTGCTGACCGCGGCCGTGGCAGAGGTCGCGGCCGCGGTCGCGGTTCCTTCGAGGATGGCGCCCTCGGTGCGGCTCCAACGGACGGCCATCAGGTGATCCACCGCGGCGGCGATCTCCTCGGCCAGCGCGTCCACGCCGGCGCGGCTCTCCGGCGACAGCCGGCGCGCGCCCTGGGGCGGCGGCAGGCCGCAGCCGGACAGGACCTCTCCGACCAGCAGGCTGACCGCGGGCTTGTTGCTGTAAAGCTCGGTCGCCCGGGCTGCACAGCGCTTCTCGCAGCCGTCCACCGCGATGGTGGGGTAGAACTTGGCGAACGCCCGATCCCCTGCGCCGCCGGCCAGGAAAAGCGGCAGGCAGATGGTGACCGTCTGCGCCGGGCGCAGCTCCTCCAGCACCTTCAAGGCGGCCAGCCGGGTGACGGTGCCTTCCGCCAACTCCTCGCCGGAGCAAGCGACGATCCCGACTTTGCGTTGCGGAAGGTTAGGCATGGTTGTCGCTTCCTTGTATGAGCGCGTCGCTGACCTCGGCGACTTCTTGCGCCAGGGCGCGGGCCAGGGCCACGCCGCCCGCATTGAGCTCGGCGATGCCCTGTGGCTTGAGATCCTTGTGGCGCCGGTAGAAGTCCAGCACGGCATACTCCCGCGCCACCGTGCCGCCCGCCTGGCGCACGTTGACCGACGCGCACGCCAGCTTGCAGCCGTCCAGTGTAATCACATCCGACGAGCGCACGGCCGCCTGCGCCGCTTCGTCGCCCAGGACCAGCAGCGACAGCGGGACGATCTGCGTGGTCCCGGGGCGCAGCTCCTCGACGACGACATACGCCGCCTCGCGC
Source organism: Burkholderiales bacterium (assembly GCA_038211455.1). Lineage (GTDB taxonomy): Bacteria > Pseudomonadota > Gammaproteobacteria > Burkholderiales > SG8-39 > SZAS-79. Next base: position 1,902 of record JBBQVP010000320.1, read on the forward strand.
GTGACGCTGCCGTAGGTCTTGCCGATGCCGCTGCACGGCACCAGACAGACGGGTCTCGCAGACACGGTTTCCTGCTCGCTCAATTGCTCGCCTCCTCGGCCTGGGCCGTCATCAACGCCAGGTAAGCTTCAGCGTCCAGGAGACCGGGCGCCGGCCAGGTCGCCGGCTTAAGCGCGACCAGCCAGCCCGCGCCGTAGGGATCCTGGTTGATCAGCTCGGGCGCATCGATCAGCGCCGCGTTTGCTGCGGTCACCTCGCCCGCCAGCGGCGCCGGCACCGCCAGATCCACCTTGATCGTCTCGATGTTCGCGACATCATCATCGCCGGCAACGATATGAATACCCGCCTCCGGAAGCTCCACGAATACGGCGTCACCGCTCGACTGCTGGCGGAAGTCCGTCAGCCCCACGCGGGCCATGCCGGTTGCTGCATCCAGTGCGATCCAGACGCCGGCCTCGGTGTAGAGGTAGCCCTGCTTAACCCGGAAGATAAATTTCCCCACTGTAACTTGCAAGAACTCGTCGGACATAGCAGCCTCATCCTTCCTCAATCGGCTCACATCGCCGCCCATCGGTGCGGCACTTCGGGCAGATGCACCCGGCTCTCACTGTGTGTCCTGAACAGTCACCCGTCCGGCCCAAGGTTGCGGCCACCAGACCTGCGGCGCGCCTATCCACCAACTTGTAGTAGACGTTGGCGCCCTCTTTCTCGTCTTCGATCAGCCCCGCGGCGCGCAATACCGCAAGCTGCTGCGACACGTACGGCTGCGACTTGTTCAGCAGGGCGGACAGGTGGCAGACGCACTCGGCATTGCCGCGCAGCTCATCGAGGATCTGCAGACGCACGGGATGGGCCAGTACTTTCAATAGGTTCGCGCGCTCGTGATATGGATCCATATGCAGACCTCTATATATGCAGGATATTGCATATCATATATTATGGAGGGCCACGGAAGAATGACCTGCGTCATATCCGGGGCAACCGAGATCGGAGGAGCATCTTGCTGCGCGGGGATCGATCAGTTTTCAGTAGCCGTTCACGCGGTCGTGGGTGTCGCGCGCGAACGCGCGCCTACCGCTGCATTACGGTTTGTGCGGTCGCCCGCCCATCCTGCGTCAGCGCGAGGCGCCGACCGCCGTCGACGCGCAACGCCAGGCCGCGGCGCGCCAGGTGGTCGGCCACGCGCTCGCCAAAGGCAGGGCGCCAGCGCATGTGCCTCGCCATGTGCTCCACGTTCGCCTCTTCGACCAGAGCAGGATCGCCCTCGTGCTGCAAGAGGTGGACCAACAGCATCTCGCCCGCGAACTGCCAGCGCTGGCGCCGCCCGCGCAGCCACTTGCCCACGAGCCCACGTTCGGGCGCAAAAAGGAGCGCCAGCAGGAATGCGACGCCGGTCATCGTCGCCATGCTGCCTGCGATGGACGCGTCCAGCACCCGCGCAAGGCCAAAGCCGCCGATCGCAGAGAGCACGCCGATCCCCGCAGCCAGCGCCAACAGCATCGGGAGCCGGTCAGTGAGCAGGTAGGCCGCGGCGGGCGGTGCGACCATCAAC
>JBBQVP010000321.1:0-3437 GCA_038211455.1 Burkholderiales bacterium
GCTCCGGGGTGAGGCCCGTCATGCCGACGTAGAGGCAGGGTTTGGTGGCGTCGTAGTCCGGGTTGGCCTTGCGAAATTTCGCCTCGTTGAGGACCTCGGGGCTGAGCTCGATCACATACACCGAGTGATGGTGGCGCGGCAGGGCCGGTGCCTTGCGCTTCTTCGCCTTTTTTCGCTTTGTCGCCCCTGCCGGCATGGCCGCAGGCTAACCCGCACGCCCTCCCCCGCGCAACCGCAAGGTGATACGCTGGCGCGTGAGGAAGGAGATGCGTCATGGAATGGAAAGAAGCGTACTCGATCGGCATCCCGGAAATCGACGAGCAGCACAAACAGCTGTTGGATTGCATCGAGCGGCTGGAGTCTGCGGGTGACGGCCGGCAACGCGAGCTTGCCGTGTACTTCGTCATGGAGCAACTGACCGATTACGTCCGCATCCATTTCGCGGTCGAGGAGATCGTGATGCGCCTGTTCGACTACCCGGGCCTCGAGGCGCATGTGGCGGAGCACCGTGCATTCGCGGCCAGGCTCAAGGAGTTCGAAGCAAGCGAACTGGTCGAGGATATGCACGCCCAGGCCGGCAAGTTCCTGCGCGAGTGGCTGGTGCAGCATATCCAGGGCAGTGACAAGCGCTACGCCGCCTACCTGCTCGACAATGGCGCGGCACTGAAACGGGACTGAGCCGGCGCAAGGAGGAACGATGAGCGAACAGAACCTGCTTGCCGTGGTTCGCCGGGTGGCCGCCGAAAAACCCGACTCGGTGGTCTACCGGACCGCGACGCGGACCTGGACGGTCGCCGAAATCCAGGACGCTGCCGACCGGATTGCCAGCGGCCTGCGCTCGCTCGGCATCGGGCCCGGCGACCGGGTCGCGGCGCTGACCAAGCATGCGACCGAATGCATCCTGTTGACGCTCGCCGCGTGCAGGCTCGGGGCTGTGTTCACGCCGGTCAACTGGCGCCTCGCCGCGCCTGAGATCGAGTTCATCCTGAACGACGGCGGCGCGAAATTCCTGTTGAGCGATGTCGCGTTCCTGCCAGCCGTCGGCAAAGCCAAGCTGCCCGCCGTGCGGCTGACGACGGCAACCGAAGGCGCGGCAGGGGTCGCCGGATTCCACGCCTGGCTGGCAGGGTTCGCGCCCCTGCGCGAGCACGTCGACCCGGCGCCCGGGGATACCGCGCTGCAGCTGTATTCGTCGGGCACGACCGGATTACCCAAGGGCGTGGAACTCACGCACGCCAACCTCCTCCTGCCGATCGGTATGTTTCGCGACATCTGGCATTTCGAGGGCAACAAGTCGGTGATGTTCAATGCGCTGCCCGCGTTCCATATCGCCGGAATTGAGCTTGCGCTGCTCACGCTGTTGCTGGGCGGGGTGACCATCGTCCAGCCCGACTTCGATCCGCAGAAGATCATCCCCGCAATCGGCGAACACCGCGTCACTCACATGTTCCTGGTGCCGGCAATGATCATGGCGCTGGTCAACACGCCCGGTGTCGAACAGGGCGACTTTTCCTCGCTGAACTGCATCGCGTACGGCGCTTCGCCGATCAGCGAGAAAGTGCTGCTCGACGCGATGCGCGTGTTCGGCTGCGAGTTTTTGCAGGTCTACGGATTGACTGAAACGACCGGCGCAGTCACGTATCTGCCGAACGAGGACCATGCGCCGGGCGGTCCGCGGGCGCACCTGCTGCGTGCCGCGGGCAAGCCCTTGCCCGAAGTCCGGCTGCGCATCGTCGACCCGGCCAGTGGCCTGGATGCCGCCGAGGGCGGGGTCGGCGAAGTCTGGATCCGCAGCGCGCAGAACATGAAGGGCTACTGGAACAATCCGAAGGCGACGCGGGATGCGTTCCCCGAGGGCCGCGAGGACGGGGGCTGGTTCCGCAGCGGCGACGCGGGCTACCTGAAGGACGGCTACCTGTTCATCCACGACCGGATCAAGGACATGATCATCTCGGGCGGGGAGAACATCTACCCCGCCGAGGTCGAGAACGCGCTCATGAAACACCCGTCGGTGGCCGATGTCGCGGCCATCGGGGTGCCCGACGCGAAGTGGGGCGAAGCGGTGAAAGCCTGCATCGTGCTGCGGCCGGGTACCGCAGCGACGGCAGAGGAGATCATCGCCTTTGCGCGCGAGCAGATCGCGCATTTCAAGTGTCCCAAGAGCATCGATTTCCTGCCTGCGCTGCCGCGCAATCCCAGCGGCAAGCTGCTCAAGTTCCAGCTGCGCAAACCGTACTGGGAAGGACGCGAGCGGCAGGTGAACTGAGCAGGCCAACGGAAAAACGGGAGGACAGCGTGCTCGCAGGCATCAAGGACATCGTCAACGCCGACCCCTGGCTGCAGCGCAAGGGGCGCTGGGTCAGCACGGTCTTCATGCTCGAGTCCGGGGAAACACGCTGGCGCGTGGCGGTCCGGCGCGGCCGGATCGAATCGATCGACCGCGGGCCGTTCGTGATGGTGTCCTCCGAGCTCGCATTTCGCGCCAGCGCCGAGGACTGGGCGGCATTCTGGCAGCCGCGTCCTGCACCCGGCTGCAACGACGTGTTCGCGCTGCTGCGCCGCAAGCGCCTGCGGGTGGAGGGCAACCTGCAGCCCTTCATGGCCAACCTGTTCTACTTCAAGGGCGTGCTCGAAGCGCCACGCAGGCTGCCGCAATGAAGGCCAAACTCGAACCCATCGTCGGCCGGTACATGCAGCTCGCGCTCGGCGGGCGCGCGCACCGCGTCTATTTCGAGGAGGCCGGCTCGGGGGTACCGCTCCTCTGCCTGCACACCGCGGGCGCGGACGGGCGCCAGTTCCGCGCGCTGTTGAACGACCCCGAGATCACGCGCAACTTTCGTGTCGTGGTGTTCGACATGCCCTGGCACGGGAAATCCTCCCCGCCGCCCGGCTGGGAACAGGAGGATTACCAGCTCACCTCGGATGCCTATGTGGACATGATCCTCGCGGTCAGCGAGGCGCTGGAGCTCGACCGCCCGGTCGCGATCGGCTGTTCGATCGGCGGGCGCATCGTGCTGCACCTGGGCCTGCGCCATCCACAGCGTTTCCGTGCCCTGATCGGCCTGCAGTCCTCGGCGCACGTCGATCCGTACTACGACCTCGACTGGCTGCATCGCAGCGATGCCTCGGGTGGCGAAACCGCGGGCGGGGTGATATCGGGCCTGGTCGGCCCCGACAGTCCCTCAATTGAACGCTGGGAGACGATCTGGCACTACATGCAGGGCGGTCCGGGGGTGTTCAAGGGCGACCTGCACTTCTACAAGCTGGACGGCGACATGCGCGAGAAGCTCGGCGGGATCGATACCAACGCGTGCCCGCTGTATCTGCTCTCGGGCGAATACGACTATTCCGCGCCGCCGGCCGAGGCGGCCGACGTGGCGCGCCGGATACGCGGCGCCGAGTACGTGCTGATGCCGGGCCTCGGGCATTTCCCGATG
>JBBQVP010000322.1:0-3437 GCA_038211455.1 Burkholderiales bacterium
GCTCCAGCGAGGCGGCCAGTGCCTCGCCTACCGGCTCGCTACTTCGCGCCGGTTTCCTTGAACTTGCCATAGCCCATCAGGCGCTCGAGACGCTCTTCCACCAGCGCGGCGGGCTTCTTCCCCTGCAGCTGCTTCAGGGCCTCGGCCAGTGTCTTCCTGAGCGCCTGGGCTGCCGCAGCGGGGTCGCGATGCGCGCCGCCCAGCGGCTCGCTGACGACCTTGTCGACCACGCCGAGCGTCTTCAGCCGGGCCGCGGTGATTCCGAGCGTCTCGGCCGCCTCCGGCGCCTTGTCCGCGCTCTTCCAGAGGATCGACGCACACCCCTCGGGCGAAATCACCGAGTAGGTCGAGTACTGAAGCATGATCGTTATGTCACCGACTGCAATCGCGAGCGCGCCGCCCGAACCGCCCTCCCCGATCACTGTACAGATCAGCGGAACCCTGAGCGAAGCCATTGCATACAGGTTGCGGCCGATCGCCTCCGACTGGCCGCGCTCTTCCGCGTCGATGCCCGGATACGCGCCCGGCGTGTCGACGAAGGTGAATACCGGCAGGTCGAACTTCTCCGCAAGTTTCATCAGGCGCAGCGCCTTGCGGTAGCCCTCGGGCTTGGGCATGCCGAAGTTGCGCGTGATCTTCTCTTTGGTGTCGCGGCCCTTCTGGTGCCCGATCACCATGCACGATTCGCCGTTGAAGCGCGCGAGCCCGCCGACGATCGACTGGTCGTCGGCGAACAGCCGGTCGCCGTGAAGTTCCTCGAATCCAGTGAACAGCATGCTCACGTAGTCGAGCGTGTAGGGACGCTGCGGGTGGCGCGCGACCTGAGCGACCTGCCAGGGGGTGAGCTTGGCGTAGATCTCCTTGGTCAGCGCCTGGCTCTTCTTTTGCAGGCGCGAGATTTCCTCGGAGATGTCCACTGCGGAATCGTCCTGCACAAAGCGCAACTCCTCGATGCGCGTCTCCAGCTCCGCGATCGGCTGCTCGAAGTCCAGGAAAGTGGTTTTGGTTGCGGGTAGTGCCATGGGCGCGAAGTTTACGCTAGTACTCGACCGGTACCGGGTCGAGGCTGCGCCACAGGTACCAGGTGGCGACCGAGCGCCAGGGGCGCCAAGCCTCACCGTGCGCGCGCAGCGCATCGAGTGAAATCCGCTCGTCCCTGTAATAGTGAACTGCTACGGCCTTCTGCAGGCCGAGGTCGGCCAGCGGAAAAACATCCGGGCGCAGCAGGTTGAACATCAGGAACATTTCTGCGGTCCAGCGACCGATCCCGCGCACTTGCACCAGTTCCCCGATCACGTCCTCGTCTGCCATGTCCGGCCAGCGGTGCGGATGGATCGTGCCTCCGACAAAGTGCTTCGCAAGGTCGACGATGTACTCCACCTTGCGGTCTGACAGGCCGGCCGCCTTGAGGCGTCGCTTGCGCGCGCCGAGCCGAAGGATCTGCTCCGGCTGCATCTCCGGCGCAAGCGCAGCCACCCGGTTCCAGATGCTCTGCGCCGCCTTTACCGAGATCTGCTGGCCGACGATCGAGCGCGCCAGCGTGTAGAACGGCGCACCGCGCGGCACCAGGTAGACGCGCGGATGGGCGCGCACGATCTTCGCCAGCACCGGGTCGCCCCGCGCCAGCGCGCGCTTTGCTCCCAGCCAGAACTCCGGCGCGCGCGCGGCGACCGGCATCACGAGCGCCTTGCCAATGGCAGGTTGACCAGCAGGTTCTGCGGCTTCATGCGCACCACGTCGTCCTCGTTGGCTGACAACGCCATGTAGACCGGCCGGCCCGCAATGTCCTCGCGCATGTCCGAATCGTTGACGAAGTCCATGCGAAACAGGGACAGCAGGCGGCGCATGCGGCCGTGGTCGACCTCGGCCCCGCTATACAGGTCGTTGAGGATCGAGGTCGAGGCCGCATCCAGCCCGATATGCCAGGCCCAGCGCGGCTCGTCGATGCGGGCGAGCGACTTCACTTTCACCTCGACCCCGTGGAAATGCGCGATCCACGCCTCGATCACGCGGCAGAACGCTTCCAGCGCCGCGCGGCCATGGTTGATGCTGATCACGGTGTCGTAGCGCGACTCGCGCTGCCAGTAGGCCTGCGCATTGGCCGTGTCGAGCACGTCGAGCGCCACACTCTTCAGGCTGGTCTGCGCCTCGACGATCAGGCGCCCGATGCTGCCGTACGCATTCCCCGCGGCGTGCATCTCGACCGTCTCGAGGTCCGCAAGCATGATCGCACCCTCTTGCAGAGTGAATTTCTGGTCCCGGAAGAACAGTTCTGCCGCGCGCAGCCGCAGCGGCTCGTCGCAGGTGTCATGGATGCTGCGCTGGATCACATGCACCATCTGCTCGATGAACAGCGGCGGGATGTCGACACTGCCTCCCGAAAACAAGGCCAGGTACGCCCCCTCGAGCGTGCCGGCCGCCAGCAACCGCTCGCGAAAGCGCAGTACGACCCTGTAGTTGTCGCGCGCGTCCTCATCCGCAATCGCCTCCAGTTCGTCGGCGCCCACCATACGGCGCGGCTCCGCCATCAGCGCGGCATGCGTCTCGCGCTCCGCCTCGCAGGACTCCTCCACCGGATGGACCTCGGGGCGCAGGTAGTAGGCACGCAGGAAGTCGTCACCGACGGCCAGCCAGCCGCGCGCGTCGCGCTCGAGCAGGTGGTAGCCGCTGTTCTTCCAGAAATCAGGCGGGTGCAGGGACAAGCCGCGAATGCGCCGAGACGTGTTGCGCGAGGAACTCCATCTGGTCGGCAAAGATCCTGCGGTTGGTGAGGATCAGGTACTCGGCCTTGTTCGGGACGTATGGAGCGTAGAGCAGTTCCGTCCCGGCTTCCTCCGGCGTGCGGTTGCGCTTCACGCCGTTGCAGTGGCGGCACGCGGTGACCACGTTCATCCAGCTATCGCGCCCGCCGCGCGAGAGCGGCGTGATGTGGTCCCGGGTGAGCTTGAAATAATGGAAATCCCCGCCGCAGTAGGCGCACATCTGGCGGTCGCGGCGGAACAATTCGCGGTTGTTCAGTGGCGGGATCTGGTTGAACCCCTTGCGAGCCATCGCCTTGCCCTTGATCGCCACGATCGAATGCGTAGTGATGCTCGAGCGCTGTCCGGTGATGCGCGATATTCCGCCCCTGAACGTAAAGGTACGCTCACCCATGGTCCAGGCCACGAGGTTCTTTGCGTAATAGAAGCAGGCCTGCTGCCAGCTGATCCAGCGATGCGGTACGCCGTGCAGATCGAGCGAAAGAATCAGCGGACTGTCCATGATCCCTACCGGTGGTTGATCCCACCCGATTCTGCCCAATACTTGATGGGTTGGCAACGCGACCTAAAGCAGTTTCTAGCCGTGCGGGGCCAAAAAACCGCTCCGCAAGCCGGCGGCAAACTGGCGCCTAGCGCTTCTTGCGCCCGCCGACGGCGTCTTTGAATGCCTGTCCGGGC
>JBBQVP010000323.1:0-3431 GCA_038211455.1 Burkholderiales bacterium
GGATCGCTGGAATGTTCGGCGTGCCGCTGACGCTGGTGGCCATCACGACGTGGCGGGGCCGCACTTCACGCAGGCTGCCGTCGGAGAGCCGCAGCCGTGCCCTCCAGCGGCGCGCGGCGGGGTCGTAGGTCGCGCCTTCGAACGCGGTGCGCGTCCAGAAGTTGATCTCCATCGCCTCACAATACATTTCGAGCCAGTTGGCGATCTGGTCCTTCGAAAGGTAATTCGGCCAGGTGGGCGGGAACGGGAGGTAGGGCAGGTGGTTGCTGTGCACCTGGTTGTGCAGCTTCAGGCCGTGGTAGCGCAGCCGCCAGTTGTCACCCACGCGCGCCATCCTGTCGATCACCAGCGTATCGACACCGAGTTGTCCGAGTCGCGCGGCGACCGTGAGGCCGGCGTGCCCGCCACCAACTACCAGCACCGTGGGCTCGCGATCGGCATAGGCGGCCGAGGCGCGGCGCTGGTCGGCCCAGTTCGGGCCGTGGAAATCGCGCTCGAAGGGAGAGGATTCGCGGCCGGCGCGCAGCACGGCCTCCTCGTGACCCTTGAGATCCTCCAGCAGCGTCAGCAGTGTCCAAGCGGGTGTCCGCTCAGCAGCGCTTTGCGCAGGTTGCGCACCGGCCCGGAAGCGGACGATGCCGGCGCCGTGGCCGATCGCGGTCTCGAAGCGCACGATGGCTTCGATGACCGGCACGCCCGCGCGCTCGACAATGCGCGGCGGGCAGCGTGCGGGGTCGATCGTGAAGTTGCGCGCGCCGCTTGCCGCCAGGTGCTTCGCGAGGCGCTGGCCGATTTGCGCCGCGCCGCTGACCGTCTCCAGTCCCCAGGTCAGCGCGAGCACGTCGCGCCAGTGCCCGTCCGCAGCGAACAAACCGGCCAGCCGCGCCGGTTCCGGGTGTTCGAGCGCGGTGTTGAAATCGTGCAGCCAGGTCTCGACGCTGCGGGAGACGTCGTCGTTCAGACGGGCGGTCATCCGTGCTCCCGGACTCAGTGTGGGTTCGCGGCAGTGAGGATGGCGGCCGCTGCGTCGGCGAGCACCTGGCAGCCGAGCACGATGTCCTCATCGCGGCTGTCCTCGGCGAAATCATGGCTGATGCCGCCGATCGAGGGAATGAAGAGCATGGCCGAGGGCAGGGCGGCCGAAACGATGCCGGCGTCGTGGAAAGCGCCGCTGGGCATGCGCTGCCAGCGGTCCGGAACATGCGTTTGCGCCGCGTGTGCGAGGTGCCCTGCAAGCCCGGGGTCCATGCGCGTCGGCGGGATCGGCGCGCGCGCCGCGATCGCCTCGACACTGACCCCGTTGCGCGCATTGATCTCGGCCACCAGTTTCATCGCAACGGCCTCGAAGGCCTTCAGCGGCACTTCGGACGCGTCGCGGAACTGCAGGTCGAGCTCGGCATAGCCCGGCACGATCGAGGTCGCGTTCGGCTCGACCTTCACCCGGCCCATGGTCCAGACGCTGCGTTCGGCGGCGACCTTCGGGAATTCCTGGTTGATGCGATGCGCGAGTTCGAACAGGGTGGTAGAGGCGTCCGTGCGCCGGGACATCATCGTGGTGCCCGCATGGTTCTGCTGGCCGCGGAAGACGAAGCGGATCGCGCGCAGGCCGACGATCTCCGACACCACGCCGATCTTCCTGCCGCTGTCCTCCAGGTGCGGGCCCTGCTCGATATGCGCTTCGACGAAGCCCGCATAGCGCGCCGGGTCGAGCCGCAGGCGCGGTGTGCCGGCGAGCCCGGCTTCCTTGATTGCAGCCGCGAGCGTCACGCCGTCGCGGTCAACCGCGTCCACTTCGAGATCCGGTGTCAGCTCGCCGATCAGCGAGCGGCTGCCAAGGCATCCCAGGAAACGCGACTCCTCGTCCTGGAACGACACTGCATCGACGGCGAGCGCGCGGGTCGCCTTGTCCGACGCAAGCGCGCGCACGACCTCGAGCGCGTAGACGACCCCGAGCGCGCCGTCCAGCCAGCCGCCCGTGGGCTGGGTATCCGAGTGCGAACCCACCAGCAGTGCGCGGCCGCAGTTCTTCGAGCGGCCGAGCACGTTGCCCACGCCGTCGATGGCGGTCTCGAGACCGGCTTCGGTGAAACGCGCGGCCAGCCAGCGACGCGCTTCCATGTCCTTTGCGCTGAACGCCGGACGCACCACGCCAGGGCCTTGCGCGCCGATCGAACGTAGCGTGCGCAGGTCGGAAAGCAGGCGTTGCGGATCGATTGCGGGCATGGGGGAACCTGTGGAAAGGGAGCGGACGATGGTATCGGCGCGGCGCGCGCGGTGTCAATGTTTCGCCGTCGTTTTGGCGGCCGTTTCGCCGCCGTTTCGCAACGCGGCGCGCACCTGCCGTTGACGCTCGTCCGCTGCTCGGATAAGTTAACCGTCCGGTTACAATTTTGCGGTTACAACGTTTCGCGCCCGCCATGCCACTCGCCTGGACCGACCTTCCCGCCGACATTCTTGCAGCGCTCAGGCAGGGCGCCGTGATCCCCGCGCACCCGCTGGCCCTCGACGCGTCGCGCCGGTTCGATCCGCGCCGCCAGAACGCGCTGACACGCTACTACCTCGATGCCGGCGCCGGCGGACTCGCGGTGGGTGTGCACGCCACCCAGTTCGCGATCCGCGAGGCCGGCCTGTACGCGCCGGTGCTCAAGCTCGCGGCCGAAACGGCGCGGGACTGGAAGCGCCTTGACGCGCGCCGGCCCGTGGTGCTGGTCGCAGGGTTGTCCGGCAAGACCGCGCAGGCGAAGCAGGAGGCGGCGGTTGCGCGCGGCCTGGGCTACCACGCCGCGATGCTCAGCCTCGCGCCGATGAAGGGTGCTTCGGACGATGAGCTCATCAGCCACTGTGCAGCGGTGGCCGCCGAAATGCCGCTGGTCGGGTTCTACCTGCAGACCGCCGTGGGCGGGATCGCGCTGTCGATGGAGTTCTGGCGGCGCTTCGCGGAAATCGAGAATGTGGTGGCGATCAAGATGGCGCCGTTCAACCGCTACCGCACGCTGGATGTGATCCGCGGCGTGGTCGCCGCGAAGGCCGAGGATCGCGTCGCCCTCTATACCGGCAACGACGACCATATCGTGCTCGACCTCGCGGTGCCGTTCGACATCCGGCGCGGCAGCGAGTCGGTGCGCGTGCGGATCCGCGGCGGGCTGCTCGGGCACTGGAGCGTGTGGACGAAGAGCGCGGTCGAGCTGCACGCGCGCATCCGCGCCGCGGTCGAGGCGGACCGCGTCGATGCCGAACTGCTCGCGCTGGACGCGAAGGTGACCGACGCCAACAGCGCATTCTTCGATGTCGCCCACGATTTCGCCGGCTGCATCCCCGGCTGCCACGAGGTGCTGCGCCGGCAGGGGCTGCTCGAAGGCACCTGGTGCCTCGACCCGGCCGAGCAGCTCTCGCCCGGACAGGCGGAAGAGATCGACCGCGTATGCGCGGCC
>JBBQVP010000324.1:0-3429 GCA_038211455.1 Burkholderiales bacterium
GACGGCCAGTACGTGACCCTGCGCCTGACCTCGTCGATGTACCACCGCTTTCACGCGCCGCACGCTTGCCGCGTCGAGCAGGTCACCTATGTGTCGGGAGACACGTGGAACGTGAATCCGGTTGCGCTGAAGCGCGTCGAACGACTGTTCTGCAGGAACGAACGGGCAATCGTTCGATGCAGGCTGGACGCCGGTGGCCATCTGGTCACGCTGGTCCCGGTCGCGGCGGTGCTGGTGGCCAGCATCCGGCTGCATTTCCTGGATGTCCTCTTGCATCTGCGCTATCGGGGACCGGCCGACATGCCCTGCGACGCCCCCATGCGCAAGGGAGAAGAGATGGGCTGGTTCGAGCACGGCTCGACGATCATCGTGTTTGCGCCGCGCGGTTTTCAGCTGCTTGAGGGAATCGCGACAGGGTCCACGGTCCGGATGGGTCAGGCGCTGCTCAGGCTCCCTTGAGATGCGTTGAATTGTCCTCAGAGAATTTGTCATAAAAGCGCCATGCCGGCGTCATCACGGGTTCATACGCGACCGCCATACTGCCCCGCATGCTGCCAGTGCGACGCTCCCCCACCACCGTGATGCGCAGGCCGCTGCGATTGGCGGTGGTGACCGAAACCTATCTTCCCGAGGTCAACGGGGTTGCGCGCACCATGGGCCAGATGATCGCGGCCCTGCTGGCACGCGGCCATAGCGTCGAGCTGACGCGGCCGGCACAGGCAGCAGAGCAGGTGGGAGACGTGCTCCAAACGCCGCCACGGCTGGTGCAGCGGCTGGTGCGCGGCATTCCGATCCCGCGCTACGGCGAACTGCAGGTCGGCATTGCCAGGCCGCGCAGTTTCGAGATGCAGTGGCGGGGCAGTCGACCCGATGTGGTGCACGTGGTCACCGAAGGGCCGCTCGGCTGGTCGGCGCTGGCGGCCGCGCGTAGCCTCGGGATTCCGGTCTCTTCCGGCTTTCACACGAACTTTCATGCCTACAGCCGCCACTACGGGATCGGCTGGTTCGCCGGACTCGTCGCCGGCGGGTTGCGTGTGATGCACAACCAGTGTGCGGCCACCATCGTCCCCACGGAAGAAATGCGGCGTGCGCTCGCGGCGCGTGGTTTCGAGCGCCTGGCTGTGGTGGGCCGCGGCATCGATACGGTTCTCTTCAATCCGGCGCGCCGCTGTCCGGGATTGCGTGCCGCCTGGGGTTGCAAGGGGGACGAACCGGTGGTGATCCACGTCGGACGGCTGGCGCCGGAAAAAAATCTTGGCCTGTTCGTCAGGGCCGCCCTTGCCGTGCGCGAGGTCGAGCCCCGCGCCCGGGTCGTCCTGGTGGGCGACGGCCCGGAAGCGGGCGCATTGCGCGCCGCGCACCCCGGGTTTGTGTTTGCCGGCACGCGCAGGGGCGAGGATCTTGCCGCACATTACGCATCGGCGGACCTGTTCCTGTTCCCCAGCGTCACCGAAACGTTCGGCAACGTCGCCACCGAGGCGCTTGCATGCGGCCTGGCAGTGGCGGCCTACGACTACGCCGCCGCGCGTCAGCATATCGTCGACGGTGAATCCGGCCTGCTCGTTCCGCTGGGCGAAGAGGACGCGTTTCTCGCCGCTGCACGCAAACTCGCCTGCGCGCCGGCACTGGTCGCACGACTCAAGATGCACGCGCGCGCTGTTGGCGAACGGCTGCGCTGGGATCGCGTGATCGACGACCTCGAGCGCGTACTGTATGGCGTATCAGGCAGCGGGCTGGTTGCGTACGCAGGGGCACGACCGCAGGGCACGGTTCAGGTTACACACTAGGCAGGCTGGCTGGCCCGTGAACGCTGCAGGGGGACGGGAAGTCGACCCTGCGTCAAGTCACAGCGTGACCGCCTCTTCGGCGTGATTTGCCACGGTCGCCTGCGGTTGTGAATCTGAGGCGCTTTGCAGGATCGGGGTTCCGCCGCCCCAATGCACGAGTTCCATGCGGCCGTCCAGGTGCTCGAGGATCCCGGTGCAGCTGTCGACCCAGTCGCCGCAATTGATGTAGGTGATGTCCCCGGATCGACGGATTGCCGCGGCGTGGATATGGCCGCATATGACGCCGTCGGCGCCGCGCTCCTTTGCATGCCGCAGGACCGAGTCCTCGAAGTCGAAGATGAAGCCCACTGCGCTCTTGACCTTCGACTTGGCATAGCCCGAAAGGGACCAGTATCCGGGGATATTCAGCCTGCGGCGGCCCCAGGACAGCCACTGGTTGAGACGCACTACGAATGCGTAGGCTTCGTCACCGAGCACGGCGAGCCAGCGGTGGTACTTGGTCACCTGGTCGAACTCGTCGCCATGGATCAGAAGGTAGCGCATTCCGTCGGCGGCGACGTGCATGTAGTCGCGCTCAACCTGGATGTTGCCAAACAGGGTGCCGGCGTGCTCGCGGACGGCCTCGTCGTGATTGCCGGGAACGAAGATCACCTTGACTTCGTGGCGGGCGCGCTTGAGTACCTTCTGCACGAGGGTGTTCTGCTCGGCGGACCAGTGCACGCCGCGGCGTCGCATCGCCCAGAAGTCGATGATATCGCCGACCAGGAACAGGTACTCCGACTCGTAGGTCTTGAGGAAATCCAGCAGGTGCCCGGCCTGGCATGCCGGTGTGCCGAGATGCACGTCCGAGACAAATATCGCGCGTACCTGTGTCACCGGAGTCTTCATTCCGCGCGCTCGCGAACGCGCGCCGGTTCGACCTGTGCGTCAAACGATACGCGCTCGAGCAGCCTGAACCCTGCCCCCGGGCACGGTTCCTCCAGTACGCAGATCGAATCGAACCGCGCCGGACCGAGCGAGGCAATCTCGCGTGCTGCTTCCGCGCCCAGAGTTGCCGCGCGGGCGGCACAGGCCTCGCCAAGCGGCCCGGTCAGGGAAAGATGGAAGCGGAACAGGTCCAGCACATACGGGTATCCCCAGTGCTGGAGCATGTCCATTTCGCTGCGATCCAGCCGCTCGGGACGCCGGCGCGCGAGGTCCTCCGCGGTAAGGGACGCGCGATACCGGTCGAAGCGCATGACGCACTCGGCGCCGATCGAATCGACGCGTCGATCCGCATGCACGGGGACGAGGGCAAGAAAATCGTCCAGCAGGGTGACTTTGAGCGGCGGCAGCGTGAACGCCTGCTGCGCGCCGCAGTATTGCCTGAGCCCGGAGAGCAGGTCGCTGACGCAGGCGTCGCTTGCGAGCCGGAAAGGCGCCTTGAGCGTTGCATGAAAACCGTATCGCCGTGGCGCTTCGGGTACGCGCGCAAACCAGTCGGCGCCGAAGCGCCCCCACGCGCTGCTTTCCGGGGGAACGAAATACAAGGCATAGCGTGCAGTGTCAGGCATCGGGGTCCCATTCATCCGCGTTGCAGTCACAAAACCTTAATGACAGGAGGCTAGCATCGGGTCACACAGATTCATGTTCGTTGGAAGCG
>JBBQVP010000325.1:0-3411 GCA_038211455.1 Burkholderiales bacterium
GGTGAAAAAATTGCCGAGCGACTTCGACATCTTCTCGTCGTCCACGCGCACGAACCCGTTGTGTATCCAGGTGCGCGCAAAGCGCGTGCCGTTCGCGCCCTCGGACTGCGCGATTTCGTTCTCGTGGTGCGGAAACTGGAGGTCCTGCCCGCCGCCATGGATATCGAAGGTCTCGCCAAGCAGCGCGCAGCTCATCGCCGAGCACTCGATGTGCCAGCCCGGGCGCCCGCGGCCCCAGGGGGACTCCCATTTCACCTCATCAGGCTCGTCTGGCTTGGCCGATTTCCAAAGCACGAAATCGAGCGGATCCGCCTTTCCGGTATCGACCTCGACGCGCTCGCCAGAGCGCAGTTCGTCGAGCGACTTTCCGGACAGCCGGCCGTAGTTCGGGAAGTTGCGCACCGCATAGTTCACGTCCCCGCCCGGCGCCTGGTACGCGAGCCCCTTCTTCTCGAGGCGCGAGATGATCTCCAGCATCTGCGCAACGTAGGCAGTGGCGCGCGGTTCGTGATCGGGTTTCTCCACGCCGAGCGCGGCCAGATCCTCGTCCATATAGCGGATGAAGCGTCCGGTTAGTTCGGCGATCGTTTCCCGGTTCTCCACCGCGCGACGGATGATCTTGTCTTCGATGTCAGTGATGTTGCGAACATAGGTGACATTCAGACCGCTCGCGCGAAACCAGCGCCGTATCATGTCGAAAACAACCATCACGCGACCGTGCCCGAGGTGGCAATAGTCGTACACTGTGATCCCGCAGACGTACATGCCGACCTCGCCGGTCCGGATCGGCACGAAATCCTGCTTCTCTCGCGAGAGCGTGTTGTAGATTCTCAGCATGGGTTGTTGGCGAGCAGGGAAAAGGGAACTTGCCGCAGATTGCGGTGCTCAAAGCTGCGGGTCGCGCCACACATGACCACTGACCAGCGACTTCGAGCGTCCGATAAAGTTGAGCGCGAACCCCGGTTCGATTACAATGGAATCATTCGTATGGCCTTGAAAAGTATAACACAATGCTCAAATTAGCCGGGTCCGCAAGGGCTGCAGGACGATGCATGTTGCTTGCCTGCGCGGCGGCCACTCTGGTGATCACGCCAGCCGCGGTTCTGGCCGATGACTTGCAGGACGCCACCCAGATGCTTCGCTCCGGCCAACACCAGCAGGCACTCGAGAGAATCAACCGGATACTGGCGGCAAAACCGCGCGACGCCCAGGCGCGCTTCCTGAAAGGGCTGATCTTCACCGAGCAGGGCAACACCAAGGATGCGATCGCGATCTTCCAGAAACTCACGGAGGATTACCCGGACCTTCCCGAGCCATACAACAACCTCGCGGTGATCTACGCGGCGCAAGGGCAATACGACAAGGCGCGCTCTTCGCTGGAACAGTCCATCCGGACGCATCCGAGCTATGCGACCGCCTACGAGAACCTGGGCGACGTGTACTCGAAGCTGGCCAGCCAGGCTTACGACAAGGCGCTGCAGCTTGATTCGTCGAACTCTGCCGCCCAGAACAAGCTCGCGCTGGTTCGCGAACTCGTCAGTGGCGCGCCGCGCGGGCCGACGAACGCGCAGACGGCACAGGGGGCGCTCAGGCCGGTCGTGGTGGCGGCAGCGCCGACCGAAACGAAACCCGTGGCGGCTGCGCCTGCGAAGCCGGCTGCACCCGAGCCCAAGGCCGCAGCGAAATCCGAGCCGAAACCTGAACCGAAACCCGAAGCGAAGCCGGTGGCGATGCAGGCCAAGCCGGTGCCCGCCGAAAAGGCCCCTGAGAAGCCCGCGCCGAAATCCGCCGCGCGCGCAGACGACGAGATACTGAAAGCGGTGAACGGGTGGGCCGAGGCCTGGTCGAATAAGAACCCCGACGTGTATCTCTCGTTCTATGCCAGGGATTTCCAGACGCCGAAGGGCGAGTCGAGAGCCGAATGGGAGAAGGGACGCCGGGCCAGGGTGACCGCACCCAAGTCGATCTCGGTGGAGGCGCAGTCGCCCAAGGTCACGATGGATGGCGCGCAAGCCAAGGTCCGCTTCCGCCAGCACTACAAGTCCGAGACGCTGAACGTAAACAGCATGAAGACGCTGGTGCTGGTCAAGTCGGGCGCGGGCTGGCGAATCCAGCAGGAGAGGACCGGGAATTGAAAGGCGTGCTGGTCGCCCTGCTCCGTGCAAGCCTTTCCGCCCTCGTCCTAGTCGTCCTCCCGCTACCGGCGACGGCTGCCCGGCAGGCTCCGCCCCTGCAGACGGAAAAAGCGCTGTCCCAGGTGTTCGAAGCGATCGAACAGAACAAATTCGAAGTCGCGCTCGAGCGGGTTGAGGCAATGCTCGCGGCCAACCCGAATTACCGGCTGGCGCACCTGATCCGGGGCGACCTGCTGCTCGCGCGCACCCGCCCGATCACGACGTTCGGCAATGCGGGCAACGTACCGCGCGAAAAAATCGAGGACCTGCGCGCGGAGGCGCTGGCGCGGCTGCGCGCGCTGCGCGAGCGCCCGGACACAAGCCGCGTGCCGCGCTATGTGCTGCAGTTCCGGCGCGAAGAGACGCATGCCCTTGTCGTCGATTCAAAACGCTCCAGGCTCTACGTCTACGAGAACGACCACGGCAGGCCGCGCTACGTCGCGGATTACTACGTGACCCTTGGCAAGCGCGGCATTGACAAGATGCGGGAAGGCGACCAGAAGACGCCGGTCGGCGTCTATCACGTCACCGGCAACCTGCCGCGCCGGAAACTGACCGACTTCTATGGCGCAGGCGCGTTCCCGATCAACTACCCGAACGAGTGGGACAAGTTGCACGGGCGCAACGGCCACGGCATCTGGCTGCACGGCACGCCCTCAAACACCTTCGCGCGCCCGCCGCGCGCGAGCGACGGCTGCATCGTGCTGTCGAACGGCGACCTCGAGTTCCTCGGCAGCGAGCTCCAGGTCGGCCTTACCGCCGTGATCATCGCCGACGAGATCCAGTGGGCCGACAGCGCGACACAGGAAGCAGAGCGCAAGTCACTCGCGCAGGCGATCGAGGCCTGGCGCTTCGACTGGGAGAGCCTCGATACGGCCAAATACCTCCGGCACTATTCGGCCCGCTTCCAGTCCGCCGACCAGAACCTCGCCCAATGGGGCGCCCACAAGAGAAAGGTGAACGCGGGCAAGACCTGGGTCAAGGTCGGCCTCAGCGATATCAACATGTTCCGCAACCCGGGCAAGGACGACCTCGTTGTCGTCAGCTTCGAGCAGGGCTACCGCTCGAGCAACCTGTCCAACAGCATGCGCAAGCGCCAGTACTGGATGCGCGAAGGCACGCGCTGGAAGATCATCTACGAAGGTTCCGCCTGACCCCTTTATTGGAAACCACATGAAACTCGCAAAATTCTGGATCCCGTTCGTCATGCTCTCGGCCACCGGCGCAGTGCAGGGGG
>JBBQVP010000326.1:0-3378 GCA_038211455.1 Burkholderiales bacterium
CTTTCCTCGGCGAGGCGGACATCCAGTCGATGATGGAGAAGATGATCCGCGCGGTATTCCAGGATTCGCTCGGCATCGTGTTGCCGGATCCGTTTCCGCGCATGACCTGGGCCGAGGCCATGGGTCGCTACGGCTCGGACAAGCCGGATTTGCGCATTCCGCTTGAGCTGACCGATCTCACCGCAGTGATGAAGTCCGCCGAGTTCAAGGTGTTCCGCGCGGCTGCAGATATGCCCGGCGGGCGGGTCGCCGCGCTGCGGGTGCCGAAGGCAGAACTTTCGCGCAAGGAAATCGACGACTACACGCAGTTCGTGTCGATCTACGGCGCCAAGGGCCTCGCGTACATCAAGGTCAACGACAAGGCGAAGCTGCCCGAAGGGCTGCAGTCGCCGATCGTCAAGTTCCTCACGGTCGAAACGCTTGCCCGGGTCCTCGCGCAAACCGGCGCGGAGAATGGCGACGTGATCTTCTTTGGCGCAGACAAGGCCAAGGTCGTCAACGACGCGCTCGGTGCGTTACGTGTCAAACTCGGCCACGAGAAGGGTTATGCCGAGAAAGGCTGGCGCCCGCTGTGGGTGGTCGACTTCCCGATGTTTGAATATGACGAGGAAGAAAAGCGCTGGTCGGCGATGCATCACCCGTTTACTTCACCAAAGGACGGCCACGAGGACCTGCTCGCGACAGACCCTGGCGGCGCGATTTCCAAGGGTTACGACATGGTGCTGAACGGCTCCGAGATCGGCGGCGGTTCGGTGCGTATCCATCGCGCCGAAGTGCAGGCCAAGGTGTTCAAGGCGCTCGGCATTTCCGACGAGGAAGCGCAGATGAAGTTCGGCTTCCTGCTGGAGAACCTGCAGTTCGGCGCGCCGCCGCATGGTGGGATCGCGTTCGGGCTCGACCGCATCGTGACGATGATGACCGGCGCCGATTCGATCCGCGACGTCATCGCATTCCCGAAGACGCAGCGCGCCCAGTGCTTGCTCACGCACGCGCCCAGCCCAGTGGACGACAAGCAGTTGCGTGAACTGGGCCTGCGCCTGAGAGAAAAGCCCAAGCCGTGATGGTGCCGCGGTGACAAGACCCGGCGCCGCGCTGTGCTCGGCCTTGCTGGGCCTGTTGTTTGCAGCTTCGGCATTTGCGTTTTCCGGCCCCGCGGAGATCCATGTCAGCCGGCTCCCGCAGGAGGCGCATGCGACCCTCGCCCTGATCAGGGCCGGTGGGCCGTTCGCCCACAAGCGCGACGGGTTCGTGTTCGGCAACCGCGAGGGGCGGTTGCCGAAAAAGTCGCACGGCTACTACCATGAATACACCGTGCCGACGCCCGGCAGCAGGGATCGCGGCGCACGCCGGATCGTGTCGGGGCGGGCAGGTGAGTTCTACTACACCGCAGACCACTACCGGTCGTTCCGGAGGATCCAGGAGTGATGCCATGAGCAAGCTGCGCGAACGCCTGTCGGATCCGGCGAGGTCGGGTGTCTATCGCAGCAGGCACGCGCGGGATATTCTTGATGCACTCGCCGGCAGCGAGCACGACATTGTCTCGATCCGGCTTGGCAAAGGGAAGCCGGCCATGCTTGCAGGGATTGCGGGTGCGCTGGATTTTCCGCAGTGGTTCGGCGCCAACTGGGACGCGCTGGAGGAGTGCCTCACCGACCTGTCCTGGCGCAAGGGTGCGGGGCAGGTGCTGCTCTTGTCGCAGGCGCAGGCGGGCGACGATCTGGGCATCCTGCTCGATGTGCTGGGCTCGGCGGCGGAATTCTGGCGCGAACGCGGACGCCCGTTCTTCGCCATCTTCGTCGACCCGCCGGAGGGGCTGGCGTTGCCTGCGCTGTACAAAGAAAAGCAAGCCTAGCGGCGGATGGGCGCGCTCAAACTCCCGGTCTCGGTCCTGGTGGTCATTCACACGCCCGCGCTCGAGGTTCTCCTTATCGAACGCGCCGCGCGTCCCGGCTACTGGCAATCGGTCACCGGCTCGGTCGACCGGCCCGACGAGCCGCTGGCAGGCACCGCGCAACGCGAGGTGTTCGAGGAAACCGGGATCGCGGCAGCGGCGGGGCAGCTCGTGCGCTGGAACGTGATGCGCACGTTCGAGATCTTTCCGGAGTGGCGCCACCGCTTCGTTCCGGGCGCGACGCACAATGACGAGCACATGTTCAGCCTGGAGGTCCCGGCCGCCGTTCCGGTGCGCCTTGCGCCCGAAGAGCACACCGCCTGGCAGTGGCTGCCATGGCGCGAGGCGGTCGACAAAAGCTTCTCCTGGACCAATCGCGAGGCCATAACGATGCTTGCCGAAAGTCGGCGCAAGCCAGGAGAGATTGGCTAAACTTGGCGTCGATGCCCAACCTTCGACTTGCGTGCTGGCTGCTCTGCCTGGGTTGCGCCGCGACGCACGCTGCAGAGGACCTCACAGTCGAGGCGGCGCGCAACGGTGAGTACGTGGAGGTGCGGGCCCGCGCCACGGTAGATGCATCGATCTCGGTCATCTGGGGTACGCTGACGGATTACGAGCGGCTGCCGCAATTCATTCCCGGCCTGAAAAAGAGCCGGATACTCAGCCGCAACGGCGCCACGACGATCGTCATGCAATCCGGTTCGGCGCGCTTTCTGTTTTTCTCGTTTCCGATCGACGTGAAACTGGAGGCCGTTGAGAATCCTCCCTCCTCTCTGCGCGTGCGCGCGCTTTCCGGAACGCTTCGGTATCTGGAAGGGGGGTATCAGCTGGAAGGAGACCCCGCAGGCACGCGTTTCGTGCTGCATTGGGAAGGCAC
Organism: Burkholderiales bacterium; assembly: GCA_038211455.1. Classification (GTDB taxonomy): domain Bacteria; phylum Pseudomonadota; class Gammaproteobacteria; order Burkholderiales; family SG8-39; genus SZAS-79. The sequence goes on from JBBQVP010000326.1 coordinate 2,769, forward strand.
GATCGCTCCCGACGTGTCCCTGCCGCCGCTTTTCGGGGAAGTGGTGATGCGCATGAGCATCGAGGACCAGTTCACCGGAATGGTGCGCGAGATAGAGCGGCGCGAGGCGCTGCGCGGCGGAAAGTCTGCGGACCGCCGCACGAAATGATGGACGCCCCGGGTCGTCTCCTGAGAATCGTGAGCGTGATCGCTTTGCTCGCAGCGGCGGGTTGCGCGTCGCTCGATTCCGGGCAGATCGTCCGGTCGCCGTTGCAGCCTGCGGAACTCGCTTGCGTCGATTGGTATGCTGCCCTGGATGCCTCAGTCGCTTCCGCCGGGGTGGGGGACGCGCAGGCGGTCCGCGTCGCGGGCTTTCCCTACCTGCGGACCGACCGGTTCTCCTCTGCCCTGCGCGAATCCGCCCGCGCCGACGCCGATGCACTGGCGGCGCTTGTCGAGCGCCTGGCTGTGCTGGATCTCGACGCGCGCGGCCACGAAATTTCGAATCTCCCGCCTGAGCAACGCGGAATGCTGGTTGTCGACGACGCGTCGGTTCAAGGGCTCCTGCAGCGCACCCGCGAATGCAGCCGGCTGCTGAGTCGCGCCGACCTGGAGCGCCCTGCGCTGCGCA
>JBBQVP010000327.1:0-3362 GCA_038211455.1 Burkholderiales bacterium
GTTGCACACGCCGAGCGCAAACGTATCGCCGCGTTTGAAGAATGCCTCAAACCCGTCGCGCGCGCGCGGGTTGAAAAGGATCGACTTCGCCCAACCCTGCCCGCCACCGAGCACGTCGCCGTAGGAGAATCCTCCACACGCGGCAAAGCCCGCGAATCCGTCAAGCTGGACGCGGCCTGCGATGATGTCGCTCATGTGGACATCCATTGCCTCGAAACCTGCGCGGTTGAACGCCGCAGCCATCTCCACCTGTCCATTCACTCCCTGCTCGCGCAGGATCGCGACTTTAGGGCGCACGCCGGTGGCGATAAACGGCGCGGCGATGTCATCGGCAGGATCAAAGGCGGGCACGAACGGGAGCCCCGGGTCGGCTGCATCCAGGACACGGTCGTATTCCTCACGCGCGCACTCCGGGTCGTCGCGCATGGCCTGCATGCGCCAGGTGGTTTCCGACCAGGCGCGCTGCAGCTCGATGCGCTTTTCCGCGAACACCGGCTTGGCGTTGCGGCTGAAACGGATCTCGTCCTTATCGTTCAGGAAGCCGATCAGGCTGGCATAGCGATGCACGCCCTCCGCGCGCAGGCAGTCCATCACAGCCTGACGGTCAGTTGCGCGGATCTGCAGCACGGCGCCGAGTTCCTCTGCGAACAGCGCCGCCAGCGCGCGGTCATGCACGCGGCCGGCGAGTTGCTCTTCCCCATTGCGCTTGAAGCCGTCAACGTCCTCGGTCCACGCATCGAAGGCCAGCGCGTCGAGGCTCACGGTAAGGCCGCAATGCCCGGCAAACGCCATTTCGCACAGTGTCGCGAACAGGCCGCCGTCGGACCGGTCGTGATAGGCGAGGATCTGTCCCGCCTTTGAGAGGGCCTGCACGGCGCGGAAGAAGGCCGCGAGCCGCTGCGGATCGTCCAGATCCGGTGCTTCGGTGCCGAATTCGCCGTGGACCTGCGCAAGGATGCTGCCACCGAGCCGGTTGCGGCCCAGGCCGAGGTCGATCAGCAGCAGCTCGGTCTCGCCCGCGTCGCTGCGCAATTGCGGGGTCAGCGTGGCGCGCGCGTCGACCACCGGTGCAAATGCCGTCACGATCAGCGACAGCGGCGAGACGACTTCCTTCGGCCCGCCCGCGTCGCTCCAGGCCGTGCGCATCGAGAGGGAATCCTTGCCCACAGGAATTGAGACCCCCAGTGCGGGGCACAACTCGAGCGCGACTGCCTTGACCGTATCAAACAGCGCGGCATCCTCGCCGGGATAGCCTGCGGCGGCCATCCAGTTGGCAGAGAGCTTGACACGATCGAGCGACGTCACGGCCGCAGCCGCAAGGTTTGTCAGCGCCTCGCCCACCGCCATGCGGCCCGAGGCAGGCCCGTCGAGCAGCGCAAGCGGCGTGCGCTCGCCGATCGCGAACGCCTCGCCCGCATGACCCTCGAAGTCGAGCAATGTGACCGCGCAATCCGCCACCGGTGTCTGCCACGGGCCGACGAAAGGGTCGCGCGAACACAGCCCACCCACGGTCCGGTCGCCGATCGAGATCAGGAAAGTCTTGTCCGCCACGGACGGATGACGCAGCACACGGTACGCTGCCTCGCGAAGGTCGATGCCGGAAATGTCGAAGGCGCGCGGCATGCGCGCGAGCCGCTTCACGTCGCGCAGCATCCTGGGCGGCTTGCCGAGCAGGGTCTCCAACGCCAGGTTGACCGGCTCGTCGCCGAGCTTCGGGTCGACCACGACGAGCTGGCCGTCGGCAGTCGCAGTGCCGAGCACCGCAAAGGGGCAACGTTCACGCTCGCACAGCGCGCGGAAGTGATCCAGGCTCGCTGGCGCGATGCCGAGCACGTAGCGCTCCTGCGCTTCGTTGCACCAGAGTTCGCGCGGCGACATGCCGCTGTCCTCCGAAGGGATCGCGCGCAGGTCGAAGCGCGCGCCGCGGCCCGCGGAATGCGCGAGCTCCGGCATCGCATTCGACAGTCCGCCAGCGCCGACGTCGTGGATCGAAAGCACGGGGTTCCCTGCACCCAGTTGCCAGCAGCGGTCGATGACTTCCTGTGCGCGCCGCTGGATTTCGGCGTTGCCGCGCTGCACCGAGTCGAAATCAAGGTCCTCGCTGTTGGCGCCGGCTCCCATGCTCGATGCCGCGCCGCCACCCATGCCGATCAGCATGCCCGGGCCGCCGATCTGGATCAGCAGCGTGCCCTCAGGCAGCGGAGCCTTTGCCGACTGCGTGTCGGCGATGTTGCCGATCCCGCCAGCGAGCATGATGGGCTTGTGGTAACCGCGCTGCACGCCGGCCACCTCCGCCTCAAACACGCGGAAGTATCCCGCGAGGTTTGGGCGGCCAAATTCATTGTTGAACGCAGCGGCTCCGATCGGGCCTTCGAGCATGATCTCGAGCGCCGGGACGATACGGTTCGGCCGGCCGGGATCGTTGTCGATTTCCCACGGCTGCAGCGCGCCCGGAATGCGCAGGTTGGAAACCGAGAACCCGACGAGCCCGGCCTTGGGCTTCGCGCCGCGGCCAGTCGCGCCTTCGTCGCGGATCTCGCCGCCCGCACCGGTCGCGGCGCCCGGGAAGGGCGAGATCGCGGTCGGGTGGTTGTGCGTCTCGCACTTCATCACGGTGTGGGTGAGTTCGGCGTGCGCGCGGTAAGCGCCCGTCGCGTCGGGATACAGGCGTTCGGCGATCCGCCCTTCCATGATCGCCGCATTGTCTGTGTAGGCGAGGATCGTGCCCTGCGGGTTCGCGGCGTGGGTGTGCCGGATCATGCCGAACAGCGAGTCCTCCATTTTCACGCCGTCGATGACCCAGTCGGCATTGAAGATCTTGTGCCTGCAGTGCTCCGAATTCGCCTGCGCGAACATCGTGAGTTCCGTGTCCGTCGGATCGCGTCCTAGCGTTGCGTAAGCGGCCGCCAGGTAATCGATTTCGTCATCCGACAACGCCAGGCCGAGCCGCGCATTGGCCGCGCTGAGCGCCGTGCGCGCATCCCCGCCCAGCGGCACGCGCTGCAGCGGGCGCGGCGGCACATGACGGAAGAGCGCATCGGCTTCGTCTTCCCCGGACAGCACCGTTTCGGTCATGCGGTCGTGCAGCAGCGCAGCGATCGCGCTGCGCTGCTTGGCAGTCGCGGCGCTCGCGGTCCGTACGCGGAACGCAGTGCCTCGCTCGATGCGCTGCACTCCCGGGAGGCCACACTGGCGCGCGATGTCTGTCGCCTTCGAAGACCACGGGGAAATTGTCCCGATGCGCGGAACCACCAGCAGCAACTCGCCCGGCGGCGGTGTCCTGGAGGGCGCCGGCCCGTATGTCAGGAGGCGTTCAAGTACCACGCGCTCGCTGCTGGCCAGCGGCGCGGCGATCTCGACGA
>JBBQVP010000328.1:0-3358 GCA_038211455.1 Burkholderiales bacterium
CGGAAACTGCGCCGCGCCCAGCGTGCGGGAGGAAACCTCGGCGGGCAGCTGGAAGGCGGGGTCATGGATCACGTCGAAATAGTTGCGAAAGCCCTTCGGCCGCTTGGCGCGGCGGTTGCCGCCCGAACGGTCGAGGTTGCCGCTGATCGCAACCAGGCAATGGAACGCGCGGAAGGTCTGCACGCCGTTGCTCACTGCGTCGATGCCGTGTCCCGAGACGAACGCGGAGGGGCCGTTCGCGTAGGCGCGCGCGGCGGCGAGGATCTGGTCTTCAGGCACGCCACTGATGCCGGAGGCGCGCGCCGGGGTCCATAGCGCGACGCGTTCGGCGAGTTCGGCGAAGCCGCGGGTCCAGTCCCGGATGAATTCCTTGTCGTGGTGCTCTTCCTCGATCAGCACCTGCATCATCGCCAGCGCGATCGCGGCATCCGTGCCGGGACGCGGGCGCAGCCACAGGTCCGCCAGCTTGGCGGCCTCGGAGCGCATCGGGTCGATGACCACGATCTTCGCGCCGCGCGCCTTCGCTTCCTTGATGCGCGCCCACTGCACCGGATTGGCCGCGTGCGGATTGGCGCCGACGATCAGCACGGTGCGCGCGTGCTCGACGTCCTCGCCGCCCTGGATCGCGAGTCCCGTCACCATGTCGGACACGCCGCGGCAGCCCCCGCACAGGTCCTGGTTGATGAGAAAATTCGGCGAGCCCATGGCGCGCATCAGCAACGCAACGATCGCGCCGCGCGAGAAGAACGCGCCGCCGGTGGCGCCGGCCAGCGCGGTCGGGCCGTGCCGGTCGCGCACCAGGGCGAAGCCCTCGGCGATCGCATCGAGCGCCGCGTCCCAGGAGATCTCCTCCCACTGGCCGGCGCCGCGCGCGCCAACGCGGCGCAGCGGGTGCAGCAGGCGCTTGTCCCCGTAGGTGACCTCGGCGAGCCCGCGCACGCCCTTGACGCAGAACGCCCCGCGCGAGGCGGGGTGGGCAGGGTTGGGATCGATGCGCGTCACCCGGCCGGCCTCGACGCGGGCCAGGGCGCCGCAGCAGGTGGAGCACTCCCAGCAGGTGGTCGGAACGGTGTGCATGGCTCAAGCCTGTCGTGGCTGCTGCTGCATGTCAAGCCGCATGTCACGCCTGAGTGTCACGTCTGATTTGATGCTGATTTGATACTTGAGTGCGGGCGTCGCATCGCGTAGCGTAGCGGGCAATGCGCGCTGCCATCGAAGTCTCCAACCTGCTGTTCGAGTACCCGGGCGTGCGCGCGCTGGACGATGTGTCGTTCAGTGTCGCCGAGGGCAGCGTCACCGCGCTGGTCGGCGCCAACGGCGCGGGCAAGACGACGCTGCTGCGCTGTCTCGCCGGACTCGAGCAGCCGATGCTCGGCAGCATTGCCGTATCGGGCGTGGACGTCCTCGAGGAGCCGCGCCGCGTGCACCGGACGATCGGTTTCCTGTCGGATTTCTACGGGCTCTACGACGCGCTCAGCGTGCGCCAGTGCTTCGCGTATGCCGCGGCGGCGCGCGGAGTGGAAGATTCCGAACTCGAGGCTGCGGTGGCGCGCACCGCTGGGCGGCTCGGGCTGTCCGAACTGACTTCGCGCCGCGCGGCGGAACTCTCGCGCGGCCAGCGCCAGCGCGTCGCCATCGGTCAGGCGCTGATCCACGACCCGAAGGTGCTGATGCTGGACGAGCCGGCCTCGGGGCTGGATCCGGAGGCACGCCACGCGCTGGCCGAGCTGTTCACCCGCCTGCGCGGCGAAGGCATGACCCTTCTTGTGTCCTCGCATATCCTGGCCGAACTCGACGAATATTCCACCCACATGCTGGTCATGCGCCAGGGCAGGATCATCGAGAACAAGGCGCTGGCCGACACGCAGGCGGGTGCGCGCGCGGTGCACGTGTCGTTGGCGCGGGCCGCGACGGGGCTGCGCGAGACCCTCGGCGCGCTGGACGGCGTGCGCGTGCTGGAGGTGCAGGAACGCGAGGCGCGCATCGAGGTGACCGGGGACGCGGAGGCGCAAGGCGCGGTACTGCGCGCGCTGGTGCTTGCAAATCTTCCGGTCAGCGGGTTCGCCGAGGAGCGCGAGAACCTGCACCAGTCCTACCTGCGCACGGTCGGTGACGAGGCAGGCGGAGCCAAGCCGTGAACCCGGAACTGCGCCGCAATTTCTGGCTGGAACTGACGCTGCACCGGCTGCTGGCGCTGCCGGGGGCATTTGCGCTGCTGTTCGTGCTGATCCGCGTGCTCGCCGGGGAAGACGCGCCAAGCGCGCTCTCGACAACTGCGGCCCTGATCTTCATTGTGTTTACCGCGATCTGGGGCGGGATCCAGGCGGGCGAGTCGGTGCTCGGCGAGTTGCGCGGACGAACCTGGGACGGCCAGCGCCTGTCGGCGCTCGATCCCTGGGCCATGACCTGGGGGAAACTCGTTGGCGCGCCGGCCTTCGGCTGGTACGGCGGGGCCATGTGCATCGTGCTGTACGTGGTGCTTTCGCCCGAGCCGGCGCGGCTCGCGTATGCGGGCCTGATGCTGACAGGCGCCGTGCTGTTGCATTCGCTGGCGCTGATCGGGGGAATCACGGCCGCGCGCCGCAACCTGATGCGCACCTCGGCAAGCGGCTGGATGCTCGGCGCGCTGTTCCTGATCGTTTCCCCGTTCGCTTCCTTCATCCTGTCCGGGGATTCCGACGTCATGTGGTGGGGGGTCGGGCGGCCGCGGATCGATTTCTGGTTGGGCTCCTGCGCGGTGTTCGCGGCCTGGTCCGTGTTCGGCGCGCACCGCCTGATGTGCCAGGAACTGCGGGTGCGCACCACGCCGTGGGCGTGGCTTGCGTTCCTGCTGTTCGTCGCAGCCTATATCGCGGGGTTCGGGATTCGCGCGAGCGATTCGTTCGCCCAGCAGGCCAACGTGCTGCTGATCGCCGGGCTGATCGTTTCGTTGTCTGCCACCTACCCCCTCCTGCTTACCGAAGCAACGGGCGCGATGGTCGTGCGCCGCGTCGTGCTGCGCGCCCGCGCGCGGGACTGGCGGCGCGCGTTGCAGGAGACGCCGCTGTGGCCGGTGACGCTGCTGCTCGGGTTCGTGTTCTGCGCGCTGACCGTGCTGTTCGCCGGCCAGCGCGGCGGGGAAAGGGCGCTGTTCGGCGCGGTGGTGCTCGCGCCGGTGCCGCTGTTTCTTCTGGTCACGCGCGATGTGCTGCTGTACATGTTCTTTGCCTTCGCACGCCAGCCGCGCAGGGCCGAGGCGGCGACGCTTTTCTACCTGATGCTGCTCTACTGGCTGCTGCCCATGCTGCTGCATGCGTGGGGCGCGAAAAATATTGCCGAACTCGTGCTGCCACCCTTCTGGGAGCGGCCGGGCCAGGCG
>JBBQVP010000329.1:0-3233 GCA_038211455.1 Burkholderiales bacterium
CGCGGGGCATCGCCAGATACTTGCGCGCCTGCTGCGCAACCTGAAGGGCATCTACCGGGAAAAAGACGATCCACAGCGCCTTTTGCAGGTCATCAACCGCACCCTGCTCGTCGCCCCTGGGGAGCACGCCGAACTGCGCGACCGGGGCTACCTGTACCAACGGCTCGAGGCGTTTCGCGCGGCGCTGAAGGACCTCACCGAGTACCTCGAACGCGACCCGGATGCCGCGGATGCCGACGAAGTACGCGTCAGGGTCGTGGAACTGACTTCGCTCTGCGCGCGGTTGAACTGAAGGCTGCGTCCCGAAGCACGGGGCGTGGCCGTGGCTATGCCGGCCTGGCCTGTCCGACGCCGGCTTCGGCGCGCATCTGCAGCGCGCGCCGCTGCACGGCGGCATGCAGTGCGGGCTTGTAGCCAAGTGCGAAGAAGAGTTCGGCACAAAGGAAGATCGGCGCCACGAAAATCTGGAACAGGTTGTCCACGAGCGCCGGCTTGCGGCCTTCGAAGACGTGACCCACGAGCTGCACCACCCAGCCGCCGGCAAAGCATACGAAGAACCAGGCTGCGCCCTGCTTCAGCGGCAGTGCCACCGCCGCCTCGGCGGCATACAACAGCCCGCCGAAGACCAGGCACATCGCGAGGCCCAGCGGAACGTCGAGGCGCAGGTAGTACGCCAGCACGATGGCCGTGATCAGCATCGCACCGCTGAGGGTGAACCCGCCGACATCCACACGCGCCCAGCCGAGGAGGATCATTACGCCGAGCACGATCGCCGGGACGCCGATGAAGTGGGTGAGCTTGTTGCGCGGATCCTGATGGTAGGCCGCGTAGAAGGACATCTGGTCTTCAAGCGATTTCATCCTGTTGCCTCCATCGGTTGACCTCCCGCAGCGCGGGTCTGAGAGGGGAAATCCGCTATAATTCATAATTTTACTGCTCATTCGCATGCTCGTCACGCATGGTCATTCCTTCGCCGCAAATGTGGCCTTAACTGCGCCGGCTGTAACTGCGGTCGCTAGTCCGCTTGAAGTCGCGCCTGCAGTCGAAGTCGCGCCTGCGCTCGCGCTGCCCGGGGCATCCTTGCACGCGGCGGGCCGGCTGGCGATTACGGTCGGAAATTTTGACGGGGTGCACCGCGGTCACAGCGCCATGCTCGCGCGCCTGAAGCAGAAGGCCGCAGAACTCCGCTTACCCTCCTGCGTGCTGACATTCGAGCCGCATCCGCGCGAGTTCTTCGCGCCACAGGCGGCGCCGGCGCGGCTTACCCGGCTGGCAGCAAAACTCCAGGTTCTGCGCGATGCGGGTATCGACCGGGTGCACGTCGCGCGTTTCGACGCGCGGTTCTCGGCACAGGCGCCTGGACAGTTCATCGACGACGTCCTCGTCAAGGGGCTGGGCTGCGCATGGCTGCTGGTTGGCCGGGACTTCCGTTTTGGCGCGAAGCGCGCGGGGGATTTCGCCTTGCTGGAGAAGGCAGCGCAGCGCGCCGGTTTCGGTCTCGAGGCGATGCCCGAAGTAAAGAACGAGGGCGAGCGCATATCGAGTTCGGCCGTACGCGCCGCGCTCGAGCGCGGCGACCTCGAACGGGCTGCGGCGATGCTCGGCCGGCCGTATGCGATTTCCGGCCTCGTGGCGCACGGGGACCGGCTGGGGCGCGAGCTTGGATTCCCGACCGCGAACATCCGCCTGCCGCACCGGCCGCCGCTTGCGGGGATTTTCGTGGTTGAAGTGCTGGGGCTGGGAGCGCATGCGATGCCGGCGGTAGCGAGCATCGGCGTGCGTCCGACGGTGAAGGAACACGCGGTGCCGCTGCTCGAAGTGCATGTGTTCGACTTTTCCGCTGAGATCTACGGGCGGCGGATCGAAGTGAAGTTCCTGCACAAGCTGCGCGACGAGGAAAAATACCCGGACCTCGAAACCCTTCGTGCTGCGATCGCCCGCGACGCGGCAAACGCGCGCGAATTCTTTGCTGAAAAGACCTCCTGATGGCGAATTGCTGAATCCACTCCATGGCTGATTACAAGAAAACCCTGAACCTGCCGGACACGCCCTTTCCGATGAAGGGCAACCTCGCCAAGCGCGAACCGGAGTGGGTGGCGCAATGGCGGGAAACGGGACTCTACAAGCGCCTGCGCGCCGTCTCGAGCGGACGCCCGCGGTTCGTTCTGCACGACGGGCCGCCCTATGCCAACGGGGACCTGCACATCGGCCACGCGGTCAACAAGATCCTGAAGGACCTGGTGGTGAAGTCCAAGCAACTGGCCGGGTTCGATGCGCCTTATGTTCCCGGCTGGGACTGCCACGGCATGCCGATCGAAGTGCAGATCGAAAAGCTGCATGGCAAGAACCTGCCCCCCGAGCAGACCCAGGCGCTGTGCCGCGCCTACGCCGAAGGCCAGATCCAGAGCCAGAAGCGCGACTTCCAGCGGCTCGGGGTGCTCGGCGACTGGGACAATCCCTACCTCACGATGGCGCCGGGAAACGAGGCGGACGAAATCCGCACGCTGGGAAAACTGCTCGAAAAGGGCTACGTCTATCGTGGCCTCAAGCCGGTCAACTGGTGCTTCGATTGCGGCTCTGCACTGGCCGAGGCCGAGGTCGAGTACGAAGACCGCAAGGACACTGCGGTCGATGTGGGCTTCCCGTTCGGTGAGCCCGCCAAGATCGCGGCTGCATTCGGCCTGCAGGCATTGCCCGCCAAGCCGGGGCACATCGTCATCTGGACCACCACGCCCTGGACGCTGCCCGCCAACCAGGCGCTGAACCTGCATCCCGAGTTTGACTACGACCTCGTGGACACGGAAAAAGGCCTGCTGATCCTGGCCGCCGAACTGCGCGACGCGTGCCTTGCGCGTTACGGGTTGACGGGAACGACGCTGGCGACATGCAAGGGCGCGGCGCTGGAGCACATCGCCTTTCGCCACCCGTTCTACGATCGCGCTTCCCCGGTTTTCCTCGGCGACTACGTGACGCTCGACACCGGCACAGGCATCGTTCACTCGTCGCCCGCCTACGGCGTGGAGGACTTCGAGTCGTGCCGCCGCAACGGGATGAAAGACGACGAAATCCTCACCCCCGTGATGGGCGACGGGAAGTACGCGTCCTCGCTGCCGGAGTTCGGCGGCCTGATGATCTGGAAAGCCAATCCGCTCATCGTCGAGCACATTCGCGCGAAGGGCACGCTGCTCGCGGCGGAAAAGTACGACCACAGCTACATGCATTGCTGGCGGCAC
>JBBQVP010000330.1:0-3218 GCA_038211455.1 Burkholderiales bacterium
TTTCGCCTCGGGCGGCACCGGGCCGGCGCTGATCCTCTGGGACCGCACGCGCGGCAACGTCGACGTGCGCGGCGTGGCGGCGCTCTCCTCGATGCCGAACCTGCTGATCACACGCAACCCCAAAATCAAGTCGATCCGCGATTTCACCGACAAGGACCGGATCGCGATGGCGGGCGCCGGGTCGTCGGTGCAGACCACTTACCTGCAGATGGCGGTGGCCAAGGCCTTCGGCATCGAGAACTACAAGAAGTACAACCCGCTGATGGTCAACCTGCCGCACCCGGAAGGCCTGCGCGCGCTGCTCTCGGGCGCGAGCGAGATCAACGCGCAGTTCACCTCCCCGCCGTTCCAGAACTATGCCCTCGAGAACCCGACCATTTCTACCGTGCTCAACTCCTACGACGTCATGGGCGGGGCGAACACCTTCCTGATGGTCTGGTCGACCGGGAAATTCCGCGCGGCCAATCCCAAGTCCTACGCAGCGGTGGTCGACGCGATGCGCGAGGCCACGGCTTCGATCAACGCCGACAAGAAGCGCGCGGCCGAAATCTACGTGCTCGAAGGCGGCGGCAAGGACTCGGTGGACAAGATCCTCAAGATCATGAGCGATCCGCAGATCCACTACACGATGGCCCCCGAGCGGATCCTTCCGTACGCGCAGTTCATGCACAAGGTCGGCACGCTCAAGCACAACCCGACTTCGTGGAAGGACATGTTCTTCCCCGAAATCCACCACCTTTCCGGCAGTTGAAGGCGGCGGGAGCGCAAGCGCGGCCATGAGCGGCGCCGCAACGAGCGCGCCGCTGCTCAGCGTGCGCGGGGTGACCCTGCAGTACAAGACGCGGGATCACCTCGTCACGGCGACCTATCGCGTGAGCTTCGACGTGCACACCGGCGAGCGCTTCGTGCTGCTCGGGCCCTCGGGCTGCGGCAAGTCGACGTTGCTCAAGGCCGTCGGCGGTTACCTCGCCCCGGTCGAGGGCGAGATCATGCTCAAGGGCCGCGCGATCTCACGGCCCGGGCCCGACCGGGTCATGGTGTTCCAGGAGTTCGACCAGCTGCTGCCGTGGAAGACGGTGAAGCAGAACGTGATGTTCGCGCTCGAGGCTTCGGGCCGCCTGCGCGGCCGCGGGGCCGAGGAGCGGGCGATGGCCTACATCGACAAGGTGAACCTCGGCCGGTTCGCCGATTCGTTCCCGCATACGCTCTCGGGCGGCATGAAGCAGCGCGTGGCGATCGCGCGCGGGATGGCGATGGAACCCGACGTGCTGCTGATGGACGAGCCCTTCGCGGCGCTCGACGCGCTGACCCGCCGCAAGATGCAGGACGAACTGCTCCAGCTCTGGGAGGACACGCGCTTCACCGTGCTGTTCGTCACGCACTCGATTCCCGAGGCGGTGCGCATCGGCAACCGGATCCTGCTGCTTTCGCCGCATCCGGGGCAGGTCAAGGCGGAGCTCAACAGCAGCGGCGACGACAGCGTGGACGCGGCCACGGGCAGCACGCTTTCGGAACGCATCCATTCGATGCTGTTCGCCGACGCCGTCGAGGCCGTGGAGGCGCAACCCCATGGCTGAGCCCGGCGCGCCACGCCCGGAATACATCCGCGCCCAGGTCGGCGAGGGCGATTTCGGCGTGATCAGGAAACCGCTCACCGTAAGCGAGCGGATCTGGGGCCGGTCCGGCGTGCGCAAGGCCTGCCTCCTGCTGGTGCTGGCGGGCCTGTGGCAGGCGTATGCCGCCTACCTCGACAACACGCTGCTGGTGCCGACCTTCTGGGCCACCGCGCAGACCTTCATCGAGCGCACCCTGACCGGCGAACTGCCGCTCAAGGCGTGGGTCTCGATCAAGGTGCTGATGCAGGGCTATGCGGTCGGCCTCGCGCTTGCGCTGGTGCTTGCGGTGCTGGCAGTGACTTCGCGGGTCGGCAACGACTTGCTCGAAACCCTCACCGCGATGTTCAACCCGCTCCCGGCAATCGCGCTGCTGCCGCTCGCGCTGATCTGGTTCGGGCTGGGCGACCCGAGCCTGATCTTCGTGCTGATCCATGCGGTGCTCTGGCCGGTGGCGCTCAATACGCACGCGGGCTTCATGGCGGTCTCCGGCACCCTGCGCATGGTCGGGCGCAATTACGGCCTGCGAGGCCTGCCCTATGTCGCGATGATCCTCGTGCCCGCAGCCTTTCCCAGCATCGTCACCGGCCTGAAGATCGGCTGGGCATTCGCCTGGCGCACGCTGATCGCGGCGGAACTCGTCTTCGGCACCAGCTCGGGCTCGGGCGGGCTGGGCTGGTTCATCTACGAGAACAAGAACACGCTCGACATCCCGGCCGTATTCGCCGGGCTGTTCAGCGTGATCCTGATCGGCCTCCTGGTCGAGAGCCTGATCTTCCGCGTGCTCGAGGAGCGCACCGTGCGCCGGTGGGGGATGCACCAGCAGTAGGGCGCGCGAGTACGCTTTTTCAAGCGGGTGCCATTCGGTGCGAAAAGACGTACCCCTGCCCTGAATCTTGCTCGCCGAGCACTGCTGCGCGTGCTTCCGCATCCCTCCGGTGGAGGCATTGACCGGCCCGGATCACGACACAACCGGCAGCCTGCCGGACAGCCGTCGCCTCGGGAGCATGGTCCCGCCTTTGCCGCGCGCGCCTCGCGCTCTTCATGCCAACCCGGCGGATGGTCACCGCCTGATGCCGGCAACACGCCAACAGCTTCGCGCCCCGCCGGCTACCGCTTGCCCTTCGCCGCGAGCGGATTCTCCCAGTGCAGCCCGGGAAAACGGGCGAAATCTCCGTCGGCGGAGCACAGGATCAATCCATGTTCGAGCGCCAGCGCTGCCAGATGCGCGTCCGGCACCAGATTCGCCTGCACCCCGTGCGCTTCAAGCAGGCCGCCGAGAATCTTGCCGTGACGTTCGGTGGGCGCCGGGATCCATGCGCGTTCGCATGCCAGCCACAACTGCACCTGCTGCCAGGCCGCCGATATGGAGGCCGGGCGCGCGCATACACGCGGATTGGTCGTGGTGCGCAGAAAACCCAGCAGGTTCGGCCACGGCATGCCGACCGGCGCGGTTCCGTTCAGGCGCTTGTCTAGCCAGTGGCTGGCACGTTCGTGCTGCGGAAAACCGTCGACGTGCGCGTAAATCAGCAGGTTCGCATCGACCAGGATCACTTGAAGGACTCGCCTTCCGCGACTGCGAGGACCTCCGCCACGTTGTCCACG
>JBBQVP010000331.1:0-3181 GCA_038211455.1 Burkholderiales bacterium
CCAACTCCCACGAGAACGACGCGCAGGCCATCGCAAACGCAGGCATCAGCCTCAGCCAGGCCGTCACCGCCGCCGAGCAGCACACGGGCGGCAAGGCCTCCCGCGCCGAGTACGAGCGCCACAAGGGCATGTGGGTGTTCGACGTGGAAGTCGTCAAGGGCAGCATGGTCACGGATGTGAAAGTCGATCCGGCCAATGGCAAGGTTATTGCGGCGACAGAGGACAAGGCCGACCGGGACGATCACAAGGACAAGGACGACTGAGCAGCCCACCAGTCGAACACGGGAGATGAATGCCATGGATACCGCGATAGACAACGACACGACCCGGATGCTGAACAAGGTGCCGCTGGTCACCGCCTGGTTCTGGATCATCAAGGTGCTTGCAACGACCGTGGGCGAAACGGCAGCGGATTTCCTGTCGGTAAACCTGGGGTTCGGCCTCACCGGCACCTCGCTGGTGATGGGTCTGCTGCTTGCGGCCGTCCTTGCGATGCAGATCCTCTCGCACAAATACGTGCCGTGGACATACTGGCTGGCCGTGGTTCTCATCAGCGTGGTCGGCACGCTGCTGACAGACAATCTGGTGGACAATTTCGGCGTCAGCCTGGAGGTGGCCACGCTGGGCTTTGCGATTGCCCTCGCCGCTACCTTCATCGCCTGGTACGTAATCGAGCGCACGCTGTCCATCCAGGCGATCGACACGACGCGGCGCGAGCTTTTCTACTGGGCGGCGATCCTGTTCACGTTTGCGCTGGGCACGGCGGCCGGCGACCTGGCCGCGGAAGGCCTCAGCCTCGGATACGCGACGGCGACGCTGGGTTTCGGCGGGTTGATCGCGGCGACGGCGCTGGCCCGCTATGTGTTCAACGCGAACGCGGTGCTGGCGTTTTGGGTGGCCTACATCCTCACACGCCCGCTCGGCGCTTCGCTCGGGGACTATCTCTCTCAGCCCGGGCAGAACGGCGGGCTGGGCCTCGGCACGGTCGGCACGAGCGCAGTGTTTCTTTCGATCATCGTGGTCCTGGTGCTGTACCTCAGCGTGAGCCGCAGGGACACGGCGGGCGGCATGGCCTGAACGTGGGGCCCGGCCCGGCGCCGTATGATGCCGAACATGCGCATTCTGCTGGTTGAGGACGACACGATGATCGGCGAGGCGGTGCTCGTCGCGCTGAAAGACGCCGCCTACGCCGTCGACTGGGTCAAAGACGGTGTCACCGCCGCACGCGTGATCGAACAGCACGAGCACCAGGTGGTCCTGCTCGACCTCGGGCTGCCGGGGCGCGACGGGCTCGAGGTGCTGGGCCGTCTGCGACGCGCGGGAAACACCGTGCCGGTCATCATCCTTACCGCTCGAGACCGGGTGGACGACCGCATCGGCGGGTTGGACCTCGGCGCCGACGACTACCTGGTCAAGCCCTTCGAGGTCAGCGAACTGCTCGCGCGACTGCGCGCCGTGATTCGCCGGCAGGGCGGGCAGGCAGCAGCCCTGTTGAGCAACGGCGACATCAGTCTCGACCCAGCGGTGCGAGAGGCGCGCCGCGGCGAGCGGGTGCATGCGCTGAGCGCGCGCGAGTTCGCGTTGCTGCACGCGCTGCTGCTGCGCCCGGGGACGATCCTGACGCGCGCCGAACTGGAAGAGCGCATCTACGGCTGGAACGAGGAAGTCGAAAGCAATGCGGTCGACTTCCTGATCCATGGCGTGCGCCGCAAGCTGGGGACCGATGCAATCAAGAACGTGCGTGGCGCGGGCTGGCTGGTGGACAAGGCGAAATGAGAGGGTCGCTGGAGCGGCGGCTGTCGCGCACGCTGGCGCTTGCGATCGGAACCATCGGCCTCGTGGCGGGAATCGCATCGTTTGCGTTTGCCTATTTTGACGCACAGGAGTTGCAGGACGAGACCCTGGTGCAGATTGCGGCACTCGCCAGCCGGCAGGACGGTGCTTCGAACACGCCAGACCGGGCTGCCCACGAGAGTGAGTCGCGAGTGATCGTGGTGCGGCTGCCCGGGGGAACTGCCCCGCGCTGGCTACCCGTTGGGCTGCCCGGCGGTTTCCACACACTGGAAGGTGACGAAGGCCGCTACCGGGTATTCGTGCGCGCATCGCTGCCCGATGCGCGCATCGTCGTGGCACAGCCGACCGAGACGCGCGACGAGATCGCGATCAACAGCGCGCTGCGCACCGCGGCGCCGATGGCGGGCTTGCTGGTCTTGCTCCTGTGGCTGGTCGCGCGCATTGTCAGGCGCGAACTCGCACCCGTGCGGCAGCTTGCGCAGACGCTGGACGCCCAGGCGGTGGGCACGCAGGCCGTGGCGCGCCTGCAGCCTCTGCCGGAGGCGGACCTGCCCGAGGAGATCGTCCCGTTCGTGCGCGCGATCAACCGGCTGCTCGAGCGCGTCAGCCGCGCGCTGACGGAGCAGCGCCGCTTCATCGCCGATGCGGCCCACGAGCTGCGTAGCCCGCTGACCGCGCTGTCGGTGCAGGTGCAGAACCTCGAAGCGGCGACCTCGGCCGAGGCGATGCGCGCGCGAGTCGCCCCGTTGAGCGAAGGCATCAATCGTGCGCGCCGCCTGACAGAACAATTATTGAGCCTCGCGAAAACCCAGGCGGGGGGCGCGGCGCGCGCGAAGGTGGACGTGGCGAGGCTCGTCCGGGACCTGATCGCTGAGGTTTTCCCCATGGCCGAAGCGCGCGGGATCGATCTCGGCCTCGCCGAGGATTCCAGTAGCCCAACGCTTGAATCCGAGCCCGCAACCATCCGCCTGATACTGCGCAATGGGCTGGAGAACGCTCTACGCCATGCGCCCGCGGGTGGCGAGGTGAGCGTGCGCGTGTGGCACGATGGCGAACGCATTGTCGTCGACGTTTCCGACAACGGGCCGGGTATCCCCGAGGAAGAGCGCGAACGCGTGTTCGATGCGTTCTACCGTCTCGCCGGCAGCGGTGCCGAGGGCAGCGGCCTGGGACTGGCGATCGCACGCGAAGCCGCCACGCGGCTGGGCGGTACGCTCGGCCTGCATGCCCGGCCGGCAGGTGCCGGCACGCTCTTCCGGCTTTCGCTTGGGCGCGCGTCCTGAAATGGGCGCTGCAGTAAGGCTAGGCGGCAGGCGTCTTGAGCGTGACGCCCTGGGCATCCTGCACCGTGATCGCGACCGGGATGCCGCGCTGCACGCTCTGGGTG
>JBBQVP010000332.1:0-3167 GCA_038211455.1 Burkholderiales bacterium
GCCCGCGATGGTATCGCCAAGTTCCGGCCCTTCCTACACTCACACGCCACTTACAACCTGAACGATCAGCATGCGCTTTTTCTCGTACCGCGATCGGCCAGTTCATCTAGGGCCTTACCCTCTGGAGCGGCTTGCGCGCCAACCCGAGGCCGATCTTTCTGCCGTGCCGGACTTCGAGCGGGTGTCGTTCGACGATCCGCGGCCGGAATCGCTGAGCCATGCGATGGCCCGCTTCATTGGCATGTTCGACGTGATTCGGGATGGCACTGTCGGGCCCGCCGAGGCGGAGATTCCCGAAGGTCCCCAAGAGCGAGCCGACCACCTCAAGGCAGCCGGATACTTCTTCGATGCTTCGATGATGGGTATATGCGCGTTGCCGGCGGACGCGCGGCTTGCAGAACCGATCCGCAATCCGCTGGTCCGCACACTGGCAGCAGAACTGGAGCTGAGCCAGCCGAAGAGCTTTGCCGCAGGCATCGACTTGATCATGGCCGACGTTCTGGATTCAGCCCGAACTGCACATGGACCCATCGACCATCATCAGCACGCCATCGTCATCCTGATCGAGTATCCGCGCGATCCTGGTGCCGAGGAGGTCGGCGCGGAGTGGATCGTCGGCACGCAGGCCCAGCGAGCCGCGACGCTGGCGGCACAGACCGCTGTTCTGCTGTCCACCTACCTACGCATGCTCGGCCACTCGGCGCGATCGCATACCGCCACATGCACCGACGTGCACCTGGGCAGGCTCGCCGTGGCGGCGGGCCTGGCTGAAGCCCTGCAGCGCAGCGGCGGGGTCGAGTTGACGAACCCGTATCTGGGAACCCGCTATGGCCTGGCGGCGGTCACGACTTCGCTGGCGCTGGCGCACGACCTGCCGCTGGCGCCGGGTCGGTTTGCCGCGCGTGTGCGATCGCACGGACCTGCATGGTGGGTCGGCAAGGGCACGCTCAAGAGCGCGCTGTCTCGCGAGCCATACCAGCGACGTGAGTTCCACATGGGCCCGCAGCCCTTCGAAAAGCTCAAGCGGCGCGATGAACCGACCACCTTCATCGACCATGAGCGTGTTCCGCGCTTTCCTAAGCGAGCCGATTTCTTTGCCCGGATCCTGTTCGGCGACATGGGCAAGAACGTGCAGGAAGCGGCCAAGAACGCCAACTACGTAATGAAAAGCCCCATCGGGGCCTGCGCCCGGCGCGCGCTCGGGGCCCTGCTGCTGCTGCAGTTCGGCGAGGCCCGGGGGCCGGTGTCTCCCAACGCCGCGAACGCCCGGCGCAACTCCGACAATCTCAAGGCTGCTTCGTACTATTTGGGCTGCGACGCGGTGGGGCTGTGCGCGATACCGCAATGGGCCTATTACTCGCATGACGCCGGCGGCAACCCGCTGCCCACGTATCACCCCAATGCGATCAACATGCTGCTGGACCAGGGTCACGAAACCATGGAAGGCTGCAGTGGTGACGACTGGATCTCAGTGGCGCAAAGCATGCGCGCCTATCTGCGGTTCTCGATGATCGGCGGCATCGTCGCGGAACAGGTCCGTCGCTTGGGTTACTCGGCGCGCGTGCATACGGTCGTCGACGGCGACGTGCTTCAGCCGCCGCTGCTGCTGCTGTCCGGACTGGGCGAGGTGAGCCGTATCGGCGAGGTCATCCTGAATCCCTTCCTGGGGCCCCGTCTCAAGTCTGGCACGGTGACGACGGACATGCCGGTGAACTACGACAAGCCGATCGACTTCGGCTTGCAGACCTTTTGCGAGGGCTGCAACAAGTGTGCGCGGGAATGCCCCGCGGGTGCGATCACGGCCGGCCCCAAGGTCATGTACAACGGCTACGAGATCTGGAAGTCCGACGCCGAAAAGTGCGCCCGATATCGGATCACCAATCAGGGCGGCGGCATGTGCGGACGCTGCATGAAAACCTGCCCCTGGAATCTGGAGGGACTGTTCGCCGACGACGCCTTTCGTTGGGCGGCAATGAACTTCCCCCGACAGGCCAGGTTGTTGGCCGAACTCGACGACCACTTCGACCGCGGAACCATCAACGTCGTAAAAAAATGGTGGTGGGACATTGAACTGGAGCCGCGCAGCGGACGCTATGTACGCGCCAGGTTGACCAACGCCCGCGGACTGAACAAAGGATTGCGCCTCAAGCACGAAGACCAGACGCTTGCGGTCTACCCTGCCGACAAAATGCCACCGCCCTATCCTGTCGCCTTCCCGATCAATCGCGATGAAGGAATAGAGCGCTACAAGTCGCTGTTGACTCCCGCCCAGTACCGCGCACGCATTGCAGCGGGACTGACAGACGACCTCGTACCGCAGTTCCGGCTTCCCGAAGGTGAACCGCCGGTCTTCCCCGTCATCCTGAAACTGCGCCAGGAGATGACGACCGACATTGCGAGGTACGAGTTCGTGGCGCCCGATGGCAAACAGTTGCCGTCGTTTGAGGCCGGCGCGCACATCGACGTGGTGATCGCGCCGGAGTACCTGCGCCAGTACAGCCTGGCTGGCGATCCTGCCGACCGCCACAAGTATGTGCTGGGTGTGCAGCGTGAACCTCAGGGCCGCGGCGGATCCATGCTCATGCACAGGGCGTTTCGCGAGGGCAAGCGTGTCTTCGTGTCACGCCCTGCCAATCACTTTCCACTGGCCGAAGGCGCAACGCATAGCCTGCTGCTGGCGGGTGGCATCGGTGTCACACCTATGATCACCATGGCCCATACCCTGCACCGGCAAGGCGCTTCTTTCGAGTTCCATTACAGCAGCGTGAGCCGCGCGGCCGCCGGGTTTGTGCAAGACCTCGAGCAGGCCCCATGGGCGGGTCGAGTCCGGCTTCATTTCAAGGACCAGGGCGGCCGTGCCGACCTGGCGCAGGTCATTCCGCTTTACGCGCCCGCCATGCATCTTTACACTTGTGGCTCTTCGCGCTACATGGACGGCGTGTTCCAGGCGGCGCAGGCCAATGGTTGGCCTGAAGACGCGCTGCATCGCGAGTTTTTCAGCGTTCCGGAAGCGCCCGGCTACGTCAACAAGCCCTTTCGCCTGCAGCTCACGGCAAGCGGAAAGACGCTGATGGTGGGCGCCGATCAACGCGCCACCGACGTTCTGGCCGAAGCAGGCATTCACGTCGACGTAAAGTGTTCCGATGGCATTTGCGGGGTCTGCGCGA
>JBBQVP010000333.1:0-3149 GCA_038211455.1 Burkholderiales bacterium
TTTATTTTTTGGCTTTGAGCAGGACGAGGAGGGCGCCGCTGCCGCCGTCGTGGTCGGGGGCCTGGCAGTAGGCCAGCACTTCGTCGCGCATTGCGAGCCAGTGCCGCAGTTTTCCCTTCAGGACGGGCTCGCGGTTCTTTGACCCGTAGCCCTTTCCGTGGACGATGCGCACGCAGCGCAGGCCGCGATGGACCCCGCTGTGCAGGAATTCTGCCACCTGGAGGGCCGCCTGATGCCGGTTCATGCCGTGCAGGTCCAGCCCCGCCTGCACCACCCAGTGGCCGCGCCGCAGCCGGCGCAGCACCTGGCGTGAGAGTCCCTCGCGCAGGAATACGAGTTCCTCGCCGCTCTCCAGTGCCTCTTCGGGGGTGACCGGGCGCTCGATGCTCTCCAGCAGCGCCAGGCGCTCGTCGCGCTGTGTCTGCACTGGCACCGGCGGGCGCGGCGGGAGCGCCGGCGCGGCCCGGCGCGCCGGCTTCAGCGGGCGGACATCGGCGACGGCCCGGGCGAACTCGTCGTCGTCCATCGCATTACGGAGCCAGGGCGTCGAGGTATTTCTCCGCGTCCAGCGCGGCCATGCATCCGGTGGCCGCACTGGTCACGGCCTGGCGATAGACATGGTCCTGGACGTCCCCGGCGGCAAACACCCCCGCGATGCTGGTGGCGGTTGCGTTCCCCTCGCCGCCGCCCTGCGTCACGATGTAGCCGCCCTTCATCGTCACCTGCCCTTCGAAGATCGCGGTGTTTGGCGTATGGCCGATTGCGACGAACAGGCCCTTCACGTCGAACTCCTTCGCCGCGCTGTCCTTCACGTTGCGGATGCGAAGCCGGGTCACGCCCGACTGGTCGCCCAGCACCTCATCCAGGGTGTGGTCCCATTCGATCGACACGTTGCCGCCGTCGGCCTTTTTCATGAGCTTGTCGATCATGATTTTCTCGGCGCGGAACTTGTCGCGCCGGTGGATCACGGTCACGTGCCTTGCGATGTTGGAGAGATATAACGCTTCCTCCACCGCGGTGTTGCCGCCGCCGACCACGGCGACATCCTGGTTCTTGTAGAAGAAGCCGTCGCAGGTGGCGCAGGCCGACACGCCGCGGCCCATGAATTTTTCTTCCGAAGGCATGCCCAGGTACCGCGCCGAGGCGCCGGTCGCGATGATCAGCGCGTCGCAGGTGTAGGTGGCCGAATCGCCTTCGAGCACGAAGGGGCGCTGGCCGAGCTTCGCGGTGTGGATCTGATCGAACACCAGTTCGGTTTCGAACCGCTCGGCGTGCTTCTGGAAGCGCTCCATGAGTTCCGGGCCCTGCACGCCGGCGGCGTCCGCCGGCCAGTTGTCGACATCGGTGGTGGTGGTCAGCTGGCCGCCCTGGGCGAGGCCGGTGATCAGGACGGGCTTGAGGTTGGCGCGCGCCGCATAGACGGCAGCGGTATAGCCGGCAGGGCCGGAACCGAGGATCAGGAGTCGCGAGTGGCGGGTAGGCATTTTTCGGCTGCAGAATGGAAGGCGGCGCCAAGTATAACCGGCCCCTCCGGAGCGCTTTGTGGTGCTCTTTGCCGCGCGCGTCGACCCGCGGCGGCGCAGCGGATGCAGGGGGGGTTCTGATAAAATGCGCGGGTATCCCGCCTCAGGAGAGTATCCCGGCCATGTCAGCGATCTCGACAACGGTGTCCACCGCCGTTCTGAAAAACGTTCCGATGTTCGCGAGTTTTCCGGACGACGCCGTGCGCCTGCTCGCCGCAGTGGTCACGCGCAAGAGCGCCGCGCGTGGTGCCACCATCATTTCCGCGGGCGATCCGACCGATGCGCTCTATATCGTTATTTCCGGGCGCCTGAAAGTCATGATGAGCGACGCCGAGGGCAAGGAGGTGATCCTGAGCATACTCGGGTCGGGCGAATTCTTCGGCGAAATGGGCCTCATCGACGAGAGCCCGCGCTCGGCCAGCGTGGTGGCGATCGAAGCCTGCGAATTGCTCTGCATCCACAAGCGCGATTTCAACCGCTGCCTTGCGGACAATTTCGACATGGCGATGGAAGTCATGCGCGGGCTCGTGCGCCGGCTGCGCGAAGCCGACCGCAAGATCGGCAGCCTCGCGCTGCTCGACGTGTACGGCCGCGTGGCCCGGCTGCTGCTCGACATGTCAGAGGAAATCGACGGGCAGAAGGTTGTCACCAAGAAGCTGGCCAAGCAGGACATTGCGAAGATGATCGGCGCGTCGCGCGAAATGGTGAGCCGTGTAATGAAGGACCTGCAGCTTGGCGGCTACATGGAAGTGCGGGGCTCGACGATCGTGCTGCACCCTTCGATCGTGCTGCCTGAATAAGCGGAACATCGTGATCCGACGATTGCACGGGCAATGAGCGTCGCCGAGAAAGCCGACCGCGCCGCAATCCGATCCACCCCACTGCCCGCCAAGCTCGCGAACCTGCTGCGCGAGGCGAAATGGCTGGCTCTCGTTGCGGCCGCGGTCTACCTGCTGCTGATCCTGCTGACGTTCCACAAGTCTGACCCGGGCTGGTCGCATGAGGCCACCGCGGCGCTGACCCAGAATGCGGGCGGGCGCTTCGGCGCCTGGCTCGCCGACCTTCTCCTTTACCTGTTCGGCCTGTCGTCTTACTGGTGGGCCATGCTGTGCCTGTACGTGGTGGTCTGGGGCTACCGGCGGCTGGATGGCAGTTCGCTGATCGATCCGCGCCCGCTCGCCGTTGCGATCGCCGGATTCGGCGTGCTGCTCCTGTCCAGCGCCTCGCTTGAAGCGCTGCGCCTGTATACGCTGCAGGCGGAATTGCCGCTCGCGCCGGGCGGGCTGGCTGGCGATGCGATCAGCGGGTTTGTCGCGGGCCTGATCGGGTTTACGGGTGCGACCCTGGCGTTGATCACGCTCGCCGCGGTCGGGTTCAGCCTGTTTACCGGGATTTCGTGGATTGCGGCGGCCGAATTCACCGGCCTGATGCTCGAGGGCGCGCTCGGACTGGTAAAACGCCTGCGCGAAAACCGCGAAGACCGCAAGATCGGCGAGATCGCGCGCGAAGAGCGCGAGTTGATCGTCGAGTCGGAGAAAAAGCGCGAGGAGAACCACGAGCCCCTCTACATCGAGCCGCCGGTGGTTGAGATCCGCCAATCGGAGCGCGTGCAGAAGGAAAAGCAGG
>JBBQVP010000334.1:0-3124 GCA_038211455.1 Burkholderiales bacterium
CACAGCGCTTTCCAGGCAGAACTGCGATCGGCGGTCGCGCTGATGGAGCGTAGCAAGCTGTCGTAGAACACCCGTCCCCGGTCTTTCTCACACACTTCGCTAACAATCCGCCAATGCGGCGCTAACGGGGATGCTGGATACTGGATACTGGATGCTGGTGAGTTCCGCCGTGCGTGGCTTCCAGTTTCCAGTTTCCAGCTTCCAGATCCGGAGGTCATCATGCGACTCGACAAATTCACCCAGCGCGGGCAGGAGGCCATTCTCGCCGCCCAGGAGCTCGCGCAAACCTATAACCACAGCCAGGTCGAGCCGGAGCACCTGTTGCTGGCACTGCTCCAACAGCCCGACGGCGTTGTGCCGGAGGTCATCACCCAGGCGGGCGCGAACCCGCAGGTCGTGCAGGCTCAGCTAGAGGCCGACCTGGCGCGGCGGCCCAAAGTCTACGGCGGCAATGCCCAGCCGGGCGTGAGCGGCTCGCTGGGCCGCGTCTTTCAGGATGCGCAAAGCGAAGCGGCGGCCATGCATGATGATTATGTCAGCACCGAGCACCTGTTGCTGGCGCTGACGGGCCGGAACGGCGACGGCGCGGCCAAGCTGCTGGCGCGACTCGGCATCACGCGCGACCGCATCCTGTCCAGCCTCACCGCGATCCGCGGCAGCCAGCGCGTCACCAGCCAAAACCCGGAGGCGACCTACCAGGCGCTGGAGAAGTACGGCCGCGACCTGACGCAGATGGCGCGTGGCGGCAAGCTCGACCCCGTGATCGGCCGCGACGAGGAGATCCGCCGCACGATCCAGATCCTCAGCCGGCGCACCAAGAACAACCCCGTGCTCATCGGCGAGCCGGGCGTGGGCAAGACCGCCATCGTCGAGGGGCTGGCGCAGCGCATCGTGCGTGGGGACGTGCCCGAGGGGCTCAAGGACAAACGCGTGGTCGCGCTGGACATGGGCAGCCTGATCGCGGGCGCAAAGTTCCGCGGCGAATTCGAGGAGCGGCTCAAGGCCGTGTTGAAAGAGGTCACGGACGCGGCCGGGCAGGTCATCCTGTTCATCGATGAGCTGCACACCGTCGTCGGCGCGGGCGCGGCCGAGGGCGCGATGGACGCCAGCAACATGCTCAAACCGATGCTGGCGCGCGGCGAGCTGCACGCCATCGGCGCGACGACGCTGGACGAATATCGCAAATACATCGAGAAGGACGCGGCGTTGGAGCGGCGCTTCCAGCCGGTGCTGGTGGACGAGCCGACGGTGGCGGACACGATCTCGATCCTGCGCGGGCTGAAGGAACGCTACGAGGTCCACCACAACGTACGTATCACCGACGCGGCCGTGATCGCCGCGGCCACGCTGTCGCACCGCTATATCGCGGATCGTTTCCTGCCCGACAAGGCCATCGACCTGATCGACGAAGCCGCATCCAAGCTGCGTACGGAGATCGACTCGATGCCCGCGGAGCTCGACGAAGTGAAGCGGCGCATCATGCAGCTCGAGATCGAGCGTGAGGCGCTGAAGAAGGAGAACGACGCCGCGTCGAAGGAGCGGCTGGTGACTCTCGAGCGCGAGCTGGCCGATCTGCAGGAGGAGCGCCGCAGCCTGGACGCGCGCCTGGGCCGCGAGCGTGAGGTCATCGAGCGGGTGGCGAACCTCAAGCAGGAGATCGACGGTACCCGTCTGGAGATCGAGCAAGCGCAGCGCAGCGCCGACTACGGCCGCGCCTCGGAGTTGCAATACGGCAAGCTGGTCGGCCTGGACCGAGCGCTGCGCGACGCCGAGGCCGAGCTGAGCGAGATGCAGGGCCGCGGGATGCTTCTGAAAGAAGAGGTCGGGGCCGAGGAGATCGCCGAGGTGGTGTCAAGCTGGACGCATGTCCCCGTCAGCAGGCTGCTCGAAGGCGAAATCGAGAAGCTGCTGCGGATGGAAGACCGCCTGCACAATCGGGTGGTCGGCCAGGATGAGGCGGTGCGTGCGGTGGCGAGCGCTGTGCGGCGGTCGCGCGCTGGCCTGCAGGACCCGAACCGGCCCATCGGCAGCTTCATCTTCCTGGGTCCCACGGGTGTCGGCAAGACCGAGTTGGCCCGCGCCCTGGCCGAGTTCCTGTTTGACGACGAGGGCGCGATGATCCGCATCGACATGTCGGAATACCAGGAGCGGCACACCGTCAGCCGGCTGATCGGCGCGCCGCCCGGCTACGTGGGCTACGACGAGGGCGGCAAGCTCACCGAGGCAGTCCGCCGCAAACCGTACAGCGTGGTGCTGTTCGACGAAATCGAGAAGGCGCACCGCGAGGTGTTCAATACACTGCTGCAACTGCTGGACGACGGCCGGCTGACCGACGGCCACGGCCGGACGGTGGACTTCAAGAACACCGTCGTGATCATGACGTCGAACATCGGCAGCCAGTATATTAACGACCCGGCGCTGAGCGATGTCCAGCGGTCGGAGCGGGCCATGGATGCCCTGCGGCAGGCGTTCCCGCCGGAGTTCCTGAACCGGGTGGATGAAATCGTGGTCTTCCACAGCCTCAGCCGCGCCGACCTGGGCAAGATTGTGGAGATCCAGTTGCGCCGGCTGGGCAAGATGCTGGCCGAGCGCGGTCTGACGCTGCGGCTGACCGACCGGGCGCGCGGGTTCCTGGCCGAGACTGGTTACGACCCGACCTACGGCGCGCGGCCGCTCAAGCGAGCGATCCAGGGCTACGTGCAGGATCCTCTCGCGCTGGCGCTGCTGGAGGGCAAGTTCCAGCGCGGGGATGCGCTCGTCGCGGATGTAGAGGGTGGCAGGATTGCGTTTGCGAAAGAGGTGGTCGCGGAGGTAGTCTAAGAAACAGCCTCCCGTAGATTCATGATCTGTGGGAGGCTGGTGTGCTTTCCAGGGTAGATACCCATTCGCGTACAGAACCACGGAGCCGACGTAGGTCGGCTTCGCAAGGGTTGCCGCGGTTTCAACCGCCAGGGAGTTGATTTCAAGGCAGTTACCCATACCGCGCGCGGCGCCACGGCGGATGAAAATGTAGCACAAGCCGGCGGCTTGTCGTCGCACCGCCGGGCGCAATCCGGCGGATTGCGGTACAGGTTCATTTTCAGGGCAAGATGTCGTGCCCGCCGACGTTGCGTAAGTAGATGGT
>JBBQVP010000335.1:0-3120 GCA_038211455.1 Burkholderiales bacterium
AGTTGTTTCAGCTCGTAGTTCAGGTCTCGCATTCGTTCCTCTCCAGGTTCAATCCCTTTCTCCCTTTGTTGCCCCTTTTTTCCTGCCCTTTACGCTGCTGCTGGTGTGTGAAACCTGTCCGGTGAGTGTTTCTGTCCGTCCTGAACGCTAGGCGGTCGGGATCTACAAGGGACTCGGGACACCACTCCCGTTTCGTGCCGTTTCGTGTGCTGCTTGCCGCCGCGGCACGCGGCATTGGCGTCGATGGCGCTTCCTGTGGGAAGTCGATTCATCGATCTGAGCCGTTGACCCAGGGCTCGGAGGGGCGCTTCTTCGGCGCGGCTTTACAGTGAGCCCGCAGGGAGCGGGCAGGAGGACGGACCGCGTTGCACGGTCCAGGTTGACGACGGGTCAGGGAGCCCGTCACTGGGGGTCGTCACTTGCGCCAGCCACCGATAAGTCCTCGATGGCTGGGGCATCGTGCGCATCGTCACTACCGGCTGGCGCCGTGGTAGTGACGATGCGGTTGGCGCAGAGGTTCTGCCGCAGTTACGCGGCCAGGATTGCAGCAGTAACCGTATTGGCTGGTGCCGCTACGATCCGCCGGCCTGAAGGCCGCCACGTGCATGTCACACATACGCGCGACTGGGGCAGACCATTGCTGCCTGAAACAGATGTTGCCGCTGGGGCAGTGGAGTAGGGCTGTCACACGCGAATGCGGGCGAAGCCTGATTGCGGCCGTGCCACCTCAGACGACTGCGGCAGAATGGCGCTTGTTGCCTGGACGTTTACTGCGGGCTTACGTGTATCTCCGTGCCTTGCGGCTGCCGGTTTTCAGGAGATGAGTCCGGCTATCGCGCTCGACGCTGCGAGCAAGGGCGATGCGATTACGGGCATCAAGCGGGCTGACTCAGCCAGCGTAACTCGAAGTTCAGGATCCTGCGCAGGACGGCGAACGCGTATTGCCCCTCACGCATCTATCCAATCGCAGATCTAGCGATGTGACCATCAAACCGTTGCGCAAGTTCCTCAGAAATGCGATGGCGAGTGTCAGCACTGCTAACGATCTTGCAAGACAACGGTTGACGCTGACAGCTTACCCACCGCCGCGCGTTCCGTGCGTGAGAGGCGCCACCCCCCGCGACCGTGGATAAGGCACATGATTGCGATCAAGCCGAAACGGGGCTTCAATTGGGCGAAACTCGCAGCCTTCTGCACAGGCTCCTCAATGGGGCGTCGAAAAGGCTAAAGGCATTGACCGCCGCGGATTTCGTAGGGGCGCCGTCATGGGACTCGTCCGAAGGCGCGCGGGCCTGCACTGCATAAGTCATTTTTTCCTGGCGGTGGACCGCGGAATTGCATCCGTAGTCCCTTTCTGGACCTCACCGCGCGAGCGCTCCGGCGTACCGTGCTGCAGCGCCCTCGAAGATGAACGGGTTGAAAAAGATGCGACCGGCAAGCAGCGCGCGGTCGATCTCGCTCAACCGGGCTTCCTCGGCAACCTGGGGCCAGGCCGATCGCAGCCGATCGATCTGATTCGCAATCAGGTCATCTGCCGCCTGTGCATCAAGGAGGAAGTGCGGTGCCGCAGCCAGGCAGGTGGCAAGGCGGCTCGTCCGGTCCTCGCCTGTGATCAGCATGGCCTGTGTCGCCTCGTTCCCGGTCCGGTTCTGTGGGCAAATGTCATAGGCCGGGGTCAGCGTCAGGTGTTTACCGTCCCAGAAGGCCGCATGGTTACGGGCATGGTCATCCGTGTTGCCGCACAGGATGTTGAGGACGAGTCGCCCGAACAGCTCCCGCAGCGTCTCATTTGGCTGGGTGAATCGGTGGCGGACGATTTCGGTGAGGTCGGCATAGCTCGCGTAGCGCGCCATCATCTCGTCCAGCCCAAAAAGGGTGAGGGCGGACACCATGGCGCGGCGCTGCCAGCCATCGCCGGCGCGCACGCGGTCGAAGCGCTCGACCAGCAGCACGTCCTTGCCGGCAACGTGCGCGAGGCTCACCGGCGCGACGTCGAGGCCGACTTTCGCCGCAAGTTGCATGGCCACAAACTCTGCCTTCACGACGTTGTAGGTGTCGGTCGAGGACGAAAACTTGGCGATGAGCTTCCTCTGACCATCCTGAACCATCGCCTTGGGCCGGGCACCGCCCAGAGAACTGCCATGGAAGAGAGCCTGATCGAGCTCCGCTGTCAGGGGGATGCCTTTATCGACCCTCTCGGCGGCGCCAAGGAGCTCTTCGAGGCTTGCGGCCTGTGCCGAGCGAGGCCGGTATTCCGTCGGTGAGGATTGGAAGTCCAGTGCGCCGATCCTGTCCGAGCCGGACTCCAGCATGTAGGTCAGTTCATCCAGCGCGTCGACGTCGGCCTCCTGGCCCCCAGAGCCCAGCAGCCGGTTGAGGATGACGCGGCGGCCCCAAGCATCGGGCGCCCCGTCCCGCAAGCAACCGGCCATGCCCAGGCCGGGCTCGGGGGCAATCACGCCGCGCTTGAGGGGGAGCTCCGGCAAATAGATCGGGACGGCCTCGGGGCGGTCGAGATAGCTCTGGCCATAGTTGAAGAAGAGGCGATCGCCATCGCGCGACGCTCGGCCCGCGACGCAGGGCTCTGTCGCGTACGGCAACCAGATCCACACATACGCTTCTTCCCGGCGGGGCTCAGAAGTCATCTTTTACCGCCTTCGGGCTTTGGCGCACCGCTTTGGGCAGGAGGGTGAACGTGTTACGGGCCATGCCGAGGTGCCGGGTCAGGGTGGTCGGCTCTGCATCGAACAACCTGACGCCGACGATCGCCGCAATCTCGAAGGTCGCGCCAATCGAGCAGCCCATGTCGCCATTCTCGACGCGATGGACGAGGCCGCGCGACACGCCGGCACGCTCGGCCACTTCCGCAATCGTCATCTCCCGCTCGATGCGGGCGTTGCGGATCATGTGCCCGAGCAATTCGACCGCCTCCCGCGCGTAGCGGGAGTAGCTGCGTGCCGCTGGCTTGCTCATGCGAGTCTCCTCGTTCCATTAAAAATGCACCAAGGCAGCTTATGCTTCATTTATAGATCATTGTAGCAGGAGCAAGGTATTGATGCCAGATCTGTTCCATAAACGGATCTCAAACAGCCGATGAGGCAGGTTTATGAAGCGCTCCCT
>JBBQVP010000336.1:0-3089 GCA_038211455.1 Burkholderiales bacterium
GAGTGGCAACCAGATCCTGAAAAACGGCAGCGAGCGGGCGCGACAGCTGATCCTGCCGAAGATCACGGCGGGACAGTGTTTCTTCGCGATCGGCATGAGCGAACCCGACTCCGGCTCCGACCTCGCCGCCGTGCGCACGCGCGCCACAAAAACGGAAGGCGGCTGGAAGATCAGCGGCACCAAGGTGTGGACCAGCAGCGCGCACCGCTCCCACTACCTGATCGCGCTGGTGCGCACGGCCGCCAAGGAGGAGGACCGGCACGCCGGGCTGACCCAGTTCATCGTCGACCTGTCGCACCCCGGCGTGAGCATCCGCCCGATCTACAACCTGTACGGCGGGCATGACTTCAACGAGGTGGTGTTCGACGAGTACTTCGTTGCCGACGACATGGTGATGGGGGAAGTGGGACATGGATGGAAAATGGTGACCAGCGAACTCGCCTTCGAGCGTTCCGGCCCCGACCGTTTTCTCAGCACCTACCAGCTTCTCAAGGAATCCATCCGCAGCGTCGGCGCCGACCCCGACGCACGCTCTGCGAACGAGATCGGCCGCTTCATCGCCCACCTCGCGACGCTGCGGCGCATGTCGACCTCGGTGGCCGGCATGCTCGAGAAGGGCGCCCAGCCCAACGTCGAGGCAGCGCTGGTGAAGGACATCGGAACCACTTTCGAGCGCGAAGTGCCCGAGGCATTTCGCCACCTGATCCCGACCGAACCGACTTTGGGAGACGGCGACAGCTATTCCGAATTGCTGGGGATGACCATGTTGCGTGCACCCGGATTCACGATCCGCGGCGGAACACGTGAAATTCTGCGCGGGATCATTGCCCGCGGATTGGGGCTGCGATGAGCGACGTCAGGGAGGATCTGCAGAAGACCATCGACCGCGTGTTCGAGGAGCACTGCGGCAAGCCGGTCCGCGAAGCGGCGGAGGCCGCGACCTGGCCAGCCGGTCTCTGGAAGGCGCTGGACGAGGTCGGCCTGGTGCGCTCCGCATTGCCCGAGTCTGCAGGCGGGCCTGGCCTGGAGTTCGATGACGCCATGTTCGCCCTGCGGCGCAGCGCTTATCACGCGGCGCCTGTACCGCTTGCCGAAACGATGCTCGCAGGGCGGCTCCTTGTTGCCGCGGGCCTCGAAGTTCCCGAAGGCGCCCTGACCGTAGCGCCAGTGGTTTCCGCAGACAGTCTGAGGATCTCGAACGGGAAGCTGTCTGGCACTGCGCAGCGTGTGCCCTGGGGCAGCCAGTGCGCTCAGGCGGTCGTTGCGGCAGAATCGGACGGCAAGCCCTTCATCGCCCTCGTCTCCACCGCGGGCAGCGTGCGCAGCGTGGAGAAGAACCTGGCCGGCGAACCACGCGCGCTCATGGCGTTCGAAGCTGCCGCGGTGGTCGCGAGCGCGCCTCTGGAAAATGCGCAGACGCGCCTCAACACAGAAGGGGCGCTGCTGCGCAGCGTGCAGATGGCCGGAGCACTGGAGCGCTGCCTTGAATACGCGCTAGGGTATGCGAACGAGCGCGTGCAGTTCGGCCGCCCGATTGGAAAATTCCAGGCCGTGCAGCACCTTCTCGCGGTCCTTGCGGGGCACGCTGCGGCGGCGAGCGCAGCGGCGGATGCGGCGGTCGAAGCCTCGCGCACTGCGCCCGACATGTTTGCGGTCGCGGTGGCCAAGTCGCGCACCGGCGAAGCCGCCGGCAAGGGCGCGGAGATCGCCCACCAGGTACACGGCGCGATGGGTTACACGCGCGAGCACAACCTGCACTACAGCACGCGGCGACTGTGGTCCTGGCGGGACGAGTTCGGCAACGAGACCGTCTGGCAGACCCATCTGGGCCGGATGGTCGCAACACAGGGCGCCGACGCGCTCTGGCCACTGCTTACGCGGGTTTGACGGCTGCGTCGCCCACGGGCAGGGGTTTGCCCTCGTGTACGGGCAGGGGCTTGCCCTCGTGAAGATGGCAGGCCACCAGGTTGCCGGGCGCCATCTCGACGAGTTGCGGCGCCTCGTTCTTGCAGCGCGGCATCACGTGCGGACAGCGTGTATGGAAGGCACAGCCGGGCGGCGGATTCACCGGGCTCGGCACGTCGCCCTGCAGGATCTGTTTCTTGCGCTTGATTTTCGGGTCGGGAATCGGCACCGCTGACAGAAGCGCTTCCGTGTAGGGATGCAGCGGGCGGCGGAACAGGGTTTCCTTGTCCGCGTATTCCACAATCCGGCCCAGGTACATCACCGCGATCCAGTGGCTGATGTGCTCGACGACCGCAAGATCGTGGGCGATGAACAGGTAGGACAATTTCTTTTCCTGCTGCAAGTCGACCATCAGGTTGATGACCTGCGCCTGGATGGACACGTCCAGCGCCGAGACCGGCTCGTCACCGACGATCAGTTTCGGGTTCAGGGCAAGCGCGCGCGCGATGCAGATGCGCTGGCGCTGGCCACCGGAAAACTCGTGCGGATAGCCGCGCATCTGCTCGGTGCGCAAGCCCACCTGCTTGAACAGCGCGGCGACGCGATCAGTGAGTTCGGACCCCTTTGCCACGCCGTGCACCAGCAGAGGCTCGCCGACGATCGCGCCGGCCGACATACGCGGGTCGAGCGAGGCGAAAGGGTCTTGGAAAATGATCTGCATCTCGCGCCGAAAGGGGCGCAGCTCGGATTTTCCCAGCCGCGTGATGTCACGCCCGCTCAGCGTGATCGATCCGGCCGTCGGCTCGACCAGGCGCATCACAGTTCGCGCCACCGTCGACTTGCCGCAGCCGGACTCGCCCACAAGACCCAGGGTTTCGCCTTCGGCGACAGAAAAGCTCACGCCGTCGACTGCGTAGACATAGCCCGCGGTGCGCCGCAGCAGTCCCTTCTTGATCGGGAAGTGCTTCTTGAGGCCCGTGACATGCAGCACCGGTTCAGCCATCGGCGCCCACCGCGATCCGGTCCGAGTGCCAGCACGCCGCCCAATGGCCGGGCTGCTTTTCCTCGTAGGGCGGGTATTCGGCCACACAGCGCGCGTCCGCCAACGGGCATCGCGGCGCAAAGATGCAGCCCGACGGCAGGTTGACGAGCGCCGGGACCATCCCCGGAATCTCCGTCAGTCG
>JBBQVP010000337.1:0-3014 GCA_038211455.1 Burkholderiales bacterium
CAAATGTCGTCTTATTTATCGACTAGTGAGTAATACCCTTTTTGGGTATGCGCGATGGGGTTATCTTTTAGGCAGGCGGTGCTTTCGGCCGCAAATGGAAGCCGAGCCTTGTCTTCCTCTAGGTCCGCTGGTCGGCCTAAGCTGTCGTCGGCATCTCGGATAAGATCAGGCTCCTACGAGTTATTGAGGTGCTCAGTGAGGTGGCCTAATTGTAGCGAAGGGCTCAAGTCTTGCATTCCAACATTCTCTTGGTTGGTCAGAGTTGAAGTGCGAATGAACATGCATGATTTTGTAAGACCTCGAATCACGCGCATCTGGCAGACTAGAGAAATTCCCATTCGCCCAGAATACATGTTATACATGCCGCTCGCTGACAGGCGGTCTTCGCAATGAAAGCGCAACTGATTGGAACTGCTATGTTCAAGCCAACAAGCGCTCACGAGGCACCGTCGTTGAGGAACCTTACACGCGCCATTCTCGTCTTCTCGTTGCTGTTGATTCAAGGCTGTAGTCCCGGGGTCATCACCGGGCTTACCTTGAAGGATGCCGAGCAGTATCTGGCTAGCACCGGTAATACCAGGCCGCCGGGAATCACCATTGGCCGGATTTATACGGAAGAAGAAGCGTGGATCAGTTGGTCTTCGGCATGGAACTGCAATCACCAACTGGTTAGAGTCCGGGTGAGCGACCTCGTCCTGAACCTAGGCCAGGACAACAGCTTCGATGGGATATTGTCCATGGATGGCGATTGTCAAGCCCCGAGTGGAGGTAAAATTGCGGGGCGATACTTTAAGGACTATTTTTTCTATTACTATGTGAACGTCGAACCCCGATATATCTTTCGTTATCGAATTGGGAACCGAGGCGCTTACATGGAGTACGCAGGTAAACTCGTGCTGCAGGATGGCGAGCTAAGGATCGACGAAAATTATCTCAAACACGCAGATTCTGTTACAGGAGATACGCGTAACGGAAGCCAAACCGATATGTATGAAACTTACGGCTATGCCCGTAAGGACAAACTTCCTACCGAAACTCTGGCCGAGCGCAAGCGGGAACTTGCTGTTTCGAAGGGGGCGGAGGCTTCGACGAGTGCAAATGAGTACTCACGGCAGAATGCTGATCAGGCCAGACGAAATAGAGAGAATGCAGAAGAATCGCGCGCGAAGGGGATTGCGGCGCTCAACCAGCTCGGCAGTGACTATGAAAAGGAATTGCGCCGCAGACGCACATCTCCCTCCAGTGTGCCGACGACCCCTGCTACGACGAATTCGTCGCGTACTTCCAGCGAGAAACCTCCACCCACCGCACTTACACCACACCGGCCATCAGTAGAGCAAGCCGAGCCGCCCCGCTCTACGCCGATGTGGACTTATATTGGCAAGACCGCTTTCGAAGGCGTTGGACCTACCCAAGCCGATGGCTGTGACTCAGCAGAGAAGCGCGTTGCTGAATTTTCACCCACGATGGCAGACACGAAGCGAAAGCTGATTAGCCGACAAGGGGGCTGCACTTGCAGCGGTATTCCAGGTAATCCAATAGCAAAGCCAGCGTACGTTTGTCGAATCGCGTACTCAATGGAAATTACGACCCCGCGGAACCCTAACGTTAACCAAACGACAAGCGAAGGTGTATCTCGGTAGATCTGCTCTTGATTTTCCTGTCGCAAGGCAGTCGATTGGGCGCTTTCGGCAGCTGACGCCCAACCAATCATTCCACCGGACGCTACGTGATAAAGCCGCGCAGCGCCGGTGAACTAAGACGTTGAGCGTCCGCTATTCGGCAGCATCCACTTCCGCTTCTAAGTCCGGCCCCAATGAAAATGGAAATCTGCCGTTCGGCACGGATTTTCTGACCAGCGTCAGGTAATCGTCGCATTGCGGACCAAGTTGGCGCTGAACCCCACCGTCCGTTCAGGCCGAGGACCGGACCGTGAGACTTGCCGGAGTCTAACAAAACACTAGAAGGGCCAGGCTCGCTTATCTTTACAACCCAAGCTCTTCTCGCCCCTCCGGCGCTCCCTGGCTCCCTTCGGTCTCTACACGCGGCCGACCGCGCCGCCCGGCGGCGGTCAATTCAAACCGTCACGACATCGAGACCCATCGCCTTTGCGCTCGTGCCCATCGCCTCATCCAGGCAGAGAATGCCTTTCACCTTGCTTGCCTCGGCAATAGCAAGGTGCAGAGCATCGCCGGCACGCAGCTTCAACTCCGGATCGCCCGCAAGATCGGCGGCGCGGCGGAACTCCGCGCGCTGCGGCACGGCAACGGCACAATGTTCGTCGGCGAAACCAAGAAACCGCTGCCTCGCCTGCTTCGCGATCGCGGCGGTGACTTCCCCGGTACGCACCTTGATCGCCGCCGCGCTCGAGAACTCGGCAATCGTCCACTCGCTGATGATAAGGCGCTCGCCGGAGGATTCGATCCATGCAAGGATCGCATCGCTCTTCGGCTCGCGGATGAACGCGGGGACCAATGCGCTGGTGTCGACGTAGATCATCAGTAACGCGCCCCCGTGCGCATGTCTTCGACCACCGGAGCAGTCATTTTCTGTCGGTCGAGAAATTCGCGCATCCGGCGGATCTGCGCCTTGCCCACCGGCCTGCCTTCGGCGCTCAGCACCAGCCGGCCGTCAGCCGCAACTTCGCCGATCAGGGTATCCCCCTCCGCGACACCGAGTTGCCTCGCGGAATCCGCAGGCAGACGCACCGCGAGGCTGTTGCCCCACTTCGCCACGAGAAGTTCGATGCGATCGCCGCTATTCTTCACTGTCTTCATATCACCCCCGCACGATGTATATCCGCGTAGATACATGATATGCACGGCCTTGCGCTGCGTCAAGCCCGGCCGACCGCGCAAGCTCGGCGTCGCGGCCGAACTCGCCGGCAAGGAGTCAAGGGGGGGCCAGAGACGATTTCATTTCCACCCCCACTCACCCATACAGCCGCCCACTGCATGGGCTTGAACGTTGAAAATGATTTGTATCCGGCCCCTGTGGCCTCGGGACGGTATTGA
>JBBQVP010000338.1:0-2895 GCA_038211455.1 Burkholderiales bacterium
TCCGATGCCGAAACCGCCGAAGTGGTCCGGACAGCAATTAATGGCTGGCAGGCACTCATATCCGAGGTCGCGCGACAGGCCCAGGATTACTATGGGACGCTCGGTCCATTCAGTCCCGAAAGCTTGGCCGCGTTGATTGGCAGCGCCTTCATCGGTGCCGAAGCCTTCCTTCTTCTGGGTTTCGACGAGACCAGCGTGCCGGTCCGAAAGGCGCTGGACGAGGTCGGAGCCTTGATCCGCGTTCTCGACCAGACACATCCATCGGAGGCTTAGATGCGCGCGGCAACGCCTCACACAACCGGACGGGTTGATCGCGACGGGGTTGGCCTGCATTACGAAATCTTCGGCGAGGGTCCGCACACGATCCTGTTTGTGCCGACATGGGCGCTGGTCCATTCCAGGGTCTGGAAGGCACAGATCCCCTATTTCAGCGAGCGTTTCCGCGTGATCGCCTTCGACCCCCGTGGCAACGGCAAGTCGGACCGGCCCGATGATTCAAAAGCCTATACAGTCGACAAGCTCATCGAGGACGTGGTTGCCGTCTTGGATGCGACGGACACCGACCAGGCCGTCCTTGTTGGCCTGTCGTTCTCCAGCGCCATCGCCTTCGCTGTCGCTGCGCACTACCCAGACCGAGTCTCGGCAGTGGTGTCCACCGGCGGGTGGAGTCCAATCGTGGCGCCGTATGTTGATTTCTTCTGAGACTTGACCCGGGTTTTCCGCTGAGAAGTGACCCGCCTTACGGGGCATTACCCCCTGTGGTGAGCGGTTTGGTCAAGTCACGGTTTTTCTCCTTTGCGGTTGGCGGTGCCTGCGCTTGCCTTGAAGCGGAAGCTGTCGTTTCCGGTTTCCAGGATGTGGCAATGGTGCGTCAGCCGGTCGAGCAGGGCGGTGGTCATTTTGACGTCGCCGAAGACGCCCGCCCATTCCGAGAAGCTGAGATTGGTGGTGATGACGATGCTGGAGCGCTCGTAAAGCTTGCTCATCAGGTGGAATAACAAGGCGCCACCTGACGCACTGAACGGCAGGTATCCGAGCTCGTCGAGGATAACGAGGTCGCAGCGCACCAGCCGATCTGCGATCTGTCCCGCCTTGCCTTGTGCCTTCTCCTGCTCCAGTGCATTGACCAATTCGACCGTGGAATAGAAGCGCACCTTCTTGCGGTGATGCTCGACCGCCTGCACGCCGATGGCCGTGGCGATGTGCGTCTTGCCGGTTCCTGGCCCGCCGATCAGCACGACGTTGTCGGCACCACCGATGAAGTCGCCGCGGTGCAGCTGACGGACCAGGGCCTCGTTGATCTCACTGGCCGCGAAGTCGAACCCGGCCAGGTCCTTGTAGGCTGGGAAGCGGGCGGCCTTGATCTGGTAGGCGATCG
Organism: Burkholderiales bacterium; assembly: GCA_038211455.1. GTDB lineage: Bacteria > Pseudomonadota > Gammaproteobacteria > Burkholderiales > SG8-39 > SZAS-79. Next base: position 1,379 of record JBBQVP010000338.1, read on the forward strand.
AACGCACCTCGCGCTCGGCGGTCTCGGCCTTCAGCAGTTGCGAGAGGATGGGCACGGCGGCGTCGAAGGCCGGCGCGCCCTGTTCCATCAGCTCGCTGACGGCCTGGGCCATGCCATACATCTTCAGGCCGCGCAGCATGATCACGATGGACGCACTGGCCGGGTCATGACGCATGGCGCACCTCCTGGGCCGCGCGCAGAGCGTCGTAACGCTCGACATCGGCGCGTGGCTCGCGGCTCAAGGCCAGAGCCTGCGGCGCGGTGACCGGGTCGGTTGTCGTCGGTTTGCCGTCGATCAGGCGGTGCAGCACGTTGAGGATGTGGGTCTTGCTGGCAACGCCACCCTCGAGCGCGAGTTCGACCGCGGCGAGGACGGCCTGTTCGTCGTGCTGCAGCACCAGGGCGAGAATGTCGACCATCTCGCGGTCCCCGCCTGGGCGCTTGAGCAGATGGGACTGCAGGAGGCGGAACGCCTCGGGCATCCCGGCGAAGGGCGCGCCGTTGCGCAGTGCGCCCGGCTTGCGCTGGATCACCGCCAGGTAGTGGTGCCAGTCGTAGATGGTGCGCCCCGGCAGATGGTGGGATCGCTCGATGATCCTCGGATGTTCGCACAGGATCCGCCCCTCGGCGGCCACGACGATCCGTTCCGGGTAGACGCGAACGCTGACCGGGCGGTTGGCAAATGAGGCTGGCACGCTGTAGCGGTTGCGCTCCAGGTGGATCAGGCAGGTCGGCGAGACCCGCTTGGTGTGCTCGACGAAGCCGTCGAAGGGCCGGGGCGGTTGCATCAGGGTGCCGCGCTCTTCCTCCCAGATCTCGGCGATGCTGCCGGGCAGAGTGCCGTGCGGGGTCTCGCGCCACAGCGCGATGCAGCGCTGCTCCAGCCAGTCGTTGAGAGCGGCCAGGTTGGGGAAGACAGGTGTCGGCAGCCAGAGCCTATGCCGGGCATCCTGCACATTCTTCTCAACCTGCCCCTTCTCCCACCCTGACGCCGGATTGCAGAACTCAGCGTCGAACAAATAGTGGCTGACCATCGCCGAGAAGCGCGCGTTGACCTGGCGCGCCTTGCCGACGCCGACGCGATCCACGGCGGTCTTCATGTTATCGTAGATGCCCCGCCGCGGCACGCCGCCCAGGACGCGGAATGCGTGGATGTGGGCGTCGAACAGCATCTCGTGCGTCTGCAGCGGATAGGCGCGCAGGATGAAGGCGCGGCTGTGCGACAGCTTGCAGTGGGCGACCTGCAGCTTGGTCCGCTCGCCGCCCAGGAGAGCCCAATCCTCGCTCCAGTCGAACTGAAAGGCTTCGCCCGCCTGGAAAGCCAGCGGCACGAAGACGCCCCGACCAGTGGTTTGCTGCGCGCGCTGCCGATCGGCCTTCCACTCCCGAACAAAGGCAGCCACCCGGCCGTAGGAGCCGTCATAGCCGAGGGCGACGAGGTCGGCGTGCAACTGCTTGACGGTGCGCTTCTGTTTGCGCGACTTGCCGGCTTCCACCCGCAGCCAGTGCGAGAGCTT
>JBBQVP010000339.1:0-2843 GCA_038211455.1 Burkholderiales bacterium
CTTCAAGGATGAGGTGCGTGTGCTGGGCGTCGAGCTGGGACTGCCGCCGGCCTTCGTCGGCCGCCATCCCTTCCCGGGGCCGGGCTTGGCCATCCGCATCCCCGGCGAGATCACGCCGCAGAAGGTGGCCACGCGGCAGCAGGCTGACGCCATCTATCTGGACGAGATCCGCAAGGCCGGCCTCTATGACTCCATCTGGCAGGCCTTCGCCGTGCTGCTGCCGGTGAAGACCGTGGGCGTCATGGGCGACGCCCGCACCTATGAGGACGTCCTGGCCCTGCGCGCCGTGACCTCCACCGATGGCATGACCGCCGACTTCTTCGAATTCCCCTGGGACGTCCTCGGCCGCTGCGCCACCCGCATCATCAATGAGGTGAGGGGCGTCAATCGCGTGGTCTACGACGTGACCTCCAAGCCGCCGGGCACAATTGAGTGGGAATAGGGGCGTGTGCGGATAATATGACGCCGCGGCGGGGAGATGTTGCGTGAATGGCTGAGCTTACGTGGGAAGAATATGAGGTCCTGCAGAAGCCTCTGATCGAAGAGCTGGGCGAGATGGCCCGCTGGGTCGACGAGACCGGACAACGGGTTCTGGTGCTGTTCGAGGGCCGCGACACCGCCGGCAAGGGCGGCTCGATCTTCAGCATTTCCTCGAACAGGGGGCAGGAGCGCAGGAACTCCGCGTGCTCGGCGTCGGTGCAGAATCCCATCACGTGCTCGACCCCGGCGCGGTTGTACCAGCTGCGGTCGAACAGCGCGATTTCGCCCGCGGCCGGCAGGTGCGGCACGTAGCGCTGGAAATACCACTGGCTGCGCTCGCGCTCGGTCGGCGTGCCGAGCGCGACGATCCGGCAGATCCGCGGGTTGAGGCTCTCCGAGATGCGCTTGATCACGCCGCCCTTGCCGGCCGCATCGCGGCCCTCGAAGATCACCGCGACTTTCAGCCCCTGGACGCGGACCCATTCCTGCAGTTTGATGAGTTCGACCTGGAGGTGGGCAAGCTCCTCGATGTACTTGTAATGTTTTGGCGGCTTGCGTGCCTTGGGACGGCCGGCGACGCGCCAGTGCCGTTCGATTGCCGCAGTTTCCTTCGCATCCGCGAGCACTTCGCCGCCCGCTTTCGCGCGCTTCTTTTTTCCTGCCATCTCGGCCTCCCTGGAAGGCATGAAGTGCATCTGCACCTGTGGCAGAGAATACGCCTGTCTCAGGTCTTTTTGGCTCCCGGCCTTCCGTCCTCGATGACGAATGAAGCAAGCGTGGTGCAGGCGGCGTCGCGCACCTTGACGCTCTCCATTGCGCGCAGGTCGGTGAGCATGCGCGTCGGTGTGACTTCGACGCGCGCATAGCCTCGGTATCGGCTGTCTGCAAGCAGAATGTGCGGATTGTCCGGCAGGTAACGGTTGACGGTGCTCTGTGCGAAGGCCTGCGAGGTGATCGAGGTGCCGACGATTTCGCTTGCGACCGTGGGGGAGCCCGGGTTGTCGAAATCGCGCTTGATGTCGTTGACGAAGAACATGTGGACGTCGCCGCCGATCACGACCGGATTGGCTACCTTGCGCTCCGCGATGAAATCGACGAGCTTCTTTCTCGCCATGGGGTAGCCGTCCCATCCGTCGGTCCATGCGCGCCGACCGGGGCCGGGTTTCTGGTCGAATTGCGCCATGCGTGTCTGCTGCGCGAGGATGTTCCACTTCGCCTTCGACCCCGAGAGTCCCGCTTCCAGCCATTGCTCCTGCGCGGATCCGAGCAGGCTGCGCGACGGATCCTGCAGTTCAGGGCAGTCCGCCACATCGACGGTGTTTGAGCCGCCACGGCCGGGTCTCGGGCAGACCTCGTAAGCGCGATACTGGCGGTCGTCGAGCACATGGAAGTTCGCCAGGTTGCCGAACGCGAGCCGCGTATACAGCCGCGCGTGCGGCCCGAGTGGCAGCATTTCCGGGCGCAGCGGCATGTGCTCGTAGTAGGCCTTGTACGCGGCGGCGCGGCGCGCGAGGAACCACTCGGGCTGGTCGAGGTTCTCCGAGCGATCGTCGGCGTAGTCGTTCTCGACCTCGTGGTCGTCCCAGGTTGCGATCCACGGGAACGCGGCGTGCGCAGCCTGCAGGTCGGGGTCGGACTTGTAGAGCGCATAGCGCGCGCGATACGCGGAGAGTGTCTTTGGCTCGGCACTGTAGTGGTGGCGCACGTGTTCGCGGCCCCACGAGGACTCGTAGATGTAGTCGCCGAGGAACACCACCAGGTCGAGATCGTCCTTCGCCATGTGCCGGTAGGCGCCGAAGTAGCCCTGCTCGTATTGCTGGCAGGACGCGAACGCGAAGCGCAGCGCGTCGGGTTTCGCGCCCGGGGCGGGGGCGGTGCGCGTGCGGCCGACCGGGCTGACGGCGTCGCCTGCGGTGAACCGGTACCAGTACCAGCGCGCAGGTTGCAGCCCCTTCGCCTCCACGTGGACCGAATGCGCCCAGTCGGGGGACGCGGTGGCCGTCCCGGAGGCGACCACGTCGCGCATGCCCTCGTCTGTTGCGACCTGCCAGCGCACGGGAACGGCTTCGGGTCCCATCCCGCCGCCGGGCGCATCGGGCACCGGCGCAAGCCGGGTCCACAGCATCACGCCGTCCGGGAGCGGGTACCCCGAGGCGATACCAAGACTGAAGGGGTCGGCAGTAAACCGCGGACGGGCGAGCGTTTGCGCCCGCGCGGGAGGGATGCCGGAAACCATTCCCAGCGCGGCAAGGGCCTGCAGGAACCGGCGTCGGTCAGGACGAATCACTTCGGCGAACCGATCGCGCGTGTTGTTGAATCAAACAACACGAAAGCTTGAAAACCCGCTACAGAAGCGGGGAATG
>JBBQVP010000340.1:0-2795 GCA_038211455.1 Burkholderiales bacterium
GCACCGCCATCTTTGGCAAGCGAGCGAGCGTCAGGGCGGCGGCATGAAGATCGCCGTCCTTGGCGGCGGCAACATGGCGGGCGCGCTGATCGGCGGTTTGCTTGCGAAGGGCTATGCGGCCGATGCGTTTTCCGTGGTTGAGGTCGTACCGGAGGCGCGCGAGCGGCTCATCGCGCGCTTCAAGGTGCATGTCAGTGCTGCGCCCGACGAGGCCACGCTCGCGGCCGACACGCTGGTGCTCGCCGTGAAACCGCAGGACATGCGCACGGCAGTTGCCCCGCTATCGGGGCGGCTGGAGCGACAGCTGGTCGTGAGCATCGCGGCGGGCATCCGGCTCGAGGATCTCTCCCGCTGGCTGGGCGGATACGCGCGGCTGGTGCGCGTCATGCCGAATACACCCGCGCTGGTGGGTGCCGGAATCGCAGGGCTCTACGCCCGTCCGGAAGTCAGCGCCGACGAGCGCGCGCGCGCGCAGGCGGTGCTCGCCGCCGTGGGCAAGACGGTATGGGTGGACGACGAAGCGTTGATCGATCCGGTCACCGCGGTCTCCGGCAGCGGACCTGCCTATGTGTTCTATTTCATCGAGGCGCTCGAACGCGCCGGCGTCGAACTCGGCCTTGCGCCAGAAACGGCGCGCACGCTGGCGATCCAGACCTTCGTTGGCGCGGCAAAGCTTGCGGCGGAAAGCGAGGAGCCACCGTCCGTGCTGCGCGAACGCGTGACCTCAAAGGGCGGAACGACCGAGGCGGCGCTCAAGGTATTCGCTGCCGAGGACATCGCCGGCCGCATCGGCCGTGCGCTCAGGGCTGCAAGCAACCGCGGCGCCGAGCTCGGGCAGCTGCTGGGCAAGGACGGGTAGCGGGATGGTTGCGCAGATCGTCGAGTTCCTGGTCGATACGATCAGCAGCTTCCTGGTTTTTCTTCTGCTCGCGCGGTTTCATTTCCAGTGGTTGCGCATCTCGTTCCGCAACCAGGTGGGGGAGTTCGTGATCGCGCTGACCAACTGGCTGGTCCTGCCCGCCAGGCGCGTGCTGCCGGGCCTGGCCGGATTCGACCTGCCGACCCTTCTGCTCGCGTGGATCGTGCAGGCCGCCACGCTCGCCCTGGTCCACATGCTGCGCGGCTACGGCTTTGCCGGCGCGCCCGGGATCTTCGGGATCTTTTTCGGCCTGGCGGCGTTCGACCTGCTGCGCTACAGCCTGTACCTGCTGATGTTCGCGTTGATCATGCAGGCCGTGCTTTCCTGGACCAGTCCCGGTTCGCCGTTCGGCGCGATGTTCGATGCGATGGTGCGGCCGTTCCTGCGGCCCATCCGTCGCTACGTTCCGCCCGTGGCGAACATCGACCTTTCGCCTCTCGTGCTGATCGTGCTGCTGCAGGTGCTGCTGATCCCGCTCGCCTATGCGCGCGCGCAATTCGCGGGGCTCTTCTGACACCGTCGGCCTGGCATCGCATCCAGGGCGGGCGGCTCGTGCTCCAGGTGCATGTCCAGCCGGGGGCTTCGCGCACGGAGGTTGCCGGGTTGCACGGAGATTGCCTGAAGATCCGTCTCGCGGCGCGCGCCGTCGAAGGCGAGGCCAATGCGTGCCTGGTCGAGTTTCTTTCTTCAAGCCTTGGTGTCGCCAAACGCGCGGTATCGATCGAAGCCGGTGAAACCTCTCGGCGCAAGCGTATTGCGATAGAGTCACCGGCACGTGGCGCGGAGGCATTGTGGAGAGAATGAACCCTGCGGCGGCAGTCCCGGGCGGCTATCTTGCCGGCGAACCAGGGATTATTGGTGCCTGCCCGGTGGCGCCGGATGCCCTGCAGGGCATCGTGCGGCAGCAGACCAACCCTTCGCGCTGGAGCGGCGCGAACTGGGCCCCGTTCGCCGAGGCGCTGCGTGCCCGCGGGGTTGAGCTCTCGGAGTCCGTGGCGGCGCGGGGCGCCTATGCGACCGATGCCGGTGGCACCGCCTACGGCCTGCCGCATGGCGTGGTGCTCGCGCGCAGCGCGGCGCAGATCTCCAGCCTGCTCAAGGAGGCGCAGCGCCACCGCGTCCCGGTGACGGTGCGTGGGGGGGGGCTGACGACCGAGGGCGAATCGGTTGCATTCGGCGGCGTGCTGCTCGACATGACCGGAATGAGCCGGGTGCTGCGCATCGACGCGCAGTCGCTGACGGTGCGCACCCAGGCGGGGATCTTCTGGCATGGGCTGGCCGAGGAACTGCGCCGTGAGAACCTCGACTACCTCTCAGCCCCGCTCAACCTGACGTCATCGGTTGGCGGCACGCTCGGGGTCGGCGGAATCGACGTGAATTCGCCCCGTCTGGGCTGCAGCGCCGATCAGGCGCTGGCCGTGCAGGTGGTTACGCCGACCGGCGAAATCGTCGAATGCTCGGACAGCGAGAATGCGGAACTCTTTCGCCGCGTGATTCTCGGCTACGGGCAGTTTGGCGTGATCACCGAGGCAACACTCAAGGTGCGTCCCTATACGCCCCTGCGCATGCACTATTACTACTACTCGTCGCTGCGCACGGCGATCGAGGACCTGCAGATGATCGATCGCAACGATGCGAGTGACTACTCAGGCATCCTGACCATCCTCGATTGCGCGGTTAACCTGCTCGTGGCGTTCGATTCGGATGCGCGCGAGGACGCGTTCCGGAAAACCTGGGAGTTGCGACTGCGCGGCCACGGCGAGCTTGTCTTCGGCCTGTGCATGCTGGGGCGCTACGCGATCCGCCCGTGGAAGCTTGGCGAGGCCTGGTTCCTGCTGCAAAGAAAGCGCGAACTGTTTCCCGAGCTGCAGCGCTC
>JBBQVP010000341.1:0-2782 GCA_038211455.1 Burkholderiales bacterium
CAATCGGATGTATTCGGGAACCGGGGTATGAGCCGGGCAGGCCCACTGGCAATCAACTACTTTATGGAAATAGTCTGGTACTCGGATATCTGTCGGGTGCAACTCCCACTCCTCAAGTCGCCCCATCTTTTGCTGTTTTTCAGCGCCGCTGGGGGCCGGTTCGGCAGTGCACAAGCATACTCCCCCGGGGACCGGGTGAAAAGTGTGGCTTATCAAGCACTAATAGGAGGGTCTTTGGCCGCAGAGCGGCCCATTTCACTATTCGGACCGCAGGTCTGCACGGTCCGCCGGACGGGCTATCAGGGGCCGGCTCCAACCGCCTGCGGACCAGAACAGGTTACGCGCGACTCTGGGTGCGCGAGGACGCAAACGCCGACGAAACAGAACGCGGTGGGCGCGAACCCGGAAATTTTGCTCGGGTCGTCGTGAGCAAGCGGAGCACCGCGTGCCTATCTGCATGCACTAGACCAAGCGAATTACCGGAATCAGGCCATTGCGAGCCGCGTGCTGCGTTAACATCAGATGGACCCCTATTTGCCCCTCTCCGCCGACTGACCGACCGCATGCCGCTGGCCACAAATCCTGCTTCGGAATCCCCGGCAGTGCGGGCCGCGTTGCTGCAGTTTCGTTGCCAGCAGGGCGTGCGTGTCCCGTATGTCGTGCTTGTCCTGACTGGCTTGATTGTCAAGCTGATCTGGGAATACGAGCCCGTCCCCCTGCTCGCGGCTTGGGCGGCGGCCGTCTGCGGAGTCCTTTTTTTCCGCTCACAGATGTTCAACCGGTATGCCGAGCGCCCGCCTGCCGTGGAGGACGTCGATCGCATCGGCCGGATCATGAACGTTCTCACATTGCTGGCCGGCGTGATCGGCGGCAGTGCCGGATGGCTGTTCTTCCCGGATGTGCCGCTGGTCGAACAGGCCCTTTTGACCATGATGATGGTGTGCTGGAGCGCAATTGCCGTGGGCTCGACCAGCGCCACTCCCAAGCTCTTCCTGGTGTTTGCCCTCCCCCTGCTCGGCCCTCTCGGCTGCAACTGGCTATGGTCCGACATGCCACAGGGCCCCTACATCGGAGCGCTGATCTTCTTTTTTCTTGTGATCCAGCACCTGATTGCGCGGGACAACGGCCGACAACTGCAGCGCTCGATCACCATCCGTCTGGAAAATCTGGCGCTCATCGACGCACTGCAGAAGGAACGCGAGGAAGCCAACGTTGCACGCGAGACGGCGGAGGCGGCGAACCGCGCGAAGTCGCGTTTCCTCGCTGCGGCGAGCCACGACCTGCGCCAGCCAATGCACGCGCTGTCCCTGTATTCTGCGGCCCTGTCCGGCACGGTCACCCAGCCGAGGGTGCAGAAGATTGCTAACAATATCGGCGTCTGCGTGGATTCGCTCGACAACCTGTTTGAAGCGCTGCTCGATATCTCCAAGCTCGACGCCGGGCTGATCGTCCCGCAGATTCGTCAGATCGAGGTTCAGGCCCTGCTCAACCGCCTGAGAACCGAGTTCGCGCCCCGGGCGCAGGCGCAGGGGCTTTCACTTGTCGTCGGGCGCCATGCAGGACACATCAATAGCGATCCGGTAATGCTCGAGAGGATCATCCGCAACCTGCTCGACAACGCGGTGCGCTACACGCGCGAGGGAAGCATCACACTTGCGGCGCGTGACCTGCCCGGGGGACTGGAGATCTCGGTGGCCGACACCGGCATCGGCGTTGCGCCGGACCAGCAGGAACGCATCTTCGAAGAATTCCATCAGGTCAGCGCCGCGCCCGATGCGCGCACCCCGATAGGACTCGGGCTCGGCCTGGCCACAGTACGAAGAATGTCCGAATTGCTCGGCGGCAGCGTCAGCCTGGAGTCCGCTTCGGGCAAGGGTTCCGTTTTCAGGCTGACGCTTGTCAGCGACCAAAAGAAGCTTTCCGGCCCGGCGCTCGCGCAAACCGATGGCGCCTCCCTCGCCGCAGTCGATCTGCGCGAACGCCTTGTGCTGGTCGTCGAAGATGATTTGCGCGCGCAGGACGCCATGAGGACGCTGCTGAAATCCTGGGGTTGCGCCTACCTGGTCGCGTCGACCATTGAGGAGGCGGTCGTCGCGGTGAAGAAGGAGCCGAGAGCGCCCGACATGGTGCTGGCCGACTATCGCCTTGGCAAAGGCGTTTCCGGCATCGACGCGATCGAGGCGATCACGGGGCTGGTCGGCGAGGTGCCGGCGATCCTGATTACCGGCGCCACCGACCTGCGGAAGATCAGCGAACCACGGGGAGCGAAATACTGCCTCCTGCACAAGCCCCTGAAGGCGGCCCTGCTGCGCACAGAAATGTTACGACTGCTTTCGGGCAATGCCGCCGGCGGAAAACAGGATGCCGCGCCGGCACCCGCGCCTGGCTAGATCCGCAGGCCGATCCGATTGGCGGCTAGCACCGCTTGCGTGCGGTTGGCGACGCCGAGTAGTTTGAGGATCGCGCTGATGTGGATCTTCACCGTCCCCTCGGCAAGTCCGAGTTCGCGGCAGATCAGCTTGTTCGTCATGCCGCGCAGCAAAAGCGCCAGCACCTGCGCCTGGCGTTCCGTCAAATCGATGTCTGCGGTACCCGGTTCCTGGACCGAGGACTTCTTCGCCGCAGCACCCTCGAATCCCGCCCGCTGCGCGTCCCCGTACGCTTCGGGAGGCACAAAAACGCCTCCGGAGATGATGAGACGCAGCGCATCGAACAGAACGTCTTTCTTCGCGGTCTTGGGAATGAAGCCCATCGCACCCAAATCGAGCGCCGACAGCACCCG
>JBBQVP010000342.1:0-2742 GCA_038211455.1 Burkholderiales bacterium
CCACTTTTCGCTCAGCGTGAGCGGGCGCCTGAACACCGCCCTCAACGTGTCGATGTTCGTGTGCGCGTTCGCGGTCCAGATCGGCACCGGCCTGCTGCTGCGCCTGTTCCACGCCGAGGGCGGCACCTACCCGGCCGCAAGCTATGCGCTGGCGTTTTCGATCCTCGGCGTGCTGCAACTCGCCGCGTGGCTGTCGGTGGCCAGCGTGAAGAAGGAGCCGGAAGCTACCGCGCACCCTTAGGGTGCTTGGCAGTATTTCGCCCGGAGCGTTAGCAGGGATGCGCCCATGGAAGCGAAAGTGGCAGTATTGAAAGTGGCAGTGTTGATGGACTCCACGCCGCCCTCCCGGCGCAATTGCCGGAAAGAGTGGCCCGACCAACGAACCACCAAGGAACGGCATGACCCCGACCATAGCGAAACTCATCGAGGCGCGTTTCGGCCTCCCCGCCGCCGCGGACCTCGACGCGCCCGCCGACGGTGCGGCTGGCGAAAGTGCGCTTGCCGCCCTGCTCACCCGCCGGGTGCATCGGGCCTACCGGCCGGAGCCGATCCCCGAAGACCTCATGCAGGCGGTGCTCGCGGCCGCCTTGTCCGCGCCGTCGAAATCCGATCTCCAGCAGGTCGCGATCATCAGGGTCAAAGACAAGGCCAAGCACGCGCAGATCGCCGCCCTGATCCCCTCGATGCCGTGGATCGTCACCGCGCCGGACTTCTTCGTGTTCTGCGGCGACAACCGCCGCATTCGCAGGTTGGCCGAACTGCGTGGCAAGCCTTTCCCGAACGACAACCTCGACCAGTTCATGAATGCCGCGGTCGACGCCGGCATCGTCCTCGCGACCTTCCTGGTGGCCGCGCAGGCCGCCGGGCTCGGGTGCTGCCCGATCAGCGTGATCCGCGATCACGTGGCCGAGGTGTCGCGAATGCTCGAACTGCCGCCGGGCGTGTTCCCGGTGGCCGGACTTTGCGTTGGCTTTCCAGCCACCGATGGCAAATTGAGCATGCGGCTGCCGATGGCGCTGACCGTGCATTCCGATCGCTATGACGACAGCCACCTGGAACAAGCGGTCGAAGCCTACGACCAGCGACGCAGCGCGCGCGAGCCGATCGCGCGCGAGAAGCAGCGCTACGCCGCAGAGTTCGGGATCATCGACGCCTACGGCTGGTCCGAGGACAAGGCGCGCCATTACTCGCACCCGGAGCGCGCCGATTTCGGCGCGTTCATCCGCGGTCACGGGTTCAAGCTCGCGTAACCTCGAAGTCCGGCGAAGCCAACGGCAGCGCTGGCCGAAGCGGCGAACTCTGGCAACGCACGCCTGGAGCCACCGCCAGGAGCGCGCCCGACGGATATACTGCGGCGATGTCCACGTTCAGGATGCACGCGATCAACTACAGCCTGTACTCGAAGCTCGCCTTCCATTCGCTGCGCGACCTCGTGCTGGTGTGCGCCCTGCTCCTCGCGGTGGGTTGGCAATCCGCGTGCGCGCAAGGCTACCCAAGCAAACCCATCCGCATCATTGCTTCCTACCCACCCGGGGGCGGCGCGGATGCCACGGCGCGCGCAGTGGCCCCTGCACTCGCCGAAATCATCGGCCAGTCCATCCTCGTGGAGAATCGTGCCGGCGCAGGCGGGACCATCGGCGCGGAATTCGTCGCGAAGTCGCCGCCCGACGGACACACGGTCCTCATCTATGCGGATGCGAACACCATTTCCGGGTCGCTCTATCCCAGGCTTGCCTACGACCCAATCCGGGACTTCACCCCGGTCACGAAGCTTGTGCGCGGCGCGCATCTGTTCGTCGCGCACCCGTCGGTGCCATTCTCCAGCATCGCGGGCTTGATCGAGTACGCCAGGCGCAATCCCGGCAAGCTCAGCTATGGGAGCCCTGGCAGCGGCACCGCGCAGCATCTCGCATTCGAGCTCTTCAAGTCCCAGGCCGGCAATCTGGAGATCGTCCATATTCCGTATCGGGGCGGCGCGCCATTGATCACTGATATGGTTGGCGGACAGATTTTGCTCACCGTACTCGGGCTTCCCGTCACCGGGCCACACCTGCGCTCCGGCCGCTTGATTGCGCTTGCGGTCACCACGCGCACGAGGCTCCCGGCATTGCCGGATATTCCGACCATGATTGAATCCGGACTGCCCGGCTTCGAAACCGAACTGTGGTTCGGCACGGCGGTTCCGGCCCGCACGCCGGCACCCGCGGTCAGGAAGTTGTTCGAAAGCCTCGTGAAGGCAATGCAGGATCCTGCGGTCATAGCGCGGATCCATAACCTCGGACTGGAACCGGCGACCAGCGAATCGCCCGAAGCGTTCACCGCATTCGTCCGCTCCGAGGCTGAGCGCTGGGGTCCGATCGTCCGGTCCAGCGGCGCTCGTGTCGACTGAACCGCCGCTGATTTGGTCAAAAGTTGGCAGTATTTCAGCGCATCACCGAGCCGCCGTCGACGACCACCACCTGGCCGGTGAGGAAGTCGCTTTCGGCCGAGCACAGGTACACCAGCGTGCCGGTAAGGTCGTCCGGGTAGAGGTCCTTCTTGATCGCCCGGCTGGCGATGTTGTTGGCCACCACCGCGCCCTTCCAGGCCGGGTTGGCGATAACGTTGTCGCTCATCCATGCCCGCCGATAACAAGACGGGCGACGTGCGCGCAACGGTGTATTCCCCGCCCGCATCGGTGTTTCAATCCACGCCCGCCGATAACAGGACGGGCGACTGCGCCCTCGTCGGCATCCTTTCCTG
>JBBQVP010000343.1:0-2720 GCA_038211455.1 Burkholderiales bacterium
GAATGCCGCATGTTCCGGCTTCACGATGCCCATCTCGTGCGAGGCAAAGCAGGTGTCGAAGATCTGGGGAAATTCGGGGAACCTGTTCCAGTGCACCGCGTTGGTGTTGCTCAGGCAGGCCAGGTGGTGTTTTTCCCTGAGCACCCCCAGGAGTTCCCTGGCGCCGGGAAAGAAACCCTTGGGCCAGCCGGCAAACGCGGCGATGAATTCGTCCGGACCGACGCGCAGCTGCCACTCTTGCACGAACGCCGCGGCGAAAACATCGGAGGAGGTCTTCCCGGCCTCGAACTGTTTCACCGCAGGGGAGTCGAGCCAGCGGCGCCACATTTCGGGCGTCTCCAGCGTATACGGCAGCAGCGCCGTGAGGCCGTCCCGGCCGGTGTTCTCGATGAGCACGCCGCCCAGGTCGAACAGGATGACTTTGTCGCGCAACATGACAGGGGCTGGCATCCTCAGTGCAGCAGTCCGGGATTGCGCTGCCAGGTCGCATGGGTGAGGGCACAGGCAAACGTGACCCATGCCAGGTAAGGCGCCAGCAACGCGCCGGCAAGCGGCCGGATCCGCCAGAAACCGATCGTCGTGCTGAGGATGAGGACCCACAGGACGATGATTTCCCAGAACGCATACGCGCCCAGCTTCCAGACGAAAAACAGCCAGGTCCAGAGCGCGTTCGCCGCCAGCTGGACGACATACAGCGAGAGGACGAGGCGCGCGGCGCGGAAGCCGCCCACCCGCCAGACGAGCCAGGCGGCGATTCCCATGAGGAGGTAGAGCACGCTCCACACCGGCGCAAACAGCCAGCCTGGCGGGGCCCATTCCGGCCGAACCAGCTGCGTGTAGAACGCGCCCGCCTCGGCCGACGCGAACCCCCCGACGGCCGCGGCGGCAAACGTCAGGAAGAGCCACCCGGCCAGGCCGAGAAGCTGTGCGGTCAATCGAATGCGGGGCATGGGGTTTCCTTGGTGCTGCACGATCGTTCCAGACGCACGCTACTCGTATTCCGGCAAGGAGGCCAGACCGGGGCGGTGCCAGAGGCGTGGTGAATTGCGGTAAGCTTGCACACGGCAGACACTGCTTTCCCCCCGGAGTTTCCATGCAATCCCCGAAGGTGCTCGAAGTCGATGGCGCGCGGCTCTGGAAGTCGCTGATGGACCTCGCCAGCATCGGCGCCACTCCCAAGGGTGGCGTAAAGCGCCTCACACTGACCGACCTCGACCGCCAGGGGCGCGACCGGTTCGTCGGATGGGCGAAAGCCGCGGGGATGAGCGTGCGCGTGGATGCGATCGGCAACATCTTTGCGCGTCGCGCCGGCGAGGACGACGGCCTTCCACCGGTGATGACCGGCAGCCACCTCGACACGCAGCCCTCTGGCGGGAAGTTCGACGGCGCCTACGGGGTGATGGCCGGTCTTGAGGTCGTTCGCCGGCTGAACGACCTGGGCATCCGCACCCGCGCGCCGATCGAAGTCGCCGCCTGGACCAACGAGGAAGGCTCGCGCTTCGTGCCCACGATGATGGGTTCCGGCGTGTTCGCTTGCGTGTATGAAGTCGGCGCGATGCACGCGCAGAAGGACGTGGAGGGTGTTTCGGTGGGCGAGGCGCTGAAGGCCATCGGCTACCAGGGCGACGCGAAGCCGGTCAAGGTGGGCGCGTATTTCGAGGCGCACATCGAGCAGGGCCCGGTGCTGGAAAATACCAAGACCACCATCGGTGCGGTGCAGGGCGCGCTCGGCCAGCGCTGGTTCGACGTCGAGATCACGGGCCAGGACTCGCACGCCGGACCGACTCCGATGGAACTGCGCAAGGACGCACTGCTTGCCGCCAGCCGGCTGGTGATCGAGACCAACCGCGTCGCCTGCACCTACCCGGACAACGCGCGCGCCACGGTCGGCCACCTGCGCCTCATGCCGAACTCGCGCAACGTCGTGCCCGGTGCGGTGGCGATGACCCTCGACGTGCGCAACGCGAAGGACGAAACCCTGCTGGAGATGGTTGCGGACCTGAGGGCATCGGCGAAGAAGATCGAGGCCGAGACGCGCTGCGCGATCGCGATCACCGAGGTCCTTTACTTCGCGCCCAGCCATTTCGACCCTGCGCTGATCGACAACGTGCGCAATGCCGCCGTGGCACTGGGGCTGTCGTGCCGCGACATCGTCAGCGGCGCCGCGCATGATGCGGTGTACCTCAACCGGGTTGCGCCGACCGCGATGATATTCGTGCCCTGCGAGGGCGGCCTGTCGCACAACGAACTCGAAAACGCCCGTCCCGACGAGATTGCCGCCGGCGCCAGCGTGCTTTTCAATGCCATGCTTGCCACGGCGGGCGTCGCCGTACCGGCGAAAGTCGCCTGACTACCGACAACCAGAGGAATCCAACCCATGAATGATCGCGCCTCACACGCCTTGGGCACGCCGAACCCCGCAACCGACCTTGAGCAGAGCGCCTTCTGGATGCCGTACACCGCAAACCGGGAGTTCAAGAAGTCGCCGCGCATGCTTGAGCGCGCCGAAGGCATGTACTACTACACGCCGGAGGGCCGCGAGGTCCTCGACGGCACCGCCGGCCTGTGGTGCGTGAATGCCGGCCACTGCCGGCCGAAGATTGCAGAGGCGATTGCCGCACAGGCGAAGAAGCTCGATTTCGCGCCAACTTTCCAGATGGGCCATCCGATCGCGTTCGAATTTGCCGAGCGGCTCGCGGGAATCATGCCCAAGGGCCTGT
>JBBQVP010000344.1:0-2643 GCA_038211455.1 Burkholderiales bacterium
CGGCGCTCGAGGCCTGGGCCAAGAAGCTGCCGGCGGACGTTCACTTCCGCCGCGTCCCCGCGGTGCTGTCGCAAGACTGGGCGGTCGACGCGCGCATTTTCTACGCCTTCGAGGCCATGGGCGTACTCGATCGCGTGCATCGGGCATTTTTCGATGCGATTCACAAGGATCGCCTGAACCTCGGCAGCGAACCGGCCATGAATGAATGGCTGAAGAAGAATGGCATCGACCGGAAGAAGTTCGACGAAGCAGTGAGTTCGTTCGGCGTGCAGGTGCTGGTCAAGCGCGCCGCACAGCAATCTGCCGCGTACCAGCTCGATGGCGTGCCGATGCTCGCGGTGCAGGGTCGCTACACGGTCAGCGGCCAACAGGGCGGATCACACGCCCGGATGCTCGAGAACGTCGACCAGCTGATCGACATGAGCCGGAAAGGGCTGGACAAGAGCAAGTAAGAGGCGCGCCGGTGCGCGTCTTCATCACCGGCGCCTCAGCCGGAATCGGGGAGGCGCTGGCCCGCCACTATGCGACCCCCGAGTCGTGCCTGGGCCTGGCGGCGCGCCGCGGGGAGCAGCTCGAGCGCATCGCGCGCGACTTGCCTGGAAATGTCGCGGTCTATCCGCTGGACGTCACTGATACCGACGCCCTGAGCCGTGCCGCCGCAGATTTCGCCGCTCGCTTTGGTCCCCCCGACATCGTGATCGCGAACGCCGGCATTTCAGTGGGAACCCGCGGCGGCGAGCCGCAGGACATTGCCAAACTGCAACGCATACTCGGCACCAATGTCGTCGGGCTGGCGGCAACCCTGTCCGCGTTCGCCCCGGCAATGCTTGCCGTGCGTCGCGGCACCCTCGTGGGCATATCGAGCGTGGCCGGATTTCGCGGCCTGCCGGGTTCCGGGGCCTACAGCGCCTCCAAGGCCGCGGCGACCACCTGGCTGGAAAGCCTGAGGGTGGAACTCGCTGGCAGCGGCGTCTCGGTGGTCACGATCTGCCCGGGCTTCATCGACACGCCGATGACGCGGGTCAACCGCTACCGGATGCCTTTCCTGCTGCCTGCGGACGAAGCCGCGCGCCGGATCGCGCGCGCCATTGCCTCGCGACGCAGGCTGGCGGTGATTCCGTGGCAGATGGGGTTGGTCGGCGCCGCACTGCGCCTGCTTCCGTCCTGGCTGTACGACCGGCTCGGCGCACGCGCGCCGCGCAAGCCGCGCGACCTGCCGCTCTGAATGGCGAACCGGCCGGGATTGCGCGACGCCGCGGGAACGCTGCATCCGCGGGCTGATGCAACGGCGCGCATCATCTCGCTGGTGCCTTCGATCACCGAACTGGTTTGTGAGCTCGGGCTCGTCGACCGGCTGGCCGGGCGCACCGGGTTCTGCATCCACCCCAAGTCGCTGCTACGCGGGATACCCAAGGTGGGTGGCACCAAGACCGTCAACGTGGAAAAGATCCGCGCGCTTGCACCGACGCACGTGATCCTGAACATCGATGAGAACGAGAAACCGCTCGCCGACGCGCTGTCGGCGTTCGTGCCGCACCTGATCGTCACCCACCCGCTCGCGCCACTGGACAATCTGGCCCTGTACCAGCTGATCGGCGGGATGTTCGGCGCTGAAGCGGCGGCCGAGCGCCTCTGCGCGGAATTCCTTGCCGCCCACGCGGCACTGGAAGACGCGCGCTGTCCGCCCCGCAAGGTGCTGTACCTGATCTGGAAGGATCCGTGGATGACGGTCAGGCGCGATACCTACGTTTCGCGCACACTGGCCCTGGCAGGATTGGACACGCTTCCCGAGACCGCGACGCTGCGCTACCCGGAGGTTTCCCTCGCGGAGGACTGGGTTCCCGCCGCCGACATCGTGCTGCTGTCGACCGAGCCGTACAGCTTTCGCGACAGGCACGTCGCGGAACTCGCCCGCCTTCCCGTGTTTGCCGGAAAACAGGTGATGCTGATCGACGGGGAAATGACTTCCTGGTACGGAAGCCGGGCGATCACGGGCCTGCGCTACTTGCGCGAGTTCAGGCGCAGCGTCGCGTAGGAACCGGGCGCGTCGCCGAGCACCTTGAGTCCGTCGCCTGGCGTACGGGCCGGCACCCTGGTCTTCTTCGCGTCGTGCTTTTCCATCCACGCCTGCCAGTCGGGCCACCAGGAACCTGGCGCCTGCTTCGCCGTGGCAAACCATTCATCGGCGGAATCGGGGCGGGCCGAGTTGGTCCAGTAGCAATATTTCTGCGCGGCTGGCGGATTGACGATGCCGGCGATGTGGCCCGAGCCCCCGAGCACGAAGCGCACGTCGCCGCCAAGGTATCGGGAGCCCCGATAGGTCGACTTCCAGGGCGCGATGTGGTCTTCCGCTGTCGAAATAAAGTAGGCGGGGACTTTCACCTTCGCAAGGTCGATCGGCACGCCGGCCAGTTCGATCCCGCCCGGCACCCCGAGCAGGTTCTTCATGTACATGTTGCGCAGGTAGAAGCTGTGCATTTTTGCAGGCATGCGCGTCGAATCCGAATTCCAGTACAACAGATCGAAGGGGAAGGGATCCCTGCCCATCAGGTAATTGTTGATCACGAACGACCAGACCAGATCGTTGGCGCGCAGCAGGTTGAAGGTGCTCGCCATTTCCGCACCCTCGAGGTAGCCGCGCTT
>JBBQVP010000345.1:0-2580 GCA_038211455.1 Burkholderiales bacterium
CATCTCCTGTGCCCCGCCGCCGGCCCGGGCGGGCCGTGCCAAAACGGGAAAATTGCAATTGAGCAGATCGCCGATGCGATCGACCGCGAGGTCGGCCGGCGGATAAGCGGCAAGATTGTGCGCGTCCTGCGCATACCGTCCCTGACGCGGGAAGACGGTGGTCAAACGTTCTCCCCAGACCTGCTTCATCCGCGCCAGAATGCGCAGCTTGTCGTCCACCATGACGTAACGGCGGGCCGGATAGCGCTCTTCGATCTCGTCGAGCATGCGCTCCTTGTGAATATAGACCAGCACACGGCCTTCGGCCGCCTGCCACAATCCGGCGCGGCGGATCTTACGCGGCTGGAGCACCACGTCTCCGTCGGACAGAATCACCGTCTTCCCCCAGCGGCGAAGACGATCGATCAACTGCAGCGCCTGCGGATACAGCCTCTCGGCAAACGGGTAGTCCAGCAGGAAATCTGGAATCTGCAGCAGGCGCGGATCGTCGATTGCCCCCAGCCGGCAGCGTTGCAGTGCGCCGAGATAGTCCGCATAACCCAGTTCGGCGTGCAGCGCCTCGAGGATTTCCCAGTATCGATCGCGGCCCTCCGGCCCGAATTCGGCCGCGAGATGCGCCCGCAGGTCGCCGATCACGCGGTCGTTGTCGAGCAGGGTGTTGTCGCAGTCGAGCAGGAACACAAGCTCGTCGGGCGCGCTCATTGGATTACCTTGTCGCTGCGCGCCAAGGCCGAATCGAAAATGCGGCCCTCGGGGCGGCCCGTCGGGCTCATGCGGCGTCCTCCTCGGCGGGGCTCGCGTCAGGGCTGCCTTCGTCGGCAAGGGTCCAGCCGATTTTCACGCGCGCCTTGCCTTTCTGCGCTTGGCGTTCCCACAGGCGAAAGCCGCCCGCAAATGCATGGGCATTGTCGCCGCGGCGGGTTTGCGGCGGCAAGCGCTTCAGCTTCTTCACGTCACCCCCGCCCAGCATGATGTAGTCTGGCAACAGCGCCTTGCGGAACGCCTCGACGACCTTGTTCACCTTGCGGCGCCATTTCTTTTTTCCAAGGCGCTTGCGCCCGTGCTTGCCAAGATAGTCCTCGTAGGTATGCCCGTGCGAGTAATGCAGATGCCCCAATTCCATCGCGGCAATCACGCCGTCGACGATAAGCGCCGATCCCAGCCCCGTGCCCAGTCCGAGAAACAGCATCTTTCCGCCTTCGTAGCCGCCGAGCGCCTGCATCGCCGCATCGTTGATGGTCTTTACCGGGCGCCCGAACGCGGCCTCGAAATCGAAGCCGATCCAGCCCGGACCCAGGTTGTGCGGCTCGTGCGCGATCTTGCCGCGGCGGACCACGCCGGGATAGCCGATCGAGACTGCATCGAAGCGCCAGCCCCTGGTGGTCTTCAGCACCTGCCGCACCATGCCCTCCGGCGTCAGTTTCGGCCCGGATTTGATTTTTGCCGGTTTCTTGTGGTCGGTCGCAACGCACTTGACGTGGGAGCCACCGACGTCGATGACCAGTATCTTCATGCGCTTGCCTCTGGGCGGGTTCATGATGTCTGCGTCGCAGCGGCGGGCCGCTCGCCCTTCTCGCTGGCGCGTTTGGCCTCGTGCTCCGGGATGGACAGCAGGCGGGCGGTGTTGATCAGCGCCATGTGCGTCAGCGCCTGCGGGAAATTGCCGAGCATGCGCCGCTCGCGGTGGTCGTACTCCTCCGCCAGCAGCCCGACGTCGTTGCTCAGGGCAAGCAGGCGCTCGAACAGCGCTTCGCCCTCCTTGCGCCGCCCGGTCAGCACCAGACAATCGGCGAGCCAGAACGAACAGGGCAGAAATGTGCCTTCGCCCGGCGGCAGAGCGTCCACGTCGGTGTCGGTCGAATAGCGCAGCACCAGGCCGTCGACGACGAGATCGCGTTCGATGGCGGCCACCGTACCGCGCACGCGCGCATCGTCGGGCGGCAGAAAGCCGACCTCGGGGATCAGCAACAGGCTCGCATCGAGGTGCGGCGAACCGTAGGACTGCACGAAAGTATTGCGCCCCACATCGAAGCCCGATGCGCACACCTGCGCGTGGATCGCATCGCGCAGCCGCTTCCAGCGCGCGACCGGGCCCTTCAGGCCGAAGCGCTCCGCATCCTTGATCGCGCGGTCGAAGGCGACCCAGGCCATTACCTTGGAATGGGTGAAATGCCGGCGCGGTCCGCGCATTTCCCAGATGCCTTCGTCCGGCTGCTCCCAGCTCGCCTCCAGGAATTCGAGCAACGCGACCTGTATGTCCCAGGCCGCCCCGTCCGACTCCAGCCCGGCGCCGCGCGCAAGGTGCAGCGTGTCCATGACCTCGCCGTAGACATCGAGCTGGAACTGCTTCGACGCCGCGTTGCCCACGCGCACCGGCGCGGCACCCTGATAGCCCGGCAGCCAGCCCAACTCGATTTCGTCGAGACGCCGTTCGCCGGTCACGCTGTAGAGTATCTGCAGGTCTTCGGGGCTGCCTGCCACCGCGCGCAGCAGCCACTCGCGCCAGGCGATCGCTTCCTCCTGATAGCCCGCGAGCAGCAGCGTGTTGAGGGTGAACGTGGCGTCGCGCAGCCAGCAGTA
>JBBQVP010000346.1:0-2578 GCA_038211455.1 Burkholderiales bacterium
CCGTGCTTGTTCAGCACCTGGGTCACGCCGATCGTCGTGCCCTGCTTGTTCACCACGGGCACGCACAGGATCGAGCGCGTGAAGTAGCTGGTCTTCTTGTCGAATGCCGGGTTGAAGCGCAGGTCGGCGTACGCGTACGGAATGTTGATGGTCTTTCCCGACTGGAACACCGCGCCCGCGATTCCGAGGTGGTTGGGCAGGCGGATCTGCAGCGACTCCAGCCCCTGTCCGACCTCGGACCACAGCTCCTTTGTCTTCTCGTCATTGAGGAACAGGGTCGAGCGCTCGGCATTTAGCATCCGCGTGGCCTCGCCCATGACCTTCTGCAGGAGCGAACCGAGCTTGATGTCCGAGGTCATCTCGGAGACGATGTTGACGAACTCCAGTTCCTGCTTCCTCACGCGTTCGACGCGCTCGATTACCTGTGCACTCTGCAGCGCGACGGCGCCCTGCGCCGCCATCTTCTCAAGCAGGGCGAGGTCTGCGGCCGTGAACTTTCCCTTCTTCTTGTTCAAGAGCTGCGCCACGCCGACCACCAGGCCCTTGGCGGTCTTGATCGGCACGCAGAGGATGTTTTTCGTGACGTAGCCGGTGCGCTCGTCCACACTGCGGTTGAAACGCGGGTCGGCGTAGGCGTCGTGCACGATGGCGCCCTGCCCGGTGGTGAACACGTGCCCGGCGACGCCGGAGGTATTGAGGATCCGGATCTCGCGCCGGAACGACCCCTGCGCCACCCGCGAGTAGAGTTCGTTGGTTTCGTAGTCGTTAAGGAACAGCGTGCCGCGCTCGGTGCCCAGCTCCGCGGTTGTTGCATCGAGCAGCGTGTTCAGCACCTCATCCAGCGAATCGGTGACCGACATCTTGCGCGACACCTCGAGCAGCAGCTCGGCTTCGCGCAGGCGGCGCTTCTGATTTGCCGCACTCGTCGCGCCGTTCCCCGTAGCGGGAACGGCTTTTCGGCCGGCTTTGGCGCGCGGTACCTGTGTCGTGTTTTCGCTCATGTTTTTCCGTTCTGCCTGTCCATGGTGTCCCGCAGCGCCACGATCGACGCCTTGAGTTGGGCGATCTCTTCCTGGGCCCGCTGCCGCTCCGCCTGGATGCCCGCATCGGCGTTGATCCGCGCCAGTTCGAGCTGCTCGCGCAGCGCCGCCGCGGTGGCCTTCAGCTGGGTGATCTCGTTTGCGGACGCCGCGTGCGCGGCCTGCAGACCTGCCTCCGCGTTGATCCGGCCGAGTTCAAGCTGCTCGCGCAGCGCCGCCGCGGTGGCCTTCAGCTGTGCAATCTCGTTGGCCGCAGCGGCATGCGCCGCCTGGACCGCAGCGTCGCTGGCGATGACCGATTGCTCCAGCGCATCGCGCAGGCTTGCGGCCGTGGCCTTGAGCAGCTTGATCTCGTCCTGCCCCGCAGCGAGCGTCTGCTGGACTTCCTGTTCGCGCCGCTGGTGGGCGAGCTCAAGTTCGCCGCGCATCGAAACGATCGCCCGCTGCATGTCCCGCAACGACTTCTGCGCTTCGAACAGCTCGGCTTCCGGGGTTTCCGTCTTTGCGGCAGGCATGTTCCTTTTCCCTTCCGGCGCATTCTAAGGCACATGCGCAGCCGAACGGGAGCCCTCCGGCGGGGTATCATTGCGCCCATGATACAAGTGACGGTCAACGGCGCGGCCCACCGGTTCGAAGAGGCGCTCGACATCGGGGCGCTGATCGAGCGACTCGCGCTCGCAGGCAAGAAAATCGCGGTCGAAAGAAACGGTGAAATCGTGCCGCGGACCGCGCATCGCGACACGCGGCTTGCGGATGGAGACCGGCTGGAAATCGTCGTCGCGGTGGGCGGCGGCTGACCCGGTTGCCGTGCGCGACCCGAGCGCACGGAACGAAAGCCAACCGCTTTGGGTGGAGACTGAATCATGCAGGACCAACTCGTAATCGCTGGAAAACCGTACGCCTCGCGGCTGCTCGTCGGAACGGGAAAGTACAGGGATTTCGCCGAAACGCGCGCGGCGATCGATGCCTCGGGCGCGCAGATCATCACGGTCGCCATTCGCCGCACCAACATCGGCCAGGACGCGGGCGAACCCAACCTGCTTGAATACCTTCCGCCCTCACAGTTCACGCTGCTGCCTAACACCGCCGGCTGCTACACCGCGGCGGATGCGGTACGCACCCTGCGCCTCGGACGCGAACTGCTCGACGGGCATGACCTCGTCAAGCTGGAAGTGCTGGGCGACCCGCAGTCGCTCTACCCCAACATGCCCGAGACCCTGGACGCCGCACGAACGCTCGTGAAGGAGGGATTCAAGGTCATGGTCTACTGCGCCGACGACCCGATCCAGGCGAAGATGCTGGAGGACATCGGCTGCGTCGCGGTCATGCCGCTCGCATCCCTCATCGGCTCCGGCATGGGCATCCTCAATCCGTGGAACCTGCAACTCATCATCGATCGGATCAAGGTGCCGGTGATCGTGGATGCGGGCGTGGGCACGGCCTCGGACGCCGCGATCGCGATGGAACTGGGCTGCGACGGCGTGCTCATGAACACCGCGATCGCCGCGGCGCGGGACCCGATCATGATGGCCCGCGCG
>JBBQVP010000347.1:0-2550 GCA_038211455.1 Burkholderiales bacterium
CGCTCTGCCAGCCGTCCTTGATCACTTCACCCTGCAGCATCTCGAACAGCAGACGCGCCCGTCCGCGCGTCGAATAGCGCTCTTCGCCGGTCACCCGGTAACTCGGGCACATCGTGCCGCCGGATGCCGCCCGGCACTTTCCCATGCCGATACAGTGCTCGGTCGCGCGCGTGAATCCGTCGCCTACGTCGCTCCTGAACGAAAAACGCGTGGCGAACGTCACCGGCTTGTAGGCAGGCCCGAGGCGCAGGTTCGCGTCAGCCGCATTCACAGGCCCATTGGCATTGATCAGCTTTCCGGGGTTCATGCGATTCTCCGGATCCCAGATCGCCTTGAACTCGCGGAACGCGCCCATCAGTTCCTCACCGTACATGGCCGGCAGGAATTCGGCCTTCGCCTGGCCATCGCCGTGCTCCCCAGAGAGCGACCCGCCGTACTTGACCACCAGGTCGGCCGCTTTCTTCAGGAAACCGCGCCACTGCGCAATGCCATCGGCGCTGCGCAGATTGAATGTGATGCGCGCGTGGATGCAGCCGTCGCCGAAATGCCCGTAGAGCGATGTCCGGTACCCGCACGCATCGATCAGCGCCTGGAATTCGCGCAGGTAGTCACCCAGGCGCAGCGGGTCGACCGCGGCGTCTTCCCACCCGACCACTGGATCGGGCCCGCGCCCCGCTTCGTCGGCCCCGCGCGCCAGCGCGGTCGCCGATGCGCCGGTCTCGCGGATCGTCCACATTCGCTCAATCGTCGGCTTGTCCTCGATCAGCCACGCGCTCGGGCGCGGATTCCTGCCCGCCACCGCATCCATCAGGCCGCGTGCCTGCGCCACCGCCGCCTCGCGCGTGTCGGCGCCGAACTCGACCATCAGCCACGCGGATCCCTCGGGCAGGAGACCGATGTCCTCCAGCTTCAGGCGCCGCTCGCGCAGGCCACCGATGATCTTTTCGTCGAGCCCTTCGCAGGCGATCGGCGCAGCGCGCAGCACATCGGGCACCACGTCGCCCGCGGCATAGATGTCCGGGAAGCCAAGGATCAGGACTACGCGCGCCGCCGGATTCTTCACCAGCCGCGTCACCGCCTGGAGCGTCACCGCGCAGGTGCCCTCGCTGCCGACCAGCGCGCGCGCGACGTTGAACCCGTTCTCCGGCAGCAACTGGTCGAGGTTATAACCCGACACGCGGCGCTTGATTTTCGGGAACCGCGCGCGGATCAGGTCGGCGTGCTTGTCGCGCAATGCCTTCAGCTGCGCGTAGATTTCGCCCTGCCGGCCGCCCCGCGCGATGATCGCCTCGAGTTCGCCTTCGGAAGTCGGTCCCGCCCAGAACCGCGCGCCGTCGTAAGTCAGCACCTCGAGCGATTCGATGTTCTCGACTGTCTTGCCAGCCATCACCGAGTGCGCGCCGCAGGACTTGTTGCCGATCATCCCGCCCAGGGTGCAGCGGCTGTGGGTCGCCGGGTCCGGCCCGAACGTTAGCCCGTGTGCCTCCGCGGCCGCCTTCAGCGCGTCGCATACCGCGCCAGGCTGGACGAGCGCGGTGCGCGCCACTGGATCCACGGACACGACGTTTCCAAGGTACTTAGAAAAATCCAGCACCACCGCAACGTTCACGCATTGCCCGCACTGCGAGGTGCCACCGCCACGCGGCAGCAGCGGCGCGCCGTGCGCGCGGCAGATGCGCACCGCGGCGACTACATCGTCGAAGGTCTTCGGCAGCACGACACCGATCGGGATCTGGCGGTAGTTGGAGGCATCTGCCGAGTACACCGCGCGGCTGCCCGCGTCGAAGCGTACTTCGCCTTCGATCACGGACGCGAGCGCTGCCGCCAGCGCCTGTGCCTGATCGTTGTGGAATTCTGCTTGCGGCGCGGCGCTCATCGAGGTGCGCATTTTAGCCGATGCCCGCCAGCCGCCCGCGACCCCCAGCCTGCGATCAGCCTGCGAGCGTGTCCGGATCGATCTGCTCGAAATGGGGCGGTAGCGGGCAGTCGAGCACCGCGCCAATCAGGCGCATCAGTTCGGCTTCGATGAGCCGGATGGTTCCGTCCGACGCGACCGTCGCAAACAGCGACTTGACCAGAACCGCCTTGGCGAGCGGGGCAACGGATATGAGCGCCTCAAGCGCGCTCCCCGCCGACTCAAGCGAGAAGCCATCCCTCGGCAGGAGCCTCGCGTCGCCCATTCCCACCACCCGCACGCCGGCGGCGAATGCGTCTTCCACCGCCTGGTCGGCTGCCAGCCCTGACCTGCGCCCGGCGTGCGCGACGAGCGACAGCAACAACACGACCTCGTCGCGAACCGCCGAAAGCGGCCGGCTCTTGCCCGCGCCTGGCTTTGCGCGCGGCACAAGCTGCGTCCTCACCAACGTCAGCACGACGAACTCGTGCAGGGAGACCCGCCGGTCGGCATGGATCACCGCGACCAGCGCCACGAGAAGTTGCTGCCTCTGCTCCGCACCCGCCTGCTTGATCGCGGGCAATGCGAGATCGATGACCATCAGGACGCTGCCACGCCCCAGCCCGTCCAGGGATGGCAGCAGGGCCTGCACGCGC
>JBBQVP010000348.1:0-2547 GCA_038211455.1 Burkholderiales bacterium
TGCGCACCGGGATCATGGCCGGCTCGCCCTGCCCGATCGAAGTGATGAAGCAGGTGGTGGAGCGGATGCACCTGCGCGAAGTGACCATCGCCTACGGCATGACCGAGACCAGTCCGGTGAGCTGCCAGAGCACCACGCAGACGCCGCTCGACCGGCGCGTGTCGACGGTGGGCCTGGTGCAACCGCACCTCGAGATCAAGGTCGTCGACCCCGACACCGGCAGGAGCGTGCCCTACGGCACGACTGGCGAGTTCTGCACCAAGGGCTACGCCGTGATGCACGGTTACTGGGGCGACGAAGAAAAGACGCGCGAAGCCATCGACAATGAGGGATGGATGCATACCGGCGATCTCGCAACCATGGACGCCGAGGGCTACGTCAACATCGTCGGGCGGATAAAGGACATGGTCATCCGCGGCGGCGAGAACGTCTACCCGCGCGAGATCGAGGAGTTCCTGTACCGCCACCCGGCGGTGTCGGACGTGCAGGTGATCGGCGTGCCGGACCCGCGCTACGGCGAGGAGTTGTGCGCCTGGATCGTCCTGAAGGTTGGACACAGCGCGACCGGGGAGGAGATCAGGGCCTTCTGCAAGGACAAGATCGCGCACTACAAGGTGCCGCGCTACATAAAATTCGTCGAATCATTCCCGATGACGATCACCGGCAAGATCCAGAAGTTCGTGATGCGCGAGCAGATGCAGAAGGAATTGAACCTGTCGGCAGACAAGACCGCCTAGGCAGAGCGCCCGATGACCGGGCCGGGCCGAGCGCGTCGCGCCCCTTACTGCAGGTACGTCGTCAGCGTCGCGCCTTCGTCGTGGACGAAGACTGCCATCACCTGCGCCGACTCGGTGTCGCTTACGTTCTCTGAAAACGTGTGGATGATGCCGAGCGGCTCGAAGAAGGTGCCGCCGACCGGGAAGGTTTCGATGGGGCCGTCTCCAAGCTGCGAGCGGATCGCGCCCTTGAGCACGTACACGCTCACCGAGCCGCCATGGCGATGCGCCGGCGAAAAGCTGCCCGGCGGGAAGTCGACGATCGCAACCGTCACGCGCTTGCCGGGCACGTGGGCTAGCGGTTCCGAGGAAACCACGCGCGCGGCCGGACGCGCACGCCCCGAGGCGCTCAGCAGCGGCTCGGCGCCATTCACGACGCTGGCACCGCCGCAGAGGACAAACGGCAGGGGTACTTCCGTGATCGCGGCGCGAGGAAGAAGCGTCCGTCCGTTCAGCGCGATCCACGCGGCGCAGATGGCGAGCATCGCCAGTGCCGCGAATGCGGTTGCGTTCCGGGGGCTGGCGAGTCGCATGGCCGGTCTCTCTCTTGAATTAAATTTCAACAGATTATTTTAATTAAGTCCGCTCTGCAAGCCGCTTTCAAGTCAGTTTGTGTATCGATAACGATACACAAACGTGCATCAAGGTATCCGGATTCCCTCGTCCTTCACATAGGCGCGAATCACGCTTTCGATATCCGCATCGGCCTTGAAGCCCATCGCCAGCGCGCGCGGCGTTTTGAAGCGGGCCGGCCAGCCGGCGACGATCTTCTGGATGCGCTCGTCGGGCTTGTAGACCACGCGTTTCGCCGCCGCATCGCCAGCGACGCGGCGCATCGCTTCGATCATCTCCGCCACCGTCACGGTGATGCCTGCGAGGTTCAGCGCCCGGCTCATACCCCAGAGCGAGGACGGCGTCTCGTGCGCATGGATGAACGATTCGACCGCGCGGCCAGGGGAGAGCAGCCACACGCCCGTATCCAGCGACACCGGGCATTCCGACACCACACCGTTGAGCGGTTCCCTCAGCACGCCGCTGGCGAACGAGGACGCGGCGAGGTTGGGCTTGCCCGGGCGCACGACGATGGTCGGCAGGCGCAGGCTGCGCCCGTCGATGAAGCCTTTCCTCGTGTAGTCGGTGACCAGGTATTCGCTGCAGACCTTTTGCGCGCCGTAGGAAGTCTGCGGATTCGGCGTGGTCGTGTCGTCGAGCACCTCGGGCAGGTCGCCGCCGAACGCCGCGACCGAACTCGTGAACATCAGGCGCGGAGGTTTGGCGCACTTGCGCGCCAGTTCCAGCAGCGTGCGGGTGCCTTCGAGGTTCACCTTCCAGCCGAGGTCGAAATCCGCCTCGGCACCGGCTGAAACCACGGAGGCAAGGTGAAACACCGACTGCGTATCGGCTGTAAGCGCCTTTGCCAGCACGCCAGGCGCCGAGATGTCGCCGGCGATCGCCTCGAGCCGCGGATCCTGCGGCAGCGAAGGCGGGAACGCCGTGTCGAAAAGCGTCAGGCGGGTGATCGCCGTTTCCTTTCCATCGGTCCCGGTCAGCTTGCCGCGCGCAAGCAGCGCCCGGGCAAGTTTGAATCCGAGCATGCCGCCACCGCCGGTTATCACGACTTTCATTCAGCACCTTCTTCCGTGGGAGTGAGGGAGGAGAGATCAGGCAGAGGAGCAATGGTATCGAAAAACCCGACCGCGTCGGCGAGTTCACACGTCGCGCGCATCGGCGGCAAGCTCGCGCGGATCGTGCGGCCGTAGGGTTTGGAGTA
>JBBQVP010000349.1:0-2499 GCA_038211455.1 Burkholderiales bacterium
AGCTGACTGCGATCAACCAGTATTTCCTTCACGCCCGCATGTTCGGTAACTGGGGGTTCGCGCGGCTTGAGGCGCACGAAAAGCATGAGTCGATCGACGAGATGAAGCACGCCGACCAGCTGATGGAGCGGATCCTGTTCCTCGAAGGCCTGCCCAACCTGCAGGACCTTGGCAAGCTGATGATCGGGGAAGATGTGCCCGAAGCGTTCAAGGGCGACCTGAAACTCGAACTCCTCGCGCATCCCGACCTCAAGGCCGGGATCGCGCATTGCGAGGCAGTGGGCGACTACGTTTCCCGCGAGCTGCTCGAAAGCATCCTTGCGTCCGAGGAAGAGCATATCGACTGGCTGGAAACGCAGCTCGAACTGATCGGCAAACTCGGTCTGCAGAATTACCTCCAGTCACAAACCGGTTCCGCGTCCTAGCACGCATCCAAAGGGGAAGACATGATCGATCTCTACGCCGCCGGCACCTCGAACGGCATGCGCGCCCGCATTGCGCTGGAAGAATGCGGCCTTGCCTATACGTTTCACCCGATCGACTTCGCGAAGGGCGACAACAAGTCGCCCGCGTACCTGGCGATGAACCCGAACGGGCAGATCCCCGTGATCGTCGATTCCGACGGCCCCGGCGGGAAGAAGGTCACGCTCTCGCAGTCGATGGCGATCCTGCAGTACTGCGCCGAAAAGTGCGGAAAATTCATTCCGTCCGATCCGGCCGCGCGACCTGCATTCCTGCAGGCGCTGATGAGCGCGGCGACCGATATGGGACCGACCCTGGGGACCGTATTCGGGATCGTGCGCTCGCATGAGCCGCATGCGCCGACAGCGAAGATGTTCGAGGATCGCTGGAAGGAGTACCTGAAGGTCTGGGACGACACGCTCGCGAAGAACCGCTATGCCGCCGGGAGCGAAGTCACGATCGCTGATTTTGCGCTCTACGGCACGGTGGCGCGCACCAAGAGCGTGTTGCCGGCGCTTTGCGAAGGCGTCCCGAATGTCGACCGCTGGCTGGCGGAGATCGGTGCGCGGCCGGCGGTGCAGCGCGCGATGAAGTTCTGAACGCCGGGAAGGGATGCGTCATGCACGCAAGCACAGAGTTCGACCCCGCGGCGCTGCCGATCCGCACAGACCTCGCGCGCGAATGCGCGCGTGCCTGGGAACGGCTGGCATCCCCGGGAACCTGGTGGAGCGGCGCCGAGCGCATCGCGATCGCCGCCGAGACACGCGCGGCACATGGATGCGCGCTGTGCGCGCGGCGCAAGGCCGCACTCTCGCCGTACGGCGTCGATGGCGCGCACGCCGCGACGGCCGCGCGGCCACCCACCGGTGCGCTGCCATCGGCCATGGTCGAGATCGTGCATCGTGTTGCCACCGACGCGGGCCGCCTGACGAAGAAATGGCTGCACGCCATGCTGCAGGAGGGCGTGTCCGAGGAGCAGTATGTCGAGGCGGTGGGGGTGATCGCGGTGATCACGGCACTCGACACGTTCGAGCTTTCCCTCGGCCTGCCGCAGCGCGCGCTGCCCGCGCCGCGCCCGGGCGCGCCGACACGGCATCGCCCGGCCGGCGCGCAGCGCGACATCGCCTGGGTGAGTACGCTCGCGCCCGAGCGACGCGCGCCCGGGGATCCCGACCCGTACACGGTGCACGGCGCGAAGAACATCCACCGCGCCCTGAGCCTGGTGCCGCAGGAGGTGTTCAACTTCTTCGACCTCGACGTCGAGCTGTACCTGAAGGATCACGAGATCCGGGACTTCACGCGCGAGTACCGCGCGCTCTCGCATGCGCAAATGGAGTTGCTGGCCGGTCGCGTGTCGAGCCTGAACGGGTGCTATTACTGAACGGTCAGCCATACGGCGCTGCTCCGTGCGAGCGGCCAACATGCGGGCGAAGCGTTCGACCTGGGCGCGGTCCTTGAGGGAGATGGCGCGGCCGTCGGCGTGCCGCATGGCGCGGCGCTGGTCGGGTTCGGTGAGGCGATGCTGCGCGGAGACGCGGCGCAACGCGCAGCGGCGAGGCATGAAATTCTCGATGCGCTGGGGGCGGAAGCGCTGGTGGATGCGGCCGCGATCGTCGCCTCGTTCAACGCGGTCGTGAAACTCGCCGACGCGAGCGGAATCCCGCTGGAGGATTTCAAGGCCGCAGGAACCGCCGACCTGCGTGAAGCGCTCGGGCTGGAAAAGCTCAACCACCTCGAAGGCTGACCCGGCACGGGAGAAGCGCGCCTCCATGACCCGGCACGTGGAAACCGCGCGGCCGGATGCGGTTCGCGCGCCTCAGTTCACCGGCGAGAGCAGCGGCTTGCCGGCGAACAGAGCGCGGATGTTGTTCACCTGCAGCATGCCCATCGCAAGGCGCGTTTCCCTGGAAGTGCTGCCCATGTGCGGCAGCAGCACCACGTTGTCGAGCGCGAAGAATCCAGCCGGCACCTTCGGCTCGTCGGCGAACACATCCAGGCCCGCGCCGGCGATCTTGCCGCGCTGCAGGTAGTCGAGCA
>JBBQVP010000350.1:0-2404 GCA_038211455.1 Burkholderiales bacterium
CTTGCGCGGACGGCGTCCCGTCCGCGCGGATCGTCGCTTGTGCGCGGAGGTAAAGCGTGTCCGCGCACAAGCGGCGATCTTGTTTGAAGCCCCTGGACCGTTGTAGGTGTTAACCGTAACCGCGTTTTCCGCGCGGACACGCTTCACCTCCGCGTGGAAAGCGCGGTTGGCGCGCGCAGCGCGCAATACTTGTCACGCTGGTGTCGATCGACGAGAAGCGACCCGTCGAATTGCAGTGCCCGGGCTTGCGCGGACGGCGTCCCGTCCGCGCGGATAAAACCCTCACGCTCCGTTTGGTGTCAACGGTAACTACGACTGCGGACAGGAACTATCAACGCTCAGGCTCCCCGGTCTAAGGCCGCGGCTCGCGCACATAGCCCAGGCGCCGCGGCGCTTCTTCCTCGCGGATCAGCGACAGCGGCAGGCTCGCCGCGCCGGTATTGAAGTAGACGCCTGCCGCATCGCCCCCCTCTTCGATCAGGGCGATCAGTTGTTCCTCTTCCAGAGCATGACCGTCCGCGTACGCCAGCGCTTCCAGCCCTCGCGGCAGGTCGCGATCCAGCAGCAGCCCCGGCCCGTGCTCGGTGGCGAAGAGCAGGTTCCCGGCTTCGTCCATCCAAACCGACTGCAGCTCGGCACAGGGCATGCCCGTATGCGTCTCAAACGCCAGCGGATGCGCGCGCGCGATGCGATACACAAGCGGCGTGTAAGCCAGGTCGACGTAGACCCGCTGCGGGCCGTTCTGGAAATACCAGCGGCCTGCATCGTCATGGGTGTAGTTGCGGCCGATGGATTCGATCAGTTTCTCATTGCCGATAGGCTCGAAGCCCGCTGCGCCGGCAGTTGCGCTCATGATCGACCAGCGGCCGCGGCGGTCGAGCGCAAGCCAGCCGTAGACCGCAGGCACGTTCGGCCATTTCGCCATGGCACGGCTGACTATTTCATCCATGATGAACGCGAAGCACTTCCGTTTATACGCTTGCACTTGCCCACGAACGGGGCACATGGCAGTATAGGCGCAAATCCAATACTAATATTGCGCAGCCGCCGATAGAGCGGTGTCACCTGCCCGAGGAGTCCATGAATCCCAAGTCGGTTTACCTGTCCCGGCCTTGGTTGAAGTTCTACGAGTCCGGCGTACCCGCCAACCCCGACGTACCGCTGAAATCGGTGCCGCAGGCCTTCGATGAGGCGACCGACCGGTTCGGCGCCAAGACCGCGCTGGTGTTCTACGGCCGCGAAATCAGCTTCCGCGAATTGCGCGAACACGCCGACCGCCTCGCCAGCGCCCTCGCCGGCTTGGGGCTGAAGAAAGGCGATCGCGTCGGCCTGTATCTGCTCAACAGCCCGCAGTTCGTCATCGCCTATTTCGCCGCGCTGAAGCTCGGCTGTGTCGTCACCCCGATCAGCCCGGTCTACACCAGTCACGAAGTCAAGTTCCAGCTGGACAACAGCGGCGCGCGCGTGGTGATCTGCCAGGACATCCTGTTCGACAAGGTGGAGAAATCCGGCGCGACGCTGGACCACATCGTCGTCACCAATGTAAGCGAATACCTCCCGGGGCTGAAGAAATTCCTCGGCAAGACTTTTCTCGGCAAGATCTTCGGCGACGTCAAGATAGGCGCGCCGAACATTCCCAAACGTGACGACGTGCATCAGTTCCAGGACTTGCTCGCGCAAGCCCCGGCGAATCTGCCCAAGGTCGACATCGACCCGAAGACCGACCTCGCCGCGCTGCCCTATACCGGCGGCACCACCGGCAATCCCAAGGGCGTGATGCTGACGCATTACAACTTGATTTCGGCCCAGGTCTCGGGCCAAGCCGCGTTTCCGGGTTTCGAGGAAGGCAAGGAAGTGATCATCGCTTTCCTGCCGTTCTTCCACATCTACGGCCAGGTGGTGCTCATGCTCAACGGCCTGATCCAGGGCCAGACGCTGGTGCTGTTCACCACGCCCGACACCGAGGGCATCCTCGAGGCGATGGAAAAATACAAGGCCACGGTGTTCTACGGCGTGCCGACGCTGTACGAATATCTCAAGGACCACAAGGACACCAACAAGGTCAACTGGAAGCGGCTGAAAATGCTGATCTCCGGCGCCGATACCTTGCACGAATCGACGATGAAGGACTGGGCGAAGCGCACCGAGTCGTCGATCACCGAGGGCTACGGCCTGTCCGAGACCTGCGCTGCGAGCCACGTCAATCCGCGCACCCGCCCCAAGCCCGGATCGTTCGGCCTGCCGATCCCGAACGTGATGGCGGCGGTGATCGAACCCGAGGGGACCGCGTTCGTTCCCGTGGGCGAGACCGGCGAGCTGATCCTCAAGGGGCCAAACGTCATGCTCGGCTACTGGAACAAACCCGACGAATCGGCCAAGGTGTTCCTCGACATCGACGGCGAAC
>JBBQVP010000351.1:0-2393 GCA_038211455.1 Burkholderiales bacterium
GCGGCGTTCGAAGGCCACGGCGTGACCCCGCAGGTGATCGACGCCTATCGCAGGCTGGAGGCGGCGGGCGAACTCACGCTGCGCATGCAGCTGCCGCTTTCAGTGCCGAGCGCCGCGTTCGGCGACCGCAAGCTGGGCGAGTTGCTTTCGCACTGGGCGCCGCGGCTATCCGGCCAAGGCAGCGACGCGGGCACGACAGGACTGCTGCGCGAGGAGGCGGTGTGCCTCGACGTGGCCGACCCTGATTCGGCGCGCATCATTGCCCGGGGCTACCCGTACGAGCAATGGGCCGGGCACTTTTACCAGTCGCTGCCGCACGAACGCCTGGTGGCGCTCGGGCTTGAGGCGGCCAAGCGCGGTATCCGCGTCTGCACGCTGGTCTGCTACGAACTCGAGCGCGTACTGCGCGCCTTCGAGGAGATCAATGCACAGATTCCGATCACGGACCGGCGCTGGGTGGCGGTGCACGTGACCGAAGCGAGCACCGAGCAGATCCGCCGCATCAAGGCCCTGGGCCTGGTCGTCACCGTCACGCCGGGCTTCATGTACATGGCCGCGACCCGCTTCAACCTGCAACAGCTCGGCGCGCGCGGCACCCCGTTGCGCGCGCTGCTCGATGCCGGCGTGCCGGTCGCGCTGTCCACCGACGGCGTGCCGCACAACATGCTGTTTGCGCTGTGGGAGGCGATCGCGCGCTGGGACAACGACGCCAAGGCGACGCTCGGCCCGAGCGGCCTATCGCGCGAGGAGGCGCTGCGCCTCGCCACGGTGGCGGGCCACTACCTCACCTGGGACGAAGCCACCCGCGGGCCGCTCACGCCGGGCATGGCGGCGGATTTCGTCGTGCTCGAGGAGGATCCGCTCAGCTGCCCGCTCGAGCGGATCCGGCATATCGCGGTGGCACGCACCTTCGTTGCCGGGCGCCAGGTACATGGGCCGGAATTTTCCTGAATCGGCAAGCCAACTGATCCACAGGCCGCACAGGTAAAAGAGTTTGTCGAAGTAAAGTCAGACATTCCTCGGGGGGCCTGGCCAGGCCGGATCGAGGAAACGCTGGATCTCGAGCAGGTACCCGTCCGGGTCGCGGAAGAAGCAGTTGTAGATCCGGTAGGCCGCGTTCAGTTGCGGCGCCTTCTCGAACACCACCCCTTTTGCGCGCAGGTGCGCGTGCCAGCCGTCGACATCCGGGGTCACAAAAGTGAAGATCAGTCCGAGCGGCGCGCGATCGGGCGGCGGCGGTTGTTGCACGCCGGAAGCCTTGCAGATGCCGACGAAGGCATCGCCGGCGCCGGCGCGGTAGATCCGCGCGGACCCCTGGTCGAGCACCAGCGGGAGTTCCAGTGTTTCCCCGTAGAAACGGTAGCTGACCTCGGGTTCCCGCACATAGAGGAAGGTGACCTGCTGTTCGAAAGGTGCCGGCATCGTGGGTCGATCTCCATCGATCAGGGAGCTTATTATTGACATAATGCAGCGATCTGCAAATAAGGAAAGCACCCGGATCATGCTACCCACCGGCACATACCGCCACTACAAGGGCAATGACTACGCCGTGATCGGCGTGGCCACGCATTCGGAAACACGCGAGCAGTTGGTGGTCTATCGCCCGCTGTACGGGGAAGGCGCGCTCTGGGTACGGCCGCTGGCGATGTTCACCGAGAGCGTCCTGTTCCACGGGAAACACGTGCCGCGTTTTGCGAAGCTCTAGTTCAAGTTGTTGATTGCTCTTGGCGTTTCAAATGGAATCGCGTACACTTCGCTTTGTGCGCCGCAACAAGCAATGTTGTAATGCACACTTAGTTCATCGTCTCTGACCTCCCTCGGAAGAACGTTTCACCTCTTCCTGCTGCGTTCCCGCTGCCAGCCCCCAGGGGCTACCCCATCAGGATTGCGATTCGGTTGGTGCCGGTGTTTTGGCCTGTCAAACCGTTTCGAGTCCCTCCGGGACAGGAGTAGTCATGAGCGAATTAAACGAAGTAAGCACTCCCCTATCTTTCGACAGCCTCGGCCTCGCCGCGCCGCTGCTCGAAGCCGTCAAGACCTCGGGTTACACCGAGCCGACCGCCGTGCAGGCGCGCGCCGTGCCCGAAGCGATCAAGGGCCGCGACCTGCTCGTGTCCTCGCAGACCGGCAGCGGCAAGACTGCGGCCTTCATGCTTCCCGCGCTGCAGCTGCTGACGCAGCCGCACCCGCAGAACGGCCGCGGACCGCGCATCCTGGTGCTGACCCCGACACGCGAACTCGCCGTGCAGGTCACCAAGGCCGCCGATACGTACGGGCGCAACCTGCGCATCAAGACGCTCTCCGTGGTTGGTGGCATGCCCTACCCGCTGCAGAACCGCATGCTGAAGAACGGCATCGACATCCTGGTGGCGACGCCGGGCCGGCTGCTCGAC
>JBBQVP010000352.1:0-2385 GCA_038211455.1 Burkholderiales bacterium
CCTCGCCGGCGGCATCGACCTTCGCGACCTCAGGCAACAGAGCCTGCGATCTGCGATCGGAATCGTTCCGCAGGACACCGTGCTGTTCAACGACACGATCCGCTACAACATCCATTACGGGCGCACCAGCGCGACCGGCGCGGAAGTGATCGGGGCGGCGCGCGCGGCGCACATCCACGAGTTCATCGAGACGCTGCCCGCGAAGTACGAATCGACCGTGGGCGAGCGGGGCCTGAAGCTCTCTGGCGGCGAG
Source organism: Burkholderiales bacterium (assembly GCA_038211455.1). GTDB lineage: Bacteria > Pseudomonadota > Gammaproteobacteria > Burkholderiales > SG8-39 > SZAS-79. Next base: position 254 of record JBBQVP010000352.1, read on the forward strand.
AAGCAGCGCGTGGCGATTGCGCGCGCGATCCTGAAGAACCCGCGCATCCTGATCTTCGACGAGGCGACCTCCGCGCTCGACTCTGAAACCGAGCGCTCGATCCAGGCCGAGCTGACCCGCATCGCCGAGGGCCGCACCACATTGGTGATCGCGCATCGCTTGTCGACTATCATGGACGCCGACCAGATACTCGTCATGGACAGTGGCCGCATCGTCGAACGCGGCACGCACAGGGCATTGCTCGCCCTGGACGGGCAGTACGCGCAGATGTGGGCGCTTCAGCAGCAGGAAGAGGAGTCCGGTATGCCCGGCGAAGCTGGGCCGGGAGCCTCATCTAGTTGAGGTTGTTTCTGGGTAATATTGCGCAGATCCTTATTTTTACTTGCATTTGTTAATTTCGATGACTACACTCGTCGAAACCTTGATTGGGATACGGTAATGGAACCGCAACAACGGCAGCTCCACCAGCTGGAAAAAATCGTTGCGATGTTCGCGTTGTTCGCCGTGCTCGCCCTCTCGATCGGCTTCGCGCAGGCCGGCGAGGGCAGCCAGAAGAAGAAGGCCCAGGCCGAGCGGGTCAGCCACAAGCAGTCGGCGCGCCCGGAGAAAGTGATCCTCCGCTCAAGCACGGCACTCGTGCAGGATGCGGACAGCGGCGAAACCATCCTCGCCAAGAACGCCGACGTGATCCTGCCGATCGCCTCGATCACCAAGCTGATGACCGCCATGGTCGTGCTCGACCGCAGCCTCGACCTCGATGCGCGTGTCGTGATCAGCTCGGAGGACATGGACCAGCTGAAGGGCACCCACTCGCGCTTGCGTCCCGGGGCGACGCTGACACGCGACGAGTTGCTCCTGCTCGCGTTGATGGCCTCCGAGAACCGGGCCGCCGCCGCACTGGCGCGGACCTACCCGGGCGGCACCCCGGCGTTTATCGCCGCAATGAACGAGAAGGCGATGTCGATCGGCATGTCCGATTCGCATTTCGAGGACGCGACCGGCCTGACCTCGGCCAATGTCTCCACTGCGCCCGACCTGGCGAGGCTGGTGAAAGCGGCGTACGAATACCCCCTCATCCGGGATTACTCGACGCGTGACCAGGCACAGGTCAGCGCGCTCGGACAGACACTCCAGTACCGCAGCACCAACAGCCTCATCCGCGGTCACACTTGGGACATCGCGCTGCAAAAGACGGGCTTCATCAACGAGGCGGGCCGCTGCCTGGTGATGCACGTGCGTCTGGGCAGCAAGGACCTGGTGATGATCCTGCTCGATTCCTGGGGAAAGAACTCACGGATCGGCGACGCCCAGCGTATCAAGAAGTGGCTGGAGTCGGCTGCCCCGCGGCCGCAGGGATAAGTCTGGCGGCCGCGCCGGAAGCACCATCGGCATGAAGGCCGGGTCGGTCACATTCCACGGCTTGGCCGTCGCGCCCGACAACTTCCTCGAAGACGTCGTCAACGGCCTCGCGCCGGAGCACAAGGCCCTGGCGCCGAAGTATTTCTATGACGCGCGCGGCAGCGAGTTGTTCGAGCAGATCTGCGCGCTCCCCGAGTACTACCCCACGCGCACCGAGCTCGCACTGACGCAGGCGCATATCGCCGATATCGCGCGATTCGCGGGCGAGGGCGGGGAGGGCGTCGAGCTGATCGAGTACGGCAGCGGCGCGAGCACCAAGACGCGGATCCTGATCGCGCACCTGAGGCCTGCGGTCTATGTCCCGGTGGAAATTTCGATCTCGGCGCTGCGTCAGGCCGCGGCACAGCTCGCGGAAGAGTTTCCGTGGCTGGACATCCGCGCCGTGACCGGCGACTTCAGCCGCCCGCTGCGGATCCCGGCGTTCGAGGGCGCCGGGCGCAAGGTCGTGTACTTTCCCGGCTCGACGATCGGAAACTTCAGCCGCGAGGAAGCGCGCGCGTTCCTGCGCATGACGCGCGGGCAGGTGGGGGCGGGCGGGGCCATGCTCGTGGGCGTGGACCGCAAGAAGGACCCGAACATCCTGCACGCGGCCTACAACGATGCGCAAGGCGTGACGGCGGCGTTTAACCTCAACCTGCTGCAGCGGATCAATCGCGAGCTCGGTGCAAATTTCGACATCGGAAAGTTCGTGCACTACGCCTTCTACAACGCGC
>JBBQVP010000353.1:0-2374 GCA_038211455.1 Burkholderiales bacterium
CCTGAATGCGGCGGCGATGAAAGCCGCAGCGAACAGCAACCGTCCAAGTATCGGCGTCGGCGGGGAGCTGAGCAGCCAATGATGGAGCAGGTCCTGCCACGCCATGCCCGACAGGCTGCTGCGTCCGGCGCTCGCGATCCAGGCGACGAGCACGGTTTCCACCACCGCCAGCAGCAGCCAGCGGTAGTTGAAGTGATGCGAAATGCCGCGCTCGGGGAAGATCAGCGCCAGCAGGAAATTGAGCGGAACGAAAATCGCGGTGGCGGTGAACACCGCGCGCGCGGCGAAGCTGGCGGCGCCGTACTCGAGCGCGATGCTGTAGCCGGCAAAGGCGGCAAGCAGCGAGGCGAGCGCGATGAAGGCGCGGCCGCGATTGAACCAGACCCCCATGCCCGTTGCCAGCAGCAGCACCACGGCGGGGCCCAGGGTCTTCAGACCGGAGAGCGAGGGCGGCAATGCCGGGCCAACGGTCAATGCGAGCGCAGCGGCCAGCAGGATCGCGGTCGGCGCGAGCACGGGCTCAAAGGCGCGGAGGTCGGAAAGCTTCAACGTTGCGCGCGGGGTTGGCTTCGGGTGAGACGGCTGCTGCAATCATGCGCCTTCTGGCCGATCGGCGGAGCGCTTTTTTGCGGTGACCTCGATTTCGATGCGTATGCGCGGGTCGGCCAGTCCCGCCGAGATCATCGTCGCCGCGGGCCGGATCTCGCCGAAGTACTTGCGCAGAACCGGCCAGCATTGCTCGAACTCCGCCGCGTCCGGCAGTATGTAGGTCACGCGCACGACATCTTCGAGACTGGAGCCCGCCTGGTCCAGTACAGCGGCGATGTTCCGCAAGCACTGCTCGGCCTGCGCCGCGATGTCGTCCGCGATGCTCATCGTCGCGTAATCGAAACCGGTGGTCCCCGAGACGAACACCCAATCGCCATCGACGACGGCGCGGGAATACCCGATCTGTGCTTCGAAGCTCGATCCGGAGCTGATGAGCTTGCGCGGCACGTGCACCTCCGTTCTGCAAACAGGACTGGCAACGCGTACAGGCTACGTCAAAGCTTCCGATTGCTCAACCGCGCCGCGCGTGCACGCGCAGACCGAGCGCGGCAAGCTCGTTCAGCAGCAACGCTGCGATAACGAGGGCGCCGCCGGCGAGCGTGGCCAGAGCCGGCGCTTCGCCCGCGCCGAGCCAGGCCCACAGCGGGCCGAGCACCACTTCGAGCAGCGCGAGCAGAGCGATCTCGGGGGCGGACAGATGCGGGCTCGCGCGCACCATCAGCATGCAGGGCAGACCGAGTTGCAGGCAGCCGAGCATGGCAAGCAGGAGGAGGTCGTGCGCATTCGCGCGCAAGGGCAGGGCGACCGGCAGGGTGATCGCGGCGGAAATGATCGCGCCCAGCAGCACTGCTGGAATGAAATCCACCGAACGGCTGGCGTGCTTGAGCGTGACGAAGTTCACCGCTGCCGCCAGCGGTACGGCGAGGGCGATCAACATGCCGATCGCGTGGCGCGGCTCGCCCGCGGTGTAGCCCGAGCCGAACATCCACAGCATGCCGGCGATGGCGAGCGCGATCGCCGCCCAGGTGCGCGGCGCGATCGGCTCGCGCAGCACCGCGCGCGCCAGGAGCGCCGTGACCAGCGGTCCTATGCTGTTGACGATCAGGGTGTTCGCGGTCGTAGTCGTCATCAGCGCCAGCATGAACGCGCTGAACATGATGGCCCACATCGCCCCCGACAGGAGGCCGTAGCCGCCGCTCGCGCGCACCGCAGCCCAGGCGCCGCGGCCGCGCGTGACCAGCAGCGCGGCCAGGACGAACAGGGCCGCGAACAGGCTGCGCCAGAACGTGACCTCCCAGCGCCCGGTTGTCTCCAGATGGCGCGTGACCACGCCGGCGATGCTCCACAGCGTCGGTGCGATGATCATCAGTGCGATGGCGCGGCGATGCGCGCTTTTGTCTTGCGCCTGTTCCATAATTCTAAGCGCTGCGCTCCTCCAGAAAATCCGCCAGCACGCGCGCGGTGTGCGAACGCGCCGGCGCGCGCGCGAGGCCCGCCGGCGTGCCCTGGGCGGCGATGCGCCCGCCGGCCTCTCCGCCCTCGGGGCCGAGGTCGATGATCCAGTCGGCGTCGGCGATGATGTCCAGGTTGTGCTCGATCACCACCACCGTGTTGCCCGCATCGACCAGGCGGTGCAGCACGCGGATCAGCTTTTCCACGTCGGCCATGTGCAGGCCCACCGTGGGTTCGTCGAGCACGTAGAGGGTGGACTGCCCCCTCAATCCGGCCCTCTCCCCCAAAATCTTGGGAGAGAGGGGAGTAGAAAGCGTCGCCTCCTTCAAGTCAGTCCCCTCGCCCCGCGTAGCGGGGAGAGGGCCAGGGTGAG
>JBBQVP010000354.1:0-2321 GCA_038211455.1 Burkholderiales bacterium
GTCCGCGTACTTGGCGAAGTGCTGGCCCCAGTGCTGGCCGCCCTTGATCAACAGGCTGGGAATGGTGTTCTTCTTCCCCACCATGCCGCGGTAGATTCCCGCATTCTGCACGCCGGTATCCGGATCCTTGGTCACGATACAGGCGTAGGTGTTGATGTAGCGGCCACCCTCAAGGTAGTGCCACTTGGGAACGGGAAACTCGAGCAGGTCGACATCCTTGCCCCTGATGATGTTCTGCCTGACCGGGCCGTCGGCAACCAGCACCGGCTGGATCTCCTCCCGGTTTTTCTTCATCACGTGCTGGACGATCTGCTGGTTGGTTGCGTCCTTCGGAAAACCGAGCGCCAGCGCAAGTCGTCCGCGCGTGCCGATCCCACCGCAGAAAACCCGGCGCCCGCGCGTCCTCTCGTGGCCCTTCACGTTCTCGAACAGCAGCGCCGGCCCCTGCTCCTCCAGCACGCGGCGGGAGATCGTGCCGATCTCGCAATCCCAGTCGACTTTCGCGCCCACCCGGTGCAGCTCGCCTGCCTTCTCGAGCAGCGCTATCCATTCCCGCAAATCGATGCAGCCCATGCCTTCTCTCCTGAGTGAACTGGCACACGGTAGCAAGCCGGGCTCCGCGTGCCTATGCGTTGTTTGCATGTCCGAATCGCATGTTCCGGACTGGGGGTCGCGGCAACAGTTGTTTACGCTTTCGCAACTGCCTCCGGGGCATAATCGCGCTTTGCAATTTGGTGTGCGATCCCATGTTTTCTCCTGCATTGCGTACGACCATTCGAACAACCTTGTCGGCCCTCCTCTTCTCGGGCATCGCGCTGGCGCTGCCCGGCACGGCAGCCGCTCAGCCGGCCGCCGGAAACGTGGCGTCCGGCGAGGCTGCGCGCAGCGCACTGCCGCCGCCCGGCGCCGACGTCGATTACACGGTCAAGGACCGCGATACGATGATCGGCATCTCGCGCCGCTACCTGAACGGCGGTGAGAAGCTCGAGGTGCAGCGTGCGCTATGGGAACACAACCGGCTCAAAGACAAGGACTCGATCCACCCCGGCCAGGTGCTCCGCATTCCGGAGAACTGGATGCGGAATGAAGCCGGCCGGATCGAGCTGGCCCATGTCGAAGGCGAAGCACAGTCCCGGGGGCAGGCGCTGAAGGCAGGCGCAGCCATTGCCGCGGGCGACGGCGTGCGCACCGGGAAGGACGGCTACGTCACGATCCGGCTGGCGGATGGCTCGACGCTGGCGCTGCAGCCGGGGAGCGAGATGCAAGTCGAGTCGGTGAGAAAATCACCGCTTGCGGGCGCGCCCGACGCGAAGTTCCTGCTCAAGTCCGGACGCGTCGAAGCGGCGGTGCAAAAGCGCCAGCCTGGCGGCGCGCGATTCGAGGTCCGCACGCCGATCGCGGTAGCCGCGGTGCGCGGTACGCAATTCCGCGTCACCGCCGACACCGAGAAACATACCGCCACCAGCGAAGTTTTGGAAGGCGTGGTCCAGGTCAACGACAGCGGCAACCTCGGTAGCGTCGCGGTGAAAAACGGCTTCGGCACCCGTGTGAAGGAAGGCCAGCCGCCGGCCGAGCCGCGCGCGCTGCTCGCTGCCCCGCGCATGTGGACGGGAATCCGCCTTTCGCTGCGCAACCCGGTCAAGCTGAACTTCACCAAGCTCGAGGGCGCGGTCAGCTACCGTTTGCTCGTGGCCCGGCGCGCCGATTTTTCCGATGTGATTTTCAGCGATATCCTGCACACCAACGAGATCGCACTTCCGGCGCTCGATAACGGTCCCTACTTCCTCAAGCTGCGCGGCATCGACGATATTGGGCTGGAAGGCCGCGACGCGACGGCCGACCTGGTGCTCAGTGTCGAAAAGTCGGCCCCTGTACCGGCCAAATCACCGTAGCACGGGCAGCGACACGCTGAACCGCGAGCCCTTGCCGGGCTCGCTCTCGACGTCGATCCGGCCGCTGTGCTTCTCGACCGCGGTCTTGACGAAGGCCAACCCCAGCCCGGCGCCCGTTTCTCCCTTGCGTTTGGCCGCCTCCAGGCGCTCGAAGCGGTCGAACAGCCGCGGCAGGTCTTGCGCCGAAATCCCGTAGCCCTGGTCCGAGAACGTGCAGCGCCAGCGATCGCCGTCGCGCTCGATCCCGCATTCGATACGGGAGTCGTCCGGGCTGTACTTGATCGCATTGCTCAGCAAGTTGATGAACACGCGAAACAGGACGTCGCGAATGCCGTGCGCGAGCGCAGATTCGGGAGCGAATGTGATGCCGATTCGGATGCGACGCGCGCTGGCCTGCGATTCCGCCTCGTCGATCGCCGCACGCATGAG
>JBBQVP010000355.1:0-2315 GCA_038211455.1 Burkholderiales bacterium
CAGCGGCTCGGTGATCGCCGACCTGCAGGCGCAGCTGTTTCGCGCGGTCAGGGCGAACGATCTCGCGACGGCGCGAAAGCTGCACGATCGCATCACGCCGACCGTGGAGGTTTTCTACGCCGATCCGTTCGTCGACATGCACAACCGCATGAAGGAGGCGCTGGTGCTGCTCGGCAAGCTGCCGCGCGCGGTGGTGCGGCCGCCGCTGGTCAAGGTGTCCGACGCGGAGATCGCGCGCATCCGTCAGGCGCTGATTGCGGCCGGGCTGCTTCCCGCCGTGGAGCGACGCGCCAAGGTCGCTGCGGCCGGCTGAGGCGTTGCGCGTAGCGTAGATTCCCGCGAGGCACGCAGGTCGAGGGCGACGCGCGCGAGCCAGGCCTCGTCCGGATGCGCTCCAATCCTGAATCCCAGCTTTTTCGCCAGGCTGAGCATGCCGCGGTTGTCCTGCAACACGTCGCCATAGAGGCGGGAGATGCGCGAGCGACAGGCCTGGGCGACGAGCCTGCCGATCAGGGCGGTACCCAGGCCGATGTGCTGCCACTCGTCGGCGACCGCCACCGCAAACTCCGTCGCGCCGGGGTCTTCTACCGATGGGGCGTAGCGCGCTTCGCCGATGATGGTCTCGCAGCCGTTTGCATTGGCCACGGCAACGAACGCTGCGTGGCCGTGACCCCCGGCCCGGGTCAGTTGTTCGAGCAGGGCGGGATACAACTCGTTCAGCCCGCTCTGGAAGCGCTGCCGGCGTGACGCGGGCGACAACCGGCGCACGAACGCCTGCAGATCCGCGGCGTCGCCGGGAACGAGAGCGCGGATCACGGCCGGCCCGTGGTGTGTCCACCGCGGCCGCGCCGCAGGTCGGATTGCAGCACGACGCCGTCCTCGGCGGTGAGCAGCGCGTTGCCGCCCAGCGCCTGGACCAAGACATGACCCGGCTGGTCGAAGGCATGGGTGTCGCCGGGCTCGAGGATGATGTCGCGCGGGTCGCCATCGATGGTCAGCCAGGTGGAGCCGCTGATGCCGGTCATGCGATGACCGGTTCCGACGTGAAGGCGCACGGGCGCCCGGGGAAGGAGTTCGATTGAAGCGTGGGCGATCTGCAGGTCCATGATTTCTCCCGGGGAAACAAGTTGACGGATGTTCCTGGCGCATCTATCGTTTGCGACGGCTGCGCCTTTTGGATGGCTGTGATTGTTCTACTCACACAGGTGCAGGACAAACGCTCAATCCGAATCCCATGCATGCGATGGAAGAATGAATAACAAACGCTGGCAGTTGCCGCCGCTGGATCTGCTGCCGGCTTTCGAGGCCGCGGCACGGCATCTCTCCTTCACCCGGGCGGCGGAGGAACTGTTCCTGACCCAGTCGGCCGTGAGTCGCCAGATACAGGCCCTTGAGGAGAGCCTGGCCTGCAGGCTGTTCGAGCGGCGCACCCGCGCGCTGCTGCTGACCGAGGCCGGGCAGTTGCTCTACCAGGTCGCGCAGAAGGTGATGCAGGAAGTCCAGGACGCGGCCGGGAAGCTGCGGGCAGCGACGGCGGCCCGTGTCGTGACGCTGACCACGACCCCGGGCTTTGCCACCCTCTGGTTGATTCCGCGGCTGGCGGGATTCACTGCCAGCCGTCCGGAGATTGATGTGCGGATTTCGGCTTCGTACCGGCTGGTGCAACTGGAGCAGTCCGGCGTCGATCTGGCCGTGCGTTACGCGGGCGTGGGCAGCATGGGCGATGCCAGCCCCCTGTTCGGCGAACAGGTCATGCCCGTCTGCAGCCCTGCCCTCGCAGCCGATCCCGCGCGGCCGCTGCTCGAGCCTGCCGACCTGCGTCGGCACGTGCTGCTGCACCTGGACGACGAGCGCGCCGCGCTGTTCGAATGGGACCTCTGGCTGCGTGCGTTCGGCCTGCCGGAATTCAAGCCGGCCGGCGCGCTGCACTTCGGCAGCTACGACCAGGTCATCCAGGCCGCCGCCGCCGGGCAGGGCGTCGCGCTCGGGCGCCTGCCGCTGGTGCGGCGCATGCTGCGTGACCGGCAGCTCGCCGCGCCGTTCGACAAAGCCGTCGCATCGTCGCGGGCGTACTTCCTGGTTCGATCACCGCGCAGCGCCGGCAAGGTCGAAGTTGACGAGTTCGCACGCTGGCTCCTCGCGGAAACGGGCAAGGAGGCGTCCGCCGAAACGCAAACAAAACCTCGGCGCAGTCAGACACGCCGGCCCGCGCGGTCGAACCCGCGCCCGAAGCGCTGACACCAGTCGCCGATCCAACCTGAAGACGAGGTTCCCATGCCCAGAGACATCCGATCAGTCCTCATTGCCGGTTACGG
>JBBQVP010000356.1:0-2271 GCA_038211455.1 Burkholderiales bacterium
GAACCTGTTCGGCGAGGACGAGGAGATTCTTTTTGTGAAGGGCAGCGGCTGGGACCTGGAAACCATCGAGCCCGCGGGGTTCTCGCCGGTGCGCCTGGACTACGTCCGCCGTCTCGCGGCGCTGCCGGCCCTCTCCGATCCGCAGATGGTCAACGAGCTTGCCACGCACATGACGCGTGCCGGCGCGCCGGCGCCGTCGATCGAGACCATCCTGCACGGCCTGCTGCCGTTTCGCTATGTCGACCATACACATGCCGACGCCGTGCTTTCGATCACCAACGCACCTCGGGGCGAAGCGCGAATCCGCGAGGTGTACGGGGATCGCGTCGTCATTGTTCCGTACGTAATGCCCGGATTCGACCTCGCGGCGGTCTGCGCGCGTGAGTTCCCCAGGCAGGCATCCCGAAACACGATCGGAATGGTGCTGATGAATCACGGCATCTTTTCGTTCGGCGAAGACGCGCGCGAAGCCTACGAGCGGATGATCCTGCTTGTCGGGGACGCCGAGGCGTATCTCGACAGGCAGCGCAGCTGGAACATGACGTATCCACCAGGGCAGCCCGCGCGCATCGCGCGCGAAGAGATCGCCGGCCTGCGGAAGGACATCTCTGCATGCGCAGGGATGCCCCTGATCGTCGGGATAAACAGCGACGACAAGTTCCTCGCGATCGCGCGCCATGCCGATGTCGCGCGCATCTCCCAGCAGGGGCCGGCGACGCCGGACCATGTGATCCGCACCAAGCCCCTGCCGATGCTCGGCAGGGATGTCGCAGCCTATGCTGCTGCGTATAGCGACTACTTCGGGCGCAATGCGCCGCATGCGAAGGAAACGAAAACCATGCTTGATCCCGCGCCACGCATGGTGCTGGATCCCGCGTTCGGCCTGGCCGCCGCAGGCCGGACCGCGAGAGACGCGACCATCGTCGCCGAACTCTACGAACACAGCGTCGATGTGTTCCTGCGCGCAGAGGGTATCGGCGGATGGCACGCGCTGCCCGAAAAGGATCTGTTCGAAGTCGAATACTGGGACCTGGAGCAGGCCAAACTGAAAAAGGGCGGCGTGCCCCCCGCCTTCACCGGCGAAGTCGTGATCGTGACCGGCGCCGCCTCGGGGATTGGCAAGGCCTGCGTGGACAGTTTCCTGCAACGTGGCGCGGCCGTTGTCGGGCTGGATCTCAACCCTGAGATCGCGAGCGGTCGTGTGCGGCCGGAGTTCCTCGGCATCCAGTGCGACCTGACCGACCGTGCCGCCGTTGAAGCTGCGCTCGACCGGGCCGTCAGTCGCTACGGCGGTGTCGACATGCTGGTGCTGAATGCCGGCATCTTCCCTTCCTCGCAGCCCATCCAGGACATTCCGGTCGAGACCTGGCACAGGACCATGGCGATCAACGTCGAAGCCAATCTCGCGCTGATGCAGTCATGCCATCCGCTGCTTCGCCATGCGCCGCGCGGCGGAAGGATCGTGGTCATCGGCTCGAAGAACGTTCCCGCGCCCGGGCCCGGCGCCGCCGCCTACTCAACCTCCAAGGCAGCGATGAACCAGCTGGCGCGGGTCGCCGCGCTCGAGTGGGGCAAGGATGGAATCCGCATCAATTCGATCCACCCGAATTCGGTCTACGACACCGCCCTGTGGACCGAAGATGTACTCGCCTCGCGCGCCAAGGCCTACAACATGAGCGTCGCGCAGTACCGGACGAACAATCTTCTCAGGACCGAAGTCGCCTCCCGCGACGTGGCGGAGCTTGCCGCCGAGATGTGCGGCGCCCTGTTCGCCAAGACCACGGCCGCGCAGGTTCCGGTCGATGGCGGCAACGACCGCGTCATCTAGTGGGTACACGGCGATGAACCTGGAAGTACTGCGCTGATGGGCGTGGTAGCGCTGCGCTGATGGGCGTGGAAGCGCTTCGCTGGCTTGGCGACCGGCTCGAACTGCTCGACCAGCGCAGGCTGCCGGAGGAGACGGTGTACGTCGCGTGCAGCACCGCCGCCCAGACGGCAGCGGCGATCCGGGACATGGTGGTGCGCGGTGCGCCGGCGATCGGCTGCGCAGCCGCATTCGGCATCGCGCTGGATGCACGGCGCGGCGCGAACCTGGCCGAGGCGGAGGCCGTCCTGGCGGAAAGCCGGCCGACTGCGGTCAACCTGTTCTGGGCGCTCGAGCGCATGCGCGGCTGTCTGGATCCGCTCGCGGAGGCACTCGCAATCCAGTCCGAAGACCTGGCGGCAAACCGCCGCATGGGAGGGTTCGGCGCAGCACTGGTTCCCGACGGC
>JBBQVP010000357.1:0-2237 GCA_038211455.1 Burkholderiales bacterium
AGGCCGATACCGAGGTCCAGGCCTGGGCGTTCCTCGACCCGGAGGCGGCCCGGGCGCAGGCGCGCGCGGCCGACGAATGGCGCACGCAGGGGAACCCGACGGGTCCGCTGCATGGCGTTCCGGTGGGACTGAAGGACATCATCGATACCGGCGACCAGCCGACCGAGGACGGCAGTGTGCTTCACGCGGGCCGCCTGCCGGACAAGGACGCGACGGTGGTGGCGATGTTGCGCGCCGCCGGCGCGGTGATCATGGGTAAGACGGTCACCACCGAATTCGCCAATCGCTCGCCCGGAAAGACCCGCAATCCCCACAATTCAGCGCATACCCCGGGCGGCTCGTCGTCGGGCTCGGCGGCGGCGGTCGCGGCGGGCATGGTTCCGCTGGCGCTGGGAACGCAGACAGGCGGTTCTGTCATCCGCCCGGCGTCGTTCTGCGGCGTGTTCGGGTTCAAACCCACCCATGGCCTGATCCCGCGTCAGGGCATCCTCAAGCTTTCGCGCACGCTCGACCATGTGGGCGTGTATGCACGTTCGCTCGACGACATCGCGCTGCTGGCCGAGCAGCTGGTCGGCTATGACGAGGGCGACCCGGATACGCGGCCGAGGCCGCGCATACCGATGCGCGAGATTTCGGCCCAGGAGCCGCCGTTGCCGCCGATGTTTGCATTCGCCCGAACCGCGGCCTGGGGCCTGGCGGAGGACGACACGAAGGAGGCGTTTGAAGAGCTCGTCGCGGCGCTCGCAGACCGTGTCGTTGAGCTCGACCTTCCCGAATCGACCGCACAGGTCGCCGACTGGCACCGCACGATCATGGTCGCGGAAATGGCGGCGAACCTTGATCGGGAATGGGATATCGGGCGCGATCGCATGAGCGAATCACTGCGGGAATTGCTGGCCAACGGCCGCAAGATCAACGCGCTGGACTATCAACGCGCGGTGGCGCGCATCCCGCTGGTGAACGCGGGTTTCGAGGAAATATTCGACCGCTGCGACGCGATCATCACGCCGGCTACGCGCGGAACCGCGCCCGCCGGGCTGGAGTCCACGGGCGATCCCGCGTTCTGCACGCTTTGGACCTACTGCGGCATGCCGGCGCTGAGCGTGCCGCTCATGCAGGGCGCCAACGGGCTGCCGCTTGGCGTCCAGCTGGTCGGCCGGCGCGGGGACGATGCACGGCTGCTCAGGACGGCGCGCTGGCTGACTGCCCGCCTGGCCGGCTGATCGCGCGACAGGAAACCCAGGAGAACTTCATGCTTTTCAAGATTCTGTCCGGACTGATCTCAGTGGCGCTGCTGGTTACCTTCGTCACGCCGGTGGTGTGGAAGCTCAAGGACACGGCGCTGACCATCGTCGTTGTGATCGGCATGGTGATGATGCTGGTCGACCTCTGGCAGTCGATGCAGCAGAAAGACGACTGAGTCCTCGTGCGGGTCCCCTGACCCCAGGCGCGGCAGCTATGCGACCGCCAGGCTGTGGGTGCGCACCGCAACGATCGCTTTGGCCTGGTTGAAATCCTCCGTGTAACCAGAAGCGAAAAGACAGCAGGCAAGCAGGTTGGTAATCGGCGGCGGCAGCGGTTCGCGGCCTGCCAGGGCGTCGCGAATCCAGCGCGCCGTGCTCTTCGCGTCGGCGTGTTCAGGCAACCTGGAATTGCGCGCACCCGTGCCGGGCACGTGGGGGACCTCAGCTTCGAACAGCGTCTGTTGCGAGCCTTCGCTGAAGTACTCGATCGCGGGCCGCTGCTGCGGATCCACGTAGGCTTCGCCCTCCCCGCCGCGGAACAGCAAGGCGCTGTCTCCATGGGCGCAGAGGACGCCGCCGATCAGTTCGACCTGCGCTGCGTCGGCGGCGGGAAGCAGCTTCAATCCCAGGCCGTCGAACGGATCGACCAGTTGCGTGACTGCTTGCGCGCTGTTCTCGAATCCCAGCCGGCTGCGCAGCGCGACGACCTGCATCAGCGCGGGGGAGATCAGCGCTGCCGGAACGTAGGCAATGCAACCTTCGGCGAGCCTGATCTGCGCTTCATTCAGCGAGGGGCTGGGCAATACGCCAAGTTCGCGGAAAATCGAGGCGCTGGATATGCGACCGTGGCCTTCGAGCGGGCCGTGCACCAGCACCGGCAGGCCGAAGCGATTGGCGAGGAGCGCGATCAACGGCATCAGGTTCGGGTGCTCCAGCGCGCCACCATAGCTCGGGATCACGAGCGGCCGCAGGGCAGGGCGCGTTGTCGAGGGG
>JBBQVP010000358.1:0-2229 GCA_038211455.1 Burkholderiales bacterium
GACCCAGATTTCCTCGATCGTGCGGGTGCCGTCGAGCCGCGCCACGAATTGATACGCTTCCGGCCGGAAACGGAAAAACTGATTCGTGAAGCCGTCCTGCGCGATGTGCCACGTCTCGCCGCGAAACAATTGCTTCCGGATGGTCACCGACGGCCGCAGCCGCAGCCGCTGCGCCGCCACCCGGTGCCACGATTCACTGAATAACGCCCGCTGTTCGCTCATGGTCGTGCGTTCACCACCACAGTTTCAGCCGCATGAAGTCGACCAGCCGATGCGTCGCCATCCACAGGAGGCTGTGGCGTCCCGCTTCGATCTTGGCCACGCCGCTCATGCCCGGCCGGAACCAGTCCGCCCGTTCATCCAACTGCCCGCGCACGAGGAAGAAATTTCCGTCCCGGTCCGGCATTGCCGAAGGCTCGATCCGGTCGATCTTCACCTTGAACGTGTCCTCCGGCTGGCTCGCAAACGCGATGTCCGCCGTCCGGCTGTTTTGGATGAGGTCGATGTCTCGCTCCAGCACGCGCATCTCGACGTAAAGCCCCTTGAGTTGGGAAACTTTCAACAGGATGTCGCCCGTCTTGACCGGCGCGCCGATCTTCTCGCGCAAGTCGCCCTCGATGACCACGCCGTCGAACGGCGCGCGCATTTCCGCGCGCGACAGCCGGTAGCGCACGAGGTCCACCCGCGCCTGCGATTCCGCCTGCTGCGCCCGCGCCACGCGTAACTCCGCGAGCTGCCGGTCCGCCTCGGCCTTGTCCGCTTCACTCGCGTGCCGCTGTAATTCCGCCTGTGCCGCCGCCAACTGCACGAGCAGATCGCTCGTATCCAGTTTCACCAGCAGGTCGCCTTTCTTCACGAGATCGCCGGGGCGAACATCGACTTCCGCAATATAACCCTCGAACGGCGCCGGCAGGTGCAGCAACGCGTCGGCGCGCACGATGAACGAGCCGTCCACCCGATACGCAAACGGCACAAACACCGCCACCGCGAGCAACACCGCACCCGTGATCGCGCCGACCTTGAGCCACGTCTGCTTCGGCCCGAGAAACCCCGCGCACCACGTGCGAAATGCCACCGCCCAGCGCCGGCCGAACCACCGGTCCTGTTTGCGCAACTCATCGAGCCGCCGCGAAATTTGATCGGCGATCACCCGCAGCGCCAACGCATCGTATTCACCAAAAGCCGTCTCACTGCGCTCGAGCGTCAACACGCCCCGCGCCTCGCCTTCGATGCGCACCGGCACCGAGAGCAGATAAGGCACGCGCTCCATTTCGGCGTAAGCCGCGTGATCGCGCGTGATCGCCGTGCTCTCCGCGAGCGCCGGCCACACGATCTCCTCGTCCTGGTCGCGCGATTCCTCCATCGCCGCTTCCAGGCGCTGCACAATCGTCATCCGCTTTTCGAAACGATCGGTGCCGCTGATCGCCTGCGTCCGCACATACGCGCCGTCGGTCCAGCCGAGCGCCACGCGCGTGGCGTGAAACCGCGACGCCAGCTCGTTCACGAGCGACATCGCCACCGCCAGAAAACGCGTGTGCGCATTCGTCGCCGCCAAAATCTCCAGCGCCTGCGCGAAATGCTCCACTTCGCGCTTCGTCTTCTCCAGCAGCCGCTGCCGTTGATAAAGCAACGGCGTATCCGCCGCGAGCCGCAGCAGCGAACCGGCGGCGACGATCTCGTCGCGCGACGTCCGCGCCAGCGCCACGGCCAGCAGACAGGTTTCGCCGCCATCACCGGTGGAAAGCGTCACGAGCAGCAGCCCGGGGCCGCCGGTCGCATTGGTTGCCGCAGCGGCCAGACCCTCCGCCAGCGCGCGCTCGGCCAGCGGCCCGAACACCGGACCCGCCAGCGGCAGGGGAAACTCGCGCGCCGTCGGCCAGCCGGCCGCCAGTCGCCAGCCCTCGCCCACGCGCACGACGATCGCAGCGGCGGGCGCCTGCACCAACTCCGCACACGTCTGCGCGAAGCGGGGCCAGAATTCCTTGGGCGACCCCTCAAACAATCGGCACGATTCAAGCCGGGCTACGGCTTCGGCGGGGGTCGCAAACGGGGAAGTGTTGTTCATGCGGGCAGAATTATGGCGGTCGCACCGGCGGCGCCGGACTGGAGGCGCCATGACGCGAAAGCGAATGTCATCGCGGCGTTTCGCTGATTTCCAAGCTCAAATATCCAGCGATCCGCGGGAAACCGCCTCAAATACCACGCCCAGAACGATTATTTTCGCTGCGT
>JBBQVP010000359.1:0-2220 GCA_038211455.1 Burkholderiales bacterium
GATCACATCACCCTGGGTGCGACCTGGAAGATGTCGAAACAGGGCGAACTGAGCTTCAGCTACATGCATGCGTTCGAGAAAACCGTCAGGGGCGCGGGTTCGATCCCGGCCGGGTTCGGCGGCGGCGAGGCGAATCTGCGCATGAAGCAGAACGCGCTTGGGGTGGGATTCGGCTGGAAGTACTGAGGGCGCGGCCCGGGCGGTCCGGACCACAGGCCGGGCCGCCACAGGCCGCTCAGCCTTTGCGGATATGAAACTGGTATTCGCCGGGCGAGACTTGGGTGATCTTCCCCGTCTCGCTAACGCCGTGCAACGCAACTGCGACATCTCGGATGCGCGGCATGCGGGGGACTACGGCCTGTGCACGTACCTGCTCAAGATGCGGGAGTTCTATCGGTGGGAGAACAAGCTGCCGTTTTCCCGCACGCTGCCGAATGACCCGCTCGGTGAGTGGCTGACGGATCGCGAGCGGCTCTGGGACGGGATCGAGGAAGATGAATTTCGCAGCCTTCCCCTGGAGGCTGCGGAGGTCGACCCGTTCGAGGCCGAGGTCGCCAACCAGGCGCTGCTGCCGCGCGGTCTTGTATACAGCGCAGGCTATGGACGACTGCGAAAGCCGATGTTCTTCCTCGCTGACCTGCAGCGAGTGGAAGAGCGCTCCGGGTTCACGGTGCTCGTGTCCGCTTGCGAACACGCGCGCGAGCTGTCCGCGCCCCCGGCGATGCTGCAGGGACGGACGATTTTCCTGCGCCAGGAGTCGCTGCGTCGCTACCTGTGGGAGAAGGTAGAGGAGTGGCAATGGCGCAAGCTGGACAACGCAATGGGTCGCGCACTCGCAAACTACGGGTTCGGCGCGGACCCCGATCCGGCGCTTGCGCGCATGGCTGAAAACGAAGCCGAAACGATGATCCTGCACGAGGTGGGCGAAGCGATGGCGGGAGAAATGCTCGGGCGGGCATGGCCGGACTGGATCGTCGCCAGCGTGCCTCCCCGGAGCGAGCCTCTCGTGCGCGCGGTACGTGACCTGCTCGCCGACTGCCTGTCCACATTGCCCGGACTGCTGGCCGGGCCGAACCTGCCGGCGCTGCATTTCTACTTTGCGACCTTCGACGCGCCTCGCCGCCAGCTGTTTCCCCAGGCCTTGGAGGCGTACGAGCATTTCGTCCGCACTGGCAGGAACGACCGGCTGGTCCGGGTTGCGCAGGAAGGTGCGGAGCGATGGCTCGCCGCGGCCCGCAGCCTCATTGGGCTGGAAGCGGACGTCCTTGAAGCCGCGTTGCAATGCTTCCTCGTCGAAACCGCCGCGTCGGGCGTCGTCTCACGGCTTTGAATTATTCAGGTTTTTGCGCCATGCCGGAGACCTCGGCGATCGCCTTGTCGAGCAGCTTCCTGACGAGGATCAGCATTGCCGGCGCCTCGATATCGAGCATCTGCTCGATCACCCATTTGTTGTCGCCGCGGGCGGACGGGTCGGACACCATCGCTTCCGACACCCTGGTGGCGAAAAAGGCGAGGCAGGAATAGTCCGGATCCGCGCCGACGTAAGAGAACCCCGCATAGTCGGCAAAGCGCTCGTTGAGCAGCGCGATGAAGGGACCCCGGTAGTCTCCCGGCCCGAGCAGGTCGAGCTGGTTGTTTTCCATGGTCGAAGCCAGGTGATGGACCAACGCACCAATCAGCGTGGCGCGGTCGGCGTCACCCAGCTTCCCGCTCATTTGCGCGTACACCGACCGGTCGACGAGCTGGACAAGGAACGCGATGAACTCGGTGAGCACGGTCGTGACCATCCTGTCCGAGCCGAAGCGGAAACCTTCCTTTTCCATATGCCTGAAAATTTCGAGTGAAATCTTCCAGACATTCGCGCCGAGAATGCCGGCAACCTCGGCGAGCGTGCGCGCGCCTTTTTTGCGCCAGCGCGTCTTGACGAGGGCAATCGAAGGGTGGGTGCTGATGATGGCCATGATTCGAATTCAGTGATGGGGCGATAAGGATACTCGCAGCCGGGAAGACTCGGTTACGCAGAGCCAATGGCCGGCCAACTCGCTAAAATACGGGAAGCAAACATGACCTGTCTTCGGCGCGAGCCGCGCCGGCAGGTCCGTTCTCAACGCACGGGTTTTCGCTGGAGCGAACGATGTCAGGATTGGATATGGATCTGGCCAGCGGGATTGCGGCGTTCGAGGCCAAGGAGTTCGCCCGCGCGATGCAGCTTTTGCAGCC
>JBBQVP010000360.1:0-2219 GCA_038211455.1 Burkholderiales bacterium
AACGGCGTGTCAGCCACATGCGCACTTCGGCGCCGTCGTCGGTGGATACGAGCATCTGCAGCCGATCGTGCTCGGCGTTGAAGTCGATCTTGAGCTGATGCAATTTCATGCGCTCAGTTTACCTCGCCCGGTTTACGTCGCGCAGGTCGAACCGTGCTGTTGGCACGCAAGCGTTTCCGCGCAGCCGCGCGCCTCAGCCGGCGCCGCGGATCCGCTGTATCAGCGTGGGAGTGGAGCGCTGGTGCGCGAACGGAATGGAAACCACCCGGCCGCCACGCGCGAGCACGTCGTCTGCGCCGACGATCCGATCGACCGACCAGTCGCCGCCCTTCACGAGCACGTCGGGGCGCAGTGCTTCGATCAGCCGCAGCGGCGTGTCCTCATCGAACCAGGTGACGTAGTCGGCCGATTCCAGGGCGGCGATCACGGCGGCGCGATCCGCCAGCGCATTGACGGGCCGGTCTTCGCCCTTGCCGAGCCTGCGCGCTGACGCGTCACTGTTGAGCGCAACCACCAGCGCAGCTCCCAGCGCGCGGGCCTGCGCGAGGTAGTTCGCGTGGCCACGGTGCAGGATGTCGAATACGCCGTTGGTGAAAACGAGCGGGCGGGGCGCGCCGGCGATACCCCGCGCCACCTCATCTGGCGAGCGGAGCTTGCGCTCGTAGGCCGGGGCCGCAGATTTCACTGCGGGTTCACTTCGGTTTGGCTTGCGCCTTGGTCCCTTCGGACTTGGCCGGTTCGGGCGGGCGGCAGACTTCGTCGGTTGACTTGCAGTACTCGAACAGGCGCACGACTTTCCTCACGCCACCCGTGGTACGCGCAAGGTCGGTCGCCGACTTCGCCTCGGCCTCGGTCACGATCCCGATCAGGTAAACCGTGCCGCTTTCGGTCACAACCTTGACGTGGAAGGGGTTGAACTGGTTGCCGTCGACAAACCGCGCCTTGACCTTGGAAGTGATGTAGGCGTCGTTCGCGCGGGCCGAAAGCGCCGACCCGCCGGCCACCGCGATATCGTTGGTGATACCGCGCACATTGGGTATCGAGGTCGCGATCTTCTCGATTTCCGCCTTGATCCCCGGGTTCGGAACCTCGCCCGTCAGCAGGACCGCCCGGTTGTACGAGGTGATGCTGATATGCACCTTGTCGCCGAAGCGCTCGGAAACCCGGTTGGACGTCCGCAATTCGATCCCCTCGTCCTCGATCTGGGTGCCGGAGGTGCGGCGGTCGTTGGCGGAAGACACCACGGCCCCGACACCTACCGCGGCAACAGGAATGCACCCCTGCAGGGCGGGTGCGGCGACAACCACGGCAATCAATGCATACCAGCCAGCTCTGTTCATTCTGTTGCTCCAAATAGTAGGGTATCGATGCCGTCGCAAAGGCAGTGCAGGGTCAGAAGATGGACTTCCTGGATGCGCGCGGTGACAGCGTGCGGCACGCAGATCTGCACATCCCCGGCCGCAAGCAGCCCGGCCATTTTTCCTCCGCCGCGGCCACTCAGCACGACGCTGCGCATTCCCGCTTGCGCCGCCGCCTGCATCGCGCGCATCACGTTGGCGGAATTGCCCGAGGTTGATATCGCGAGCAGCACGTCGCCCTTGCGGCCAAGCGCCTGCACCTGCTTCTCGAATACCTGCTCGAAGCTGTAGTCGTTGGCAATCGAAGTCAGGGTCGAGGTGTCGGTGGTCAGCGCCATGGCCGCGAGCGGCGGGCGTTCGACCTCGAAGCGGTTCAGGAGTTCCGCGGAAAAGTGCTGCGCATCCGCGGCCGACCCGCCGTTGCCGCAGGCAAGTATCTTCCCTCCGGAACGCAGGCACTCCACCATCAGGCTGACGGCCTGCGCGATGGGCGCGGCGAGCACTTCCGAAGCAGCACGCTTGACACTGGCGCTGTCGGCAAAATGCGCGGCGACGCGCGCCGCCAGTTGTGCTTGCAACGCCCTATCGTCTGCATGACCCATGGCGCAATTTTACACTGCATCCCCGGGGCGACGAGGGCTCGACGACCCGATACGCTTGCGGTGTCAGACGGTAAACGCGTTGCGGATCCAGCGCACGTCCGCCGGGTCCAGCGTGCGCAGCAGCAGGACGTCGAAGCGGCAGGGCGACTCCGGCCGCCCGGCCAGGAAATAGCGCGCGGCAGCTGCGATACGCGCCTGCTTTCTCGTGGTGATGCTTTCCGCAGCGCCGCCGTACCCCTCGCCGCGGCGAAACCGGACT
>JBBQVP010000361.1:0-2187 GCA_038211455.1 Burkholderiales bacterium
GCGTCATGCGATTCCAGCCGTCCGGGTCGCGCGCATCGGCGCGCGGCAGCTTCTCAAGCAGCAGCCCGCAGGCGGCAGTCTCGTCGGCGATCAGTAACAGGAATGCCTCCACCTGCTCGGACCTGGCGAGGTAGCCCGCGAATGTCTGCGACAGTGTGTCGCCCTCCAAGGGCACGATGCTCTGGTATACCTGCTCGCTCGCATTGGCGTCGAGCGTCAGGGCGAAGCGCCCATCACCCAGAAGCTCACGCACGCTGCCGGCGGAGTCAGCGGCCCCGGCGGCGAACTGCGCCATGCCGCGGATCTTCAGATCGGACGTGCACTCGGCGACGAGCAATGATACCGGGCCGTTGCCGCGCACCTGCAGCGTCACGCGGCCGGCGCCTTTCTGGTTTGCACCGAGCAGCACGCCGAGTGCAGTGGTTTCGCCGAGGAGCGCGGTGATCGGCTTGGGATAGCGGCGCCCCTCAAGCATTTCGCGCCATGCCCCGGACAGGCAGACCAGCCGGCCGCGAATGTCGAGCTCCTCAAAGAGGAAACGTTGTACGAAGTCGCGCGGTGTGGAGTCGGATTGCACGGGATTGTTTCAGTTCCTCAACTTCACCTTACTCGAGCTTCGCACCGGACGCCTTGATCAGGGTTTCCCATTTCGGGTAGTCCGCGCGCACGTTGGCGACAAACTCCTCCGGCGTATTTCCGACGGGGGTCTGCCCCTGCGCCACCATCTTCTCGCGCACTTCGGGCAGGTTGATGACGGCCTTCAGCTCGCGCTGCAGCCGCTCGATGATCGGCCGCGGGGTGCCTGCGGGCGCATAGGCGCCGACCCAGATGGCGAGGTCGACATTTGGCACGCCCTGCTCGGTGAAGGTCGCCAGGTCAGGCATCGCGGCGGAGCGTTGCGGCCCGGTCATTGCGATCGGCTTGATGCCGCCCGAAGCGATGCGCGGCCTGGCGCTGGTCGGGCTCGAAAACGTGGTGTCGAGTCCGCCATTCTGCACGTCGGTAATTGCCGGCACATCGCCTTTGTACGGCACATGCTCCATATTCAGCCCGAGGTCGCGCTTGAGGATCTGGCCCGCCAGATGGCCCCAGGACGCGATTCCCCAGGAACCGTAAGTCACCCGGTCCTTCGCCTTCGCCCACTGGATGAAATCCTTCAGGTCCTTGTAGGGCGCGTTGCCCGGGCCGACGAACAATACGGTGCCGTAGGACAGCTGGGTGATCGGGGAGAGGTCCTTGTCCGGATCGTAGGGCAGCGTTTTCGAGTACAGGATGCGGTTGTTCACGGTGGTCGACATGGTGGTAACCATGAACGTGTAGCCGTCGGGCCGCGCGCGCGCGAGCGCCTGGGTTCCGACGATCGTGTTGGCCCCTGCGATCGCCTCGACGATGATGTTCTGGCCAAGCCGTCGGCCAAGCGGTTCAGCCAGCAGGCGCGTATAGATGTCGATCGCGCCACCCGGATTGAACGGGGTGATCAGGCGGATCGGCTTGTTCGGGTAATCCTGCTGGGCGGCGGCCGGCCCGGTCCAGAGCAATGGCGCCAGGATGCCGAAAAACAGCCATTTGATTCGCATCTCACTCTCCGGTTGGGGCGCGACGGGTATTGCTACTCTTTCGCGCAATTATTCCATACAGTGTGCGCTTGGCTGAACAAAAAGGGGGGGAGACAATGAAGGTAACTGAGAGCGTTATTGTCGGGGCGATCGCCGCGGGCTTGTTGTTTGCATCCGCACTGTCGCAGGCGCAAAGCGCGGCGGACTACCCGCACAAGACGATCAAGATCGTCGTCCCGTTTTCCGCAGGTGGGGGCACCGACCTGATGGCGAGGAACATCGCGCAAAAGCTCGGCGAAGCCTGGAAACAGCCGGTGGTGGTGGAAAACAAGACCGGCGCGGGCGGCATCATCGGCGCCGATGCGGTCGCGAAGGCGGCAGGCGACGGTTATACCTACCTTATGGGTACGACGACGACCGCGATCAATGCCTCGCTGGTCACCAAGTCACCTTACAACCTGAAGAAGGACCTGCAGCCGGTGGCCGTGCTCGGCCTGTACGCGATGGTCGGCGTCGTGGGGGCGGCGGCGCCGGCCCCCCCGCGGCAGGGACAGGTAGCGCGGTCGCAAAACAAAACACAAATTTGGGGGGCGGGCGGCCACCGCCCCCCCCACCCCCAGCAGCGGGGAAA
>JBBQVP010000362.1:0-2136 GCA_038211455.1 Burkholderiales bacterium
CCGGAGGCCCTCGCCGCGCTGGAGGGGGTCCGGGTGCTTGAGGTGGGGGAACTGGAGGCGCGCATCGAGGTGATAGGCGATGCGCAGGCGCAGGGCGCGGTGCTGCGCGCGCTGGTGCTCGCCAATTTTCCCGTCAGCGAATTTTCCGGGGAGCGCGAGAACCTGCACCAGTCCTACCTGCGCACGGTCGGTGACGAGGCAGGCGGAGCCAAGCCGTGAATCCGGAACTGCGCCGTAATTTCTGGCTGGAACTGACGCTGCACCGCTTGGTCGCGTTACCTGTTGCATTGGCGTTGTTGTTTGTGCTGATCCGCGCGCTGGCCGGGGAGGACGCGCCGAACGCGCTCGCAATGGCCGCGGCCCTGATCTTCATTGCGTTCACCGCGATCTGGGGCGGGATCCAGGCGGGCGAGTCAATGCTCGGGGAGTTGCGCGGCAGGACCTGGGACGGGCAGCGGCTTTCGGCGCTCGATCCCTGGACCATGACCTGGGGGAAACTCGTGGGGGCGCCGGCGTTCGGCTGGTACGGAGGGGCCATGTGCATCGTGTTGTATGTGGTGCTTTCGCCCGAGCCTGCGCGGCTCGCGTACGCGGGCCTGATGCTGGCCGGTGCTGTGCTGCTGCATTCGCTGGCACTGATCGGGGGTATTACGGCCGCTCGCCTCAACCTCGTGCGCACCTCGGCAAGCGGCTGGATGCTCGGCGCGCTGTTCCTGTTCATCACTCCGGTCGCTTCGGTCATGCTTCCGGGTGATTCGGACGTCATGTGGTGGGGAGCCGCGCGACTGCGGCTCGATTTCTCGCTGGGCTCCTGCGCGGTGTTCGCGGCCTGGTGCGTGTTCGGCGCGCATCGCCTGATGTGCCAGGAGCTGCGGGTGCGCACCACTCCCTGGGCGTGGCTTGGGTTCCTGCTGTTCGTCGCAGCCTACATCGCGGGGTTCGGGATACGCGCGAGCGATTCGTTCGCACAGAAGGCCAGCGTGATCCTGATCGCCGGCCTGATCGTCACGTTGTTCGCGACCTACCCCCTCCTGCTCACCGAGGCTACGGGCGCGATGGTCGTGCGTCGCGTGGCACTGCGCGTCCGAGCGCAGGATTGGCGGCGCGCGTTGCAGGAGATGCCGCTGTGGCCGGTGACGCTGCTGCTCGGGTTCGCGTTCTGCGCGCTGACCGTGCTGTTCGCCGGCTCGCGCGGCGGGGAAAGGGCGCTGTTCGGCGCGGTGGTGCTCGCGCCGGTGCCGCTGTTTCTCCTGGTCACGCGCGATGTGCTGCTTTACATGTTCTTTGCCCTCGCGCGTCAGCCGCGCAGGGCCGAGGCGGCGACGCTTTTCTACCTGGTGCTGCTCTACTGGCTGCTGCCCATGCTGCTGCATGCGTGGGGCGCGAAGAATATCGCCGAACTCGTGCTGCCGCCTTTCTGGGAGCGGCCGGGACAGGCGGCGGTCGTTGCCGGGGTGCAGGTCGTGCTGGTCGGTGCGGCCGCGTTGTGGCGCTGGCGCAGGAACTACGGGAACTGAACGAATGGCTATTGGCGCACTCATCATCGGCGACGAAATCCTCGTCGGCAAGCGGCAGGACAAGCACTTCAGCGTGCTGGTGGCGGCACTCGCCAAGCGCGGCATGCGGCTTTCATTCTGCGAGTACCTGGCCGACGATCCGCCGTTGCTGGTCGCGACGCTGAAACGCACCTTCGCCTCCGGCGATATCGTATTCAGCTACGGCGGCATCGGCGCCACGCCGGACGACCACACGCGCGAGTGCGCTGCCGGCGCGCTCGGCGTGCCGCTCGCGCTACACCCCGAAGGGGAGTCCGAGATCCGCAGCCGCTTCGGCGTGGAAATCACGCCGCTGCGCCTGAAGATGGTCGAATTCCCGGCGGGTGCCAGCATCATTCCCAACCCGGTCAACCGGGTGCCCGGCTTCTCGGTTGGAGACCATCATTTCGTGCCTGGATTTCCGCAGATGGCCTGGCCGATGGTGGAGTGGGTGCTCGATACGCGTTACGCGCATCTGCACAATACCTATCCGCTCAAGGAAGCGTCGATCTTCGTCTACGAAGCGGGCGAGAGCATGCTCATCGACCTGATGCTTGCGATCGAGGCCAAGTGGAAGAAGCTGAAGGTGTTCTCGTTGCCG
>JBBQVP010000363.1:0-2087 GCA_038211455.1 Burkholderiales bacterium
CCGCACCAGCGCCTCGAGGGACAGGCGCTTCATTTCGGGGGTATCGAACACCTTCGGGTCCAGGCCGGGCATCTGTCGCTGCGCCCGATCGAGTTGCTCGCGCTGCGCCAGCTCCCATTCGCCCTGGCTGATATTCTGACCCGCCACCTTGGCGACGGTGCGCTGTTCGTTGCCGGAGAAACGGGAGTAGCCCTGAACGCCGAAGAACACGAAAGACGGGAAGATCAGCAGGACCAGAATGAACTGCAGCGCGCGGGTATGGCGGCGGAAGAAATCAAACATCGAGAACTCGCCCTGGTGGTAAGCGTCCGTGGCCGATCGGGGTGGTCGCGCAGCGCCGCCGCCGACCGGCAAGGCCCAGATGCAACAAAGGCGAACAGAAGTTCGCCTTTGGGCTGGTTGTTGATATCGATTCTAGCCGACCGCGTGGCGCAGCATGCCGACCCCGCTTCGATTCCGTTGGTGGGTGCTGAGGGGTTCGAACCCCCGACCTACGCCTTGTAAGGGCGCCGCTCTACCGGCTGAGCTAAGCACCCGCGACCGCGAGGACGTCAGTTGAGGGCGTCCTTGAGGGCCTTGCCGGGACGAAACTTCGGAACCTTCGCCGCCTTGATCTTGATCGCCGCGCCGGTGCGCGGATTGCGACCGCTGCGAGCTGCCCGCTTGCCGACGCTGAAGGTGCCGAATCCGACCAGGGATACGGAGTTGTTCTTCTTCAACGTCGACTTCACGCCACCAATCACGGCCTCCAGCGCGCGCGAAGCTGCTGCTTTGGAAATGTCGGCCTGCTTGGCAATGTGTTCGATCAACTCGGACTTGTTCACGGGTTTTCCCCTCCTCAATGGTTGCTCACATGGAATTCGGTGGTGTTCGATCTGCGCGGTTGGCGGGGTCGCGGCAGTCCGAACGATTACAGCCTTGCAGTCCCGGGGTGTCAAGCGCGGAAGCGGATTCTATTCGGACCGCATCGTGCGCAAGCGCGCGGTCGAGGTGTATTTGTCAGCTTGACATCCATCCGGCCGCGCCCTATGGCAACGTTGCCGATCGGTGCTGGCTTCACAAGGCCGCGGCGATCGCGCGCCCGACGTCGCTGGTACTGTCCCGGCCCCCCAGATCGGGGGTCCGCGGTCCTCCGGACGAAGGCTCGAGGACCGTCTCGATCGCCCGCACGATCGCGTCGTGCGCATTGCGATGGCCGAGGAAGTCGAGCATCAGCGCAGCCGACCAGATCTGGCCGATCGGATTGGCGACGCCGCGGCCGGCGATGTCAGGGGCCGATCCATGCACCGGCTCGAACAGCGAGGGATGCTCGCGTGTCGGGTTGATGTTGGCCGAAGGCGCGATACCGATCGTGCCGGTGCAGGCCGGGCCGAGGTCACTGAGGATGTCGCCGAAGAGGTTGCTGGCGACGACGACGTCGAAGAGCCGCGGCCGCTGCACGAAGTGAGCGGCGAGGATGTCGATGTGATAACGGTCGACGCGGACGTCGGCGTATGCCTTCGCCATCGCCTCCACGCGCTCGTCCCAATAGGGCATGGTGATCGCGATGCCGTTCGACTTGGTGGCCGAGGTCAGGTGTTTCTTCGGACGCGAGCGGGCCAGCTCGAACGCATAGTGCAGGACGCGGTCCACGCCGGTTCGCGACATCACCGTCTGTTGCATCACGATCTCGCGATCGGTACCTTCGTACATGCGCCCGCCGATGCTCGAGTACTCGCCCTCGGTGTTCTCGCGCACGATCATCATGTCGATGTCGCCGGGCGCCAGGCCGGCGAGCGGCGAGCGGATGCCCGGCATCAGTCGCGCCGGGCGCAGATTGACGTAGAGGTCGAAATCGCGCCGGAAACGCAGCAACGAACCCCACAGCGAGACATGGTCGGCGATCTTCTCGGGCCAGCCGACGGCGCCGAAGAAGATCGCGGCATGTCCGCCGATGCGCTCCTTCCAGTCGTCCGGCAGCATCGTGCCGTGGCGCTCGTAATAATCCCAGCTCGAGAAATCGAAATCGTCCAGCTGCAATTCAATGCCGAAGCGGCTGGCGGCGGCCTGGAGGACGCGCACGCCCTCGGGCATGGTTTCCTTGCCGA
>JBBQVP010000364.1:0-2060 GCA_038211455.1 Burkholderiales bacterium
TTGCCCGGCTCGCGCGCCTCGCCGTCAGCGATGCCGAGGCCGCTGCCACGGCAGCCCAGTTGAACGACGTCCTCGGACTCGTCGAGCAGATGCAGGCGGTGGACACGCGGGGAATCGAACCCATGTCGCATGCCCTGGACGTCGTACAGAGGCTGCGCGAGGACGCGGTGACCGAAACCGACCGGCATGCGGCGTTCCAGTCTGTCGCCCCCGCCGTCGAGGACGGCCTCTACCTTGTGCCGAAAGTGATCGAGTAGGCCGTGCTCGACGCCTCCCTGTCAGAGTTGGCCGCCGCGCTGGCAGCCAGGAAACTGTCGAGCGTGGAGCTCACGCGCCTGTTCCTTGCGCGCATCGCCCGCCTCGACGGCGGGCTGAACGCATTTATCACGGTTGACGAGGAGCAGGCCCTTGCCGGGGCCAGCATGGCGGACGAGCACCGCGCGAAGGGCGCGGACGGCCCCCTGCTCGGGATTCCGGTCGCGCACAAGGACATTTTCTGCACTCAGGGGCTGCGCACGACCTGCGGCTCAAAAATGCTCGCGGACTTTGTTTCGCCCTACGACGCCCACGTCATCGAGCAGTTCAGACGCGCGGGTGCGGTGCTCCTTGGCAAGACCAACATGGACGAATTTGCGATGGGTTCGTCCAACGAAAACTCGTTCTTTGGCCCGGTGCGCAACCCCTGGAAGACAAGCGCGGTGCCCGGCGGGTCGTCGGGCGGCTCGGCGGTTGCGGTGGCGGCCCGCCTGGCGCCCGCTGCGACGGGGACCGATACCGGGGGATCGGTTCGGCAGCCGGCCGCGCTGACGGGAATCTGCGGGCTCAAGCCGACCTACGGCGCGGTGTCGCGCTACGGGATGGTCGCGTTTGCCTCCTCGCTCGACCAGGCCGGGCCGATGGGCCGCAGCGCGGCCGACCTCGCCGTCCTGCTGAATGTCATGGCCGGGTTCGATGCGCGCGACTCCACCAGCCTGGAGCGCCCGAAGGAAGACTATGCGAGAGACCTCGGCCAGTCCGTGGCGGGACTGCGGATCGGCTTGCCGAAGGAGTATTTTGGTGAGGGCGTGGACGCTGACGTCGCCGGGCGCGTGCGCGACGCGATCCGCTGGTTCGAGGGCCAGGGCGCGAAGATGGTCGACATCACCCTGCCGAATACGCACCTGGCGATCCCTGCCTACTACGTGCTCGCACCGGCGGAGGCGTCCTCGAACCTGTCGCGCTTCGACGGGGTGCGCTATGGCCACCGCGCCGCGGAGTACGCCGACCTGTACGAGATGTACTGCAAGTCCCGCGCGGAGGGTTTTGGTGCGGAGGTGAAGCGGCGCATCCTGATCGGCACCTACGTGCTCTCGCACGGCTACTACGATGCCTACTACCTCCAGGCGCAGAAAATCCGCCGCCTGATCGCCCGGGATTTCTCCGAGGCCTTCACGCAATGCGACCTGATCATGGGGCCCGCCACGCCGACCACCGCGTTCGACATCGGCGCGAAAAGCGATGATCCGGTGCAGATGTACCTGACCGACATATTCACGATCTCCCTCAATCTTGCGGGCCTGCCCGGCATGTCGATCCCGGCCGGTTTCGACACGGGCGGATTGCCGGTCGGCCTGCAGATCATGGGCAACTATTTTTCCGAGGCGCGCATGCTGAACGCGGCGCACCAGTACCAGCAGGCCACCGACTGGCACCGGCGCGTGCCGACCGGTACGCCGTTGTGAAATACGCGGTGACGCACGCGGTATCGCAACCAGCGAGGCGCTGACATGACCTGGGAAATCGTCATCGGCCTGGAAACCCACGCGCAGCTCGCGACGCGCAGCAAGATCTTTTCCGGCGCCTCGACCGCGTTCGGCGCCGCACCGAATACCCAGGCCTGCGCGGTCGACATCGCGCTGCCCGGTGTATTGCCGGTGCTCAACGCCACCGCAGTGGAGTTTGCGATGCGCCTGGGCTTGGCGATCGGCGCGACGATCAGCCCGCGTTCAGTGTTCGCGCGCAAGAATTATTTCTATCCGGACCTGCCCAAGGGCTACCAGATCAGCCAGTACGAACTGCCG
>JBBQVP010000365.1:0-2021 GCA_038211455.1 Burkholderiales bacterium
CCACCACCGACACCGAATTTCGAGCAATTCCAGCCGAAGGACGGCCCATGCTGGCCGTGCTGGCGGGTGTGGAAACGGCCACCGCCCGCCGCGAAGCGGCCGACCTAGAGGACGCGGTACGCCGCGTGCTGGGCGGGGCAATCGAGACCGGGGCGGAGGGCAGCACGGCCTACCTGTGCGAGTTCGCCCTGGAGGCCGCGCGCGCCTTGCGTGAGGCTGCCGGTTGCGGGCGCTGCGTGGCGTAACCGCTCCCGTCACGACGCCCATAGATGCCCGCATGGGGCCATACATGCCCACTCACGGAGAGGGCATGTATGAGGGTTCAGGGCATCTATGTGCCATCGGCCCGTCGCCAGTCACCGCCAGCCGCGTCCAGAATGGCGGGATGACCGACAAGCCACCCCGCAAGCGTGCCAAAGCCCTTCCCGTCCTCGACGCCCCTTTCGATCCCGCCGCGCTGTGGAACTACGGCCGTGGCGTGGTGTATGACCCCGAACTTCCCGAACCCGTCCGCGCTGAGATTCCGCCGGAATGGGCCGCCGCGCTGGACATGCCAGCGTTCACCGCCGCGCTGGGTGTGGCACTGGGCCACTACCACTACTACGCGGCATTGACCAACGGCGAGCTGTCGGCGAACAACGCGCTGAAACCTACCCAGCAAGCCGTCCGCGCGCTGGCAGAAGCGTACGCCCGCCTTAATCACCTTCCGCCGTTGGCGAAATCCCTGCTCGATCTGCGGGCGCAGACTGACCCGGACCACACGCGCACCATGCTCGACCGCGTACTCGCCCTGGATACGGTTCTCGTTGATCTGCAATGGGCTTCGGCGGAGATCGCGGAGCATTTCGCCCGCCGTGGCCGAAAATCGTCCGGGCTGCGGGATGCGCTGTTCACCGACGTGCGCGATCTGATCCTGACACACGCCACCGGAGACCCCACCAAACAGGCGGCGACGGAACTACTGCGTCGGCTGATGCGCGCCGCTCACATTCCGATCCCGGCCAAGCTGGAGGAGTTACAGCGGCGGATTCGCGACGTTGAGCGCGAACGCGAGAAGGAAACGGTGGCGCTGCTGTCCACCATCGAAGCCTCGGCGTCAAGGGGGAAAAACTCGGCGTAGTTACGTCCGAATGTTTCCTCGTTACAGGAACGTCCCGGTGTGAAGAATAGGAGGCCGCTGCTACGCACAGCGGCCTGCACCGACCGGCGCAGGCTCGTTACGAGACCTGCACATGACCCGCAAATCCTCCTTGCCGGCCCCCGGCCCGCTCACCCTCGAACGCCTCCCGCATGTCCGCAGCCGGACGGGGCTTTCCCGCTCCGAGATATACCGCCGCATCGCCCTGGGCGACTTCCCCGCGCCCGTGAAGCTCGGCCCGCGCGCCAGCGCGTGGCACACCGCGGAAATCGACGCATGGATTGTCCAGCGCATCGCCGCGCGCGATCAGCGGGCGACGCCATGACCGCCCAAAAGCAGAACCCCCGCGCTGGCCGGCGCGGGGGTTCGGTGAACACGGATGCCCTTGGAGAAAGCGACCGCAGGCGTCAACCTACCGGCACGCGCCGCGCGACACAAGGGCTGCGCCTCCCGCAGAACTGGCGCGACCGGCTGCCCGACCCCGAGACCTATTACCGCGCCCGTGTGGCGAAGCTCGGCACGCGCCACGGCAACGGCTGGGCGCAAGGGCGTTGTCCTTTGCACGATGACAGCAACGCTTCGCTGTCGGTCCATCTGGACGGCGCGCGCGGCGGCTGGCGCTGTTTCGCGGGCTGCGGCAAGGGTGATCTGGTGTCTTTCCACATGCGGCTGATGGAGTGGAATTTCGTCGAAGCCGTGCGCGATCTGGTGGGAGGTACGTATGACCGACGCACCTAAGACACCGGCTACCGGCCCCGAAACCCCCGAGGAAGCCGCGCGCCGGCTGGCTGCCCCTGCCATCGCCACCGGCTTCCTGCCGGTCGCGATGCACCGCTACTGCGACTCGGCCGGCAACGTACAGTTCTGGCGACTGCGCGCGAAG
>JBBQVP010000366.1:0-1988 GCA_038211455.1 Burkholderiales bacterium
TACTACAACACCCCGCAGGAGCGCATCCACGCCTTCGTCCTGCACTGCGTACGACCCGCTGCCGAGGGTGGTGCCAACCGCCTCCTCGACCCCGAAATCGCCTACATCCTGCTGCGCGATGCCGACCCCGGGTACGTGGCCGCGCTGGAGGCACCGGATGCGATGACCATTCCGGCAAACGTGGTCGATGGGGCCGAGATCCGCGCAGCCTGTACCGGCCCCGTTTTTTCCACCCAGCGCGGCGCGCTGCATATGCGTTACACGGCGCGCACCCGCAGCATTGAATGGCGCGCGGACGGCAAAGCCCGCGCTGCCGTGACGTTCCTGAACCAGACCCTCGAGGCGGACTCGCCCTACGTCTTCGCGCTGCGGCTCGAGGCCGGGCAGGGCCTGGTATGCAACAACGTGCTGCACAACCGTGCGGCATTCACCGATCACCCGGAGCCGGGCCGGTCGCGGCTGGTCTATCGCGCCCGCTACTTTGACCGGATCGCCGCCTCCTGATTCGGCACCAGGAAACCGGAACGCCACGACTGCCATGAAAACCATCCCCCTCAAGTACATCAAGGAAGACCACGCGGTCGGCAATTCCGACGACAGCGAGGACGCGAAAGAGTCGACCGGGATGCTGAAGCGCCTGGTTGCGGAGCTTCGCGAGCAGCTGGCCGACCTCTCGCCTGGAGCCGAGCCGCTGCGGCGCGCCGACCTCCTGCTGCAGCTTGGCCGCGCGCTGGTGCGGCTCGAACTGGGCGCCGAGGCCTGGGCGATGGCACGCGAGGCGCTGGATCTGTACCTCTCCGAACAGGCGTGGGAGGGCGCAGCCCAGTGCTGCGACATCCTGTTCCTGGCGGACCAACCGGAATCCCTCGCAGCGCTGGGCCAGGGAATCTGGCTGGCAGTGACCTATCCCATCGACCCCGAGCTGAGCGTCGCGCTGCTCCAGCATGTGGTCGACGAAACGCCGCCGGAAGCCGATGGTGCCGCCGTGGCTGCGGTCGTGGCGTACTACCTCGTCGACATGCGCGCCCGGGAACCACAGCGCGAGCACCTGCTCATCTATGCGAGCCAGGTGCTCGCCACGGTCGCAAGGCGGCATAGCGGCGTGGCAGGCCAGGAAGACTTCGACCAATGGATCGCGCGCATGGAACTGAACGACCCGGCGCTTTTCCTGCCGCGGCTGCGCAACGTCGTGGACGTGCTGGTGCAGGACGACTGGTGGTTCGACCGGGACGCCCTGCAGGCCGCGCTGCCCGTGGACTGAGGCGCATGGGGACGGCAGAAAGCACAGCAGAGCAGGCGGTGCGCGACGAAATTGTCGATGCCGTGTTCGCGATCTCGTGCCCCTGCCTTCCGGTCGACCATGCCCACGCGCTGTCGCGAGCGATCCACGCCGCACTGCCCTGGTTTGCGGAGGAACCATACGCCGGCCTGCACCTGATCCATGGTGCGGGTTCCGGCAGCGGCTGGATGCGGCCCGAACTACCCGGTGAATTGCTGCAACTTTCGCACAGGGTCAAGCTCACGCTGCGCGTGCCCAGACACCGCATCGACGCTGCCGCCAGCCTGATTGATTGCACCCTGCAGGTTGCCGGCTGGCCGCTGCGCATTGACAGCCTGACGCTAAAACCGCTTTCCCGCATCACCACCCTGTTCTCACGCGGCGTGATTCTTTCGTCGACCGGCAGCGAAACCGAATTCCTGTCGGCGGCAGCAAAGGAACTCGGCGCGCTCGGCATCGTAAATGCAAAACTGGTATGCGGTCGCAGCACAACCGCCACGACGCCGGAACGAACCCATCTCGCGCGCAGCCTGATGCTTGCGGGTCTCTCCCGCGCGCAATCGCATCTGCTGCAGCAGCGCGGCCTGGGCGAAGAGCGCAAACTCGGCTTCGGGCTGTTCATTCCCCACAAAAGCATCGACGACCTGCACTCCAGGCCGGATTTTTAGCAGACGAGGAGACCATGGCATACGAAGTGAACGGCAAGGTT
>JBBQVP010000367.1:0-1951 GCA_038211455.1 Burkholderiales bacterium
CGGAAGGGGGCAGGTGCATGCGCGTGATCAGCACATGTGCTGCCGACACCACGAGCTGGACGCGGCTGGCGCGCTTCACCAGCGCCCGCGGCAGGTTCCGCGGCGGGCCTTCGCCCGAGACCGGCGCTGTGTCACCACCAGCGAGCGACCACTGGCAGTGCCCCGGCGACACCGTGTCTGGAAACGCGATGCGCAGCACGCTCATTCGGATTTTCTCCAGGCGATCGTTGGCCAGCGCCCGGGTTTCAGGCGCGCGAGCAGGGCCTTGCCGCGGGCCTGCGCGCTGCCACTGGTGACGCGCAGCGTCGCGAGGAAGTAGTCGCTGTTGACGCGGATGTCCTTGTCGGGAACGTTCATGCTGCTTGTGAGTTGTTGCAGGAAATCACTGTTGGTGCGGTAGAACGCCGCGCTCCGGCGGGCAACCAGCGCGCGCGCGGCTGCCAGGTCGAGGCCCTCGACCAGTGCTGCCAGGACTTCCGCCGGGGCGGTGTTGACGTTGACCGCGCTGGATTCGGGCAGTGCGGAGATGAAGGGTGCAAGGCGTGCCAGCACCTGCGCGTCAAAGCCGCGCACCAGTGCCAGTTCGTCGATGTCGATGAGCGGGCGGTTGGCGGCGCGGTAGGGCGGATCCCGCACGAGGTAGACCTCGTCCTCGGCGCCCGACCCGGGTTGCGGGACGCTGTCGGCGTCGATCCAGTCGACGAGCGCGCCAGCCAATGGCGCGGGCAGGCCGAGGATTGCTAGCAGCCGCTCGAAGCGCGCGATCTGGCCCGGAACGGGCTTGCCTGCGAGGACCAGGTTGTTGACGTTGAACAGCCCCTGCTGGTCTTCGATCCTGCCGACGAGTTCGCCGTTGTCCACCGGGATCGGCGGCAGCCGCAACGCCCAGGGTTCGCCGGGGTAGTCCACGTTGCTGGCGCGGCGGTCGTCGCCGAGCACCGCACATGCCCAGTCGGCTCCGGCCTGCACAAGTTCCGCCGCCTGGGCACGGTCGGCTGCGAGTTCCGCGCGGCGCGCCCACGCGCTCTGCGATGTGATGATTGCCGTTGCCGCGATGGCTGCGAGCGCGACGACGCCCATCGCCATGACGATCGCCACGCCGCGCTGGGCGCGCCGCATGACTGCAACGCCGTGCTGGGCGCGTCTCATGACTTCACCGCGAAGGTACGCACGATTTCCTCGCCCGTAGCGAGCACCAGCCGGACTTGCACCCCCAGCGGGAGCGGCGGGTCGGTCGCGACCGCAGGGACCGTGGGCCAGGTGTTTGACCATGCGAGCCCGGGGCCGAGGTAGCGCAGCTCGAACTCCCTGACGCCGCCCATCACGCGATAGTGCGCGGGGACTGCGCCGGGTGCGGCGTCGAGGCCGGGCCATACCCAGAGTTCGATCTCGTGACGATCGTTGAGCCGGTACCCGAGGCGGCGCGCGGCTTCGAAGCCGGTCCCTGAGCCGAACCGGCTGAACTCGAGCAGCGGGACCGCATCGGCAGGCCCTGCATTGCGGCCGAGCCATGCCGCGGCGCTGACCGCGCCCGAGCGCACCGGGCGCGGTGCGGCCAGCCGGACGTCGCGACCGAAGCGCGCGAAGAAGGACTCTGCACGCCGCCACTTTTCCGATTCGGCGCTGACGTGCTCGCGCGCCTCGAGCACCGCGCCGAGGCCGCGGAAGGACATCAGGCCGAGCAGCGACAGCACGACCAGTGCCGCCAGCAGTTCGACCAGGGTGAATCCCGACGAGAATCCCGATGTGAAGCCGCGCGCGCGTAGCAGGCGTGACGAGTGCATTCAGCGCCCTCCCGGCGGGTTGACGACGAAGCCGGCGAGATGGGCCAGGTGCCGCGAGGTTTCGTTTGCGCCGAACACGTAGATGTCGACACGGCGGAACGCCGGGTTCGGCGTGGCGACAATGTCCTCGCGCCACGCGAATTCGAAGCCTCCCTGGGTGCGCGTTC
>JBBQVP010000368.1:0-1842 GCA_038211455.1 Burkholderiales bacterium
CGCCCAGGCAAACGCCGCGCCGAGGACGAGCAGCGTTCCCAGCGGCGCGCCGCCCAGTTTCGCGAAATCCTCGCCGACCAGCAGCGCCATGCCGGACATCCCCAGCACGAGCGCGCCGATTTTTCGCGGCGTGACCCGGTCACCGAGCAGCCAGGCCGAGAGCGGCACCGACCACACCGGCATCGTGAACGCGAGGATCGCCGCCCGCCCCGAAGGGATCATCGTGAGCCCGAAGGCGATCAGCATGTTCCAGCAAGTCACATTTAAGAACGCCAGTACCGCGAGCCGCGCCCAGAGGTGGCGCGGCACGCGCCACGGATGGCCCGCCGCGCGCGCCACGCCGAACAGCAGCAACGAAGCGAGGGCGAGGCACAGGCTCCGGTAGATCCACGGAGAAAATTCCACCAGCGCGACTTTCATCGCGGTCCAGTTGAAGCCCCAGGCAACCGTAAGCCCGGCCAGCCACCACCACAGGGCCCGCGGCATCGACTGCTGGCTGGACGTTGTCATCGCTCGTTCACCGCTCGGGAATGATCACGGTTGCGATCGCGGCAGACACCAGTGCCAGCGCCACGTAGTCCTGCCAGGCCGGCACCTCGCCGAGGAACAGCATCCCGCTGAATACGCCGACCACCGGGATCATCAGCGAGGACAGGCCCGCGACGCCCGCCGGCGCGCGGTCGACGATCTTGGTCCAGGCCCACCAGCCGAACAC
The DNA here is from genome assembly GCA_038211455.1 of Burkholderiales bacterium. Lineage (GTDB taxonomy): Bacteria > Pseudomonadota > Gammaproteobacteria > Burkholderiales > SG8-39 > SZAS-79. The sequence continues at coordinate 716 of JBBQVP010000368.1, forward strand.
GAACACGAGGAACATGTTGTAGAGCACCCCGAGCGCCGGCCACAGGCTCACCGAGTGCAGCGCGAGCACGCGCTCGCGCTCGAACACGAACGCCAGCAGGAAAATCGGGATGCCGCCGATCAGCACCATCCAGCCGGTGAACGAGGCGATTGGCAGGCCGACGGGCAGGCGCTTCTGCAACACCGTGCCCATCGCCCACGAAAATGCGGAGGCCAGCATCAGCAGCACGCCCGCGAGTTCGGCGCCGGACCGCGCACCGCCGGCGCCCATGACAGCCGCGTCCTTGAGCAGCAGTAACAGCACCCCGGCAAGTCCGAAGGCCACGCCGGCAAGCCGCCGCGCCGTCAGCGCTTCGCCGAGAACCACGCGCGCGAGGAGCACGCTCCAGGCGGGCATCGTGTAGCAGAGGATCACGACGCGCCCGGAAGGCAGCAGTGGCAGCGCCAGCATCAGGAAGAAATTCTGCAGCGATACCGTGAACAGCGCGATCAGCGCGAGCCGCCCCCACTGGCCCGGCGGCACGCGCGTGGGGAGGCCGCGCGCCCGCGCGATCGCGAGCAGGCCGCAGAACGCAGCGATAAAACACAGGCTGCGAAAGAACCACGGCGGCACCTCGGTGATCACCACCTTCAACACCGTCCAGTTGAAGCCCCAGATCAGCGTCAGGGCCGCGAGCATCGCGTAGAGCGAACCGGGCAGCGTGTCCCGCCGCAGCGCCCCCCGCCGATCGGTCATCGCGCCACGCGCACCGGCATGCGGGTCATGCCGCGGAACACCATCGAGTTGATCCAGTCCGGCTCGCCCGCAAGTTCGATGCGGCGAAACCGGTTGAGCACGGCAGGCAGCGCGATTTCGCCCTCCAGCCGCGCCAGCGGGAACCCGAGGCAGATGTGCAGGCCGAAGCCGAAGGTCAGGTGCGGCACGCCATCGCGTTCGATCAGCACGCGGTCCGGGTCGGGGTAGGCGCGCGGATCGCGGTTTGCCGCATTGAGCATCATGAACACGCGGTCGCCTGCCTTGAGCGTCTTGCCATGCAGTTCATGCTCCACGCCGACAATGCGCACCTGCGCGCCGCTCGGCCCGTCGTAGCGCAGCAGTTCCTCCGCCGCGCGCTGGGCCAGGCCCGG
>JBBQVP010000369.1:0-1803 GCA_038211455.1 Burkholderiales bacterium
GCCCAAGGGATCGTACGGCCTTCCCGGACGTGCCGGACTGGCGTTCGTCGGCACCCTCGTCTCGTTCCTCGCGACCTTTCTCGCAGCGGGGGCCGCCTTCATCACCATTCCGTTCATGCTGGCTTGCAACGTGCCGCTCAAGCGCGCCGTCGGCACGGCGTCGGCGATCGGTTTCCCGCTCGGGTTGGCAGCCACGGCGGGTTACATTCTGGCCGGGCTCAAGGCGGGCCCGATGCCGCTTTACAGCCTTGGCTTCGTCTACCTGCCCGCGCTGGTGATGATCGTGCTGCCCACCGTGGTGACCGCGCCGCTGGGGGCGCGCGTTTCGCAGAACATGCCGGTAAAGCGGCTCAGGATGGTGTTTGCCTTCACGCTATACCTCATCGCAATCCGCATGATTGTCAGCCTCTGGTGATTTCTCGGCAGAAGAGGGGGCGACTTTCTGGGATTTCTGGCCGGCATCCTGCAGCACGGTCGAAGCATCCGGCTTTGCTGAGGTAAATTATGGCCATGGCACCCAGATTCCTTCGCCGGCTGTTTTCTTCACCGAAAGAGCAGCTCGGCGCGCTTGCTGAGGCTCTCCTCTCGGAGCGCGGGGAGGCATCCGGAGTGGCCCGCGCACGCGAGTTGCTGGACGCATACGCCTCAGCCAGCGACGAGGTGAAGCTGCAGTTCCTGCAATTGCTGGCTGAACGTTTCGGCGCGGATCCGCGGAATGTCGAGAAAGCGATTGCAGCTTATAAGGCCGACCCGGGTCCCGAGGGGGTCAGGCAGTTGCACAATGCGGCGGAACCGCGCCTGCAGGAATTGCTGCGCAGGTTGAACCTTGCGCCAGGCGGTACCGCGATCCTGGTGCGGATGCGCGAAGACGTGCTGCGCAGCATTTCCGGCAATCCCGGCCTGTCGAGCATCGACTCCGATTTCAGGCACCTGTTCGTGTCCTGGTTCAATCGAGGGTTTCTCGTGCTCAGGCGCATTGACTGGTCCACGCCGGCCGCCATCCTTGAGAAAGTCATTCGCTACGAGGCGGTACACGAGATCAACAGCTGGGATGAACTGCGTGGCCGGCTCGAGCCAATGGATCGCAGGTGCTTCGCGTTTTTCCATCCCACCCTGGTCGACGATCCGCTGATCTTTGTCGAGGTCGCGCTCACGCGGGACATCCCCAGCGCGATCGCGCCGCTGCTGGGTGTGGCGCAGACCCCGACCGACCCGAAGCGCGCCAAGACCGCCGTCTTCTATTCGATCTCGAATTGCCAAAAGGGATTGCAGGGCATCTCATTCGGTAACTTCCTTATCAAGCAGGTAGTAGACGAACTGCGCCGCGACCTTCCCGACCTGAAGAGTTTCGTGACGCTTTCGCCAGTCCCGGCTTTTGTCGGCTGGCTGCGACGTGACGGGCAGACGCACCTGAATGCTGCCGAGAAGGCGGTGTCCAAGGCGCTTGACAGGCCGGACTGGCACCTGGAACCGGAAATCGAGAAGGCATTGCAGCCAGTGCTGTCGAGGGCGATCGGAATCTACCTGCTCACGGCGAAGCACTCGTCAGGCAAGCCACGCGATCCGGTGGCGCGCTTCCATCTCAACAATGGGGCGCGCCTGGAGCGGGTCAACTGGCTCGGCGACGTATCGCCCAAGGGGCTGCGGGAGGGCGCGGGTTTCATGGTGAATTACCTGTATGACCTGGGCGACATAGAAAAGAACCATGAGGACTTCGTCCACGAGGGCGTGGTCGCCGCGTCCCGGCAGGTCCGCGGGCTGCTGCGGTTGCGAAGGCCCGTGGCGGAGAAATCCTGAGCATCA
>JBBQVP010000370.1:0-1787 GCA_038211455.1 Burkholderiales bacterium
CTTGTTGATGTCGGGCTCGTTCCACATCGCCCAGTCACGCACTTTGTTTTTGTAGCGCGTCGCCATGGCTTCGACCCACTTGTCCCATGCTGCGAGCCCTTCTTTCGAGGCGGGGAACCCGCCCGCCAGATCGAATCCGCCGCCGCCCGGGTAGACCGGATTGCCGTAACCGGTCTCCAGCAAAACGCTCAGCCCGCAGGCCTGCGCTTCGGCAATGATGCGGTCCAGCCACGCGAAGTCGTACACGCCTTGAGCCTTTTCGGTCTTGGCCCATCCCCCTTGCAGCCGGATGGTCTTGATACCGAGTGGCGCGATGTAGGCTTTGTACTCGTCCCAAATCGCGAAATCGCGATCCAGCGTCTCACATCCCAATGTCCAGTTTGAGTCTTGCATCGCGTCCGCGCCACGCGGTTTGATCGTGCCAATCCGCCTCAGACCAGGAGCGAGGTCGGTCTTCGCCCGCTCTGGCGAGGTGTCGATTTCCGGCCCTGCCCAGGCTCTGACTGCACAAAGGGTCAAAGGCAATACTGCCAGCACCGCATGCTGTGAACCATGCTGCTTATTCATGAATCATCCCCTTGATCAAAATTTTGTTCATGCCGTCAGGCGGTACCGCGCCGCACTGGGCCGAAGGCCATACGCAGCAGCGCCCAGAGGAGGAGGAAGCCGGGAAGGATCGGCCAGAGGGCGGCGGCTGCGCGCCAGGGCCCTGGACGGTTGGCACGGAAAGAGAGGACGAGCTCGCCGCCGGGCTCGTTCTTCAGCGCGCGACGGAAGCGGAACTCGCGGCCGTGCTCGGGCATGGCGACCTGGATGGCCACTCCTTGCGCCGCGGCCCCGGCCTGAACCTCTACCAGTTTTTGCGCCACCAGATCGAGTCCGGCGCGGTCTTGGGCGTCGAGCTGCTCTTCCACTTCGCGCGCGTAACGGGCGTCAAAGTTGCCGCCGTTCCAGCCGCCTTGCGCGCCGGCCTGGGCCTGCTGGGTATCATCGAAGATGTTGTTGTCGGCGCGCAGTGCGGCGCGACGGTTGACGATGCCCATCTTGACCTGCTGCTGCACCACGTTGCGGAACTGCACGCGGGCGTCTTCGTTGAGCGACTGCTCGGATTGCGAGAGGGTCACCGCCTGCTGCAAGACCTTGCGCGCTTCCATCTGCTTGCCGGACTGCAGCAGCTCGTCCAACTGGGCGAGATTGCCGCGCGCCGTCGCCAGGCTCGACACCTTGGTCTTGGTGTTGAACGCCTCGTAATCCCCCTTGCCGAAGGTGCGTAGCGCGACAGCGGTCTCCACGCGCTCGAACGCGCCGCGCGGGAAGTCCAGGGCGAAGTCTGGCGGGACGAAGAGGCGCCACTCGATGTCGCGCAGCGGCAGGTCGGGGAAGGCGGGTGCGCGCAGATCGTGGCGTCCGGCCAGCATGCCGCCGGCCAGCGCGTCGGCATAGACCAGCGTGACCGTGGCCCGCTGCCCTACGGCGGCGCTCTCGAGCGGGATGTTGAGGATGCCGTCGGCACCGGCGACCGGCACTTCGGCGCCGTTGACCAGCGCGGACCAGAGTGCGGCTTGCGCCGAAGGGAGCACGACACGCAAGAAGCGCATGTGGCCGGGATCGAGGGTCACCGTCGCCTGGCCGAGCAGGCGGCCGCTGCCGGAGACGACCGAGACCAGCCGCACCTGTTCGATCGTGGCGGGCAACACCTGGGCCGCGGCGTGACGCACCACGGAAAGCGGCAGCGTGTAGTCGTCACGCGTGACGCGGTAACAGAGAATGGCGGCGGAGAGGTCGCC
>JBBQVP010000371.1:0-1785 GCA_038211455.1 Burkholderiales bacterium
GGGCCGCCTCGCCCCACCTGTGAGCCGGAGGTCGAACGCGTCAGCGGCAGCGCAGGATGTCTCGGATTGCGCAGGGGGTGGCGCGGTAGCGCGGTAGGGCGAACCGTCCCGGTGAGCCGGACGGGGTCGGCTCGGCGGGGACGCCTCGCCCCACCTGTGAGCCGGAGGTCGAACGCGTCAGCGCCACGACCGCCCTCCCAGTCCGCCCTCGGCCGTTTCGGGGAAACGGCCCTACCCGCTTGCGCGACGACGGCGGCCGCTAGCGGAACCAGAGCGTGTGTGTAACCGCGGAAGCACGTCGGGGATGAGCGCACAGGCGGTGCGGCCCGCGAGGTTTCAGGCGCGCCGCGCTGCAGCAGGGGCTAGCCCCGCAGCCGGCGGAGCGCTTCGCGCGCCGGGGCCGCGCCTGAAGGGCCTGCAAGGATCTGCGCCGGGGCCGCGATCCGTTCGCTTTCGTCGATGGCCGCTTCGCGGTCAACCACCGCCGGCTTCGCGCCGGCGAGCCTGACGAAGTTGGCCTGCAGAATCTTGCCCAACGTTTCCTCCGGCAGCGCCAGGCCGCGGACCACGCCCGCCGCCGCAGGCCCCAGCACAAAATGGGCACCGGTCGGCACGCGGTAGGTCTCGTCGGTCTCCAGCCAACGCCTGACCAGACTCGCGCGCGCGTCGGTCTCCGTCGGCGAAAGGTCCGAATCGGCGTCCGTTCCGAAAAGGATTCGATCTGCGTAGGTGATGAAGAAGTCACGGGTAGCGGCTACGTTACGGGAGAGGTTGTAGAGCAACCCGATGCCTTTTCGCCAAATCGAGATAGGCCCCTTCTCCTTGGCTCACGCCGGGAGCAGGTGCGGATCCCAGAACTCCTCCGGGCAACATGCCAGAGCGCGGGAAATGCCGTTTCCTCCAAGCGCGCGAAAAACGGCTCGAACAAGAGTCTGGCCAGATTCCGTTGGGTATTTGCCACAGCGGGAGGGCCCGCGGCCTCGCGGGCCGGTGGGCCCAAGAAGCGGGTGACGGCGGTAAACTCTGGACGGCGCGGCGCGGGCATGGGACAATTCCCGAGAAACACACGCGCCAAGGCGTGAGAGGTGATACATGACAATGGACAGGGTGGGGCTGATCGTCGGCGTGATCTGCGGCGTGATCGTCATCAGACTGTGGCGGCGGGGCAGGCATACGAAATAGGGGACGAACCATGACGAAGAAACCGTTCATCCATGATGATTTCCTGTTGCAGAACAAAACCGCGCGCACGTTGTATCACGACTATGCCGAGGCGATGCCGATCATCGATTACCACTGCCACCTGTCGCCGCGAGACGTGGCCGAAGACCGGCGCTGGGAGAATCTGGCACGGGTGTGGCTGGGAGGCGACCACTATAAATGGCGCGCGTTGCGCTCGAACGGCGTGGACGAGCGGCTGATCACCGGCGACGCGCCGGACCGCGACAAATTCGACGCCTTTGCCGCGACCATGCCCTACCTGTTGCGCAACCCGATGTATGACTGGTCGCATCTCGAACTGGCCCGTTACTTTGGGGTCACCGAACTGCTCGGCCCCAAGACCGCCCCTCGTATCTGGGATGCGGTCAACCCGCAACTCGCCACGCCCGCCTGCTCGGCCCGCGGGCTGATGGTGCGCAGCCGAGTCAAGGTGGTCTGCACCACCGACGACCCCACCGACACGCTGGAGCACCACCTGCGGCTGGCGCGCGAAAAATTCGACGTGCAGGTGCTACCGACGTGGCGCCCCGACAAGGCGCTGGCGATCGAGCGGGGCGCCTTCTG
>JBBQVP010000372.1:0-1761 GCA_038211455.1 Burkholderiales bacterium
CATCGGGCGCTTGCCCGGATCGCGATCGCCGCCGCAACCGAAGACGCAGACCAGCTTGTGGCCCGCGGCCACCGTCGGCTTGAGCGCGGTGAGCGCTTTCTCGAGCGCGTCCGGCGTATGCGCGTAGTCGACCACCACCAGGGGCGTGCGCCCGCCACCGACGCGCTCGAGGCGGCCGGGAACCGGTTGCAGGCCACGCAGCGCGCCGACCGCGTCGTCGAACGCAATGCCCTGCGCGATCAACGCGCCCAGCACTGCGAGGAGATTCGAGACATTGAAGGCGCCGAGCACGCCGGCATCAACATCGGCCGCTCCGAAATCGCCATCAACACGGAAGTGCACACCCGCCTCGGACAGCCGCACTTCGGAGGCGCGCAGGATCGGCCCGCGCACCTCGCCCGGGTTGGTGCTGTAGTTGATCACCTGGATGCCGCTGCCGTGCAGCTTGCGGGAGAACTCACCACCGGTCGCGTCATCGACGTTGATCACCGCGTGCGTGATGCCGCGCATGCCGAAGAGGCGGTACTTCGCCTCGGCATAGGCTTGCATCGTGCCGTGGTAATCGAGGTGGTCGCGCGTGAGGTTGGTGAACACGGCGCAGTTGTACTTGATGCCGGCGACACGGCCCTGGTCGAGGCCATGGCTGGAGACTTCCATCGCCACGTTGCGCGCCCCGCGGCGCAGGTACTCGGCCAGCAGGCGCTGCAGGACGATGGGATCGGGCGTCGTGTTCTTGCCCTCGACACGCTCGCCCACCATGCCGTTGCCAAGCGTGCCGATGGCGGCGGAGCGACGGCCAAGCGCATCGGAGGCGGCCGCGATCCACTGCGAGACCGTGGTCTTGCCGTTGGTGCCGGTGACGCCGGCCATCCAGAGCGTTTCCGAGGGATCGCCATAAACGGCGCCGGCGATTTCCGAGATGCGCCCGCGCAGGTTGTCGACGCCGAGGTTGGGGATTTCCCGGCGCTCGTCCCACTTGAAGTTGGTGTGTTCCCAGATCACCGCGGCCGCGCCACGCGTGATCGCGTCCGCGATGAACGCGCGCCCGTCCTGCACGGTGCCGGGGTAGGCCACGAAGATGGAGCCCATCTTCACCGCGCGCGAATCGGCGGTGAGGTCGGCGAGCGGCACGCCCAGTTGCGCGAGTCGGTCGAGCAATCGCGCGCCATCGCTGCGCGTGAAACCGGCGGAGGCGATCATCCCTCGCTCCTTGCGCGTTGCGCCTGCACGTTGAGCGTGCCCGGCGCATCGGGCGCGACACCCATGATGCGCAGCGCGTTGCCCATCACCAACGAAAACACCGGTGCACTCACCGCGCCGCCGAAGTGCTTGCCGGCGGAAGGCTCGTCCAACATCACCGCAACGATGAAGCGCGGGTTGCTCACGGGACCGAAGCCGACGAAGGATGAAACGTATTTGCTCTGGTTGTAGCCGCCGTTCTCCGCCTTGTATGCAGTACCGGTCTTGTCGGCCACCCGGTAGCCGGGCACCTGCGCGAGCGGTGCGGTGCCGCCGGGCAGTGTCGCGCTTTCCATCATCTTGTTGAGCTCACCCACCGTCTCGCGCGTGATCAGCTGCTTGCCGATCGGTTGCGCGTCACGGCGTTGCAGCGACAGCGGCAGCAGCTGGCCGTCGTTGGTGAAGATCGTGTAGGCGCGCGCCACTTGCAGAAGGGAAACCGCGATCCCGTGGCCGTACGACATCGTCGCCATCTCGATCGGCTTCCACGTGGTCCACGGGCGCAGCAGGCCCTTGGCCTCG
>JBBQVP010000373.1:0-1739 GCA_038211455.1 Burkholderiales bacterium
GTGCCGTGCTACGTTTTGCACAGCGCGTTGTTCCCGTCGCATAAGCACGAAGGAGAAAACAACATGTCGGCAACCGTCGCTAGTCCCGCCACCAGCCCGTCGGATCAATCTTCGGTGCTGCCCATCGCCGGATTCCGGGACGTCTACCACGTCTCGAACGTCGACCGGGCGCTGCACGAACTTCCTGCCAGCGCCAACGAGAGCCTGCGGGCCCTGTACGAGAAGATGCTCAAGCTCGGCGGCCAGCGCTTCACGGTCAAACCCTCGGCCATGCCGGTGATGGACGAGTTGTTCGAGGACCTGCCGAATTTTTCCGAAGTCCTCGAGGACATCCGCAAGCAGCTCGCGCTGTGCATCGATTCGAGCGACTCGATCGAGCTGCCGCCGATGCTGCTGCTCGGCGACCCGGGCATCGGCAAGACGCACTTCGCGCGGCGCATCGCGGCGCTCATGGGCACCGGCTTCGGCTTCGTGCCGATGAGTTCGCTCACGGCAGGCTGGGTGCTCTCGGGCGCCTCTTCACAATGGAAGAATGCGAAGCCGGGCAAGGTGTTCGATACCTTCGTCAACGGCGACTACGCCAACCCGGTGATGGTCATCGACGAAATCGACAAGGCCTCGGGAGACGGGCAGTACGACCCGCTCGGCGCGCTGTACGAGCTGCTCGAGGGCGGCACCGCCACCCGCTTCGTTGACGAATTCGTCGAAGTCCCGATCGACGCCTCCGGCGCGGTCTGGTTCGCCACCGCCAACGACGCATCGCGCATCCCGGACCCGATCCTCAACCGCATGAACGTCTACGAGATCGAACCGCCCGACGCCGCCGGCGCGATGCGGATTGCGCGCTCCATCTACCGCGAAATCCGCAACGGGCACGACTGGGGAAAGGCATTCCCGGAAGCGCCCTCCGACAGCCTGCTCGAAAAGCTGTCCGGCTACGGGCCGCGCGAAATGCGCAGGGTGATCCAGGCCGGATTCGGCAATGCCAAGCTAGCCGGCCGCGCAGAAATTTCACCCGACGACGTGCGGGACAACCGCAACGTCAAGCGCCAGCGGATCGGTTTCTAACGCTCGGAACAGGGGAACCTGCGGTTCCCCCGTTACCCCTTCCCTTCTTGTGCTGCGGGGGGTGTAGCAGGGCGTTTGCCCATCTGCGCGCCGATCACACCGGCGAGGACCAGCGCGGCGCCGAACAGTTGCGCCGGCGCGAGGCCCTGGCCGAGGACCAGCCAGCTGGCCCCGATCGCGATGATGGGCTCGATGTTCATGACCAGCGAGGTGCGCAGCGGGCCGATGCGCGAGGCCGAGGTGAACAGCGAAACCAGGCCGACCGCGTAGAGAAGGCACACGGCGACGATCGCCCACCACCCGGTCGGGCTGCGCGGCCAGACGACTGCGTCCCCAGCGAGCATCGCGCAGATGAGCATCGCCGAGGTGCTGGTCATCATCCAGAACGTCCGCCCTTTCGCCTCGACATGCGAGAGGTATCGGGTCGACACCACGAGGACCGCGGCAATCATCACCGCGGCGAGCAGCGCGTAGCCGACCCCCGCCAAGTTGAGGTTCTCGGGCGCCGCCCCGGTCGCGAGCGCCAGGCCCGCAAACGACACAAGTCCGAAGACCAGCGTGCGCCGGTTGAATCGCTCCAGTCCTGCCAGCGCGCTGAAGGCCCCCGACAGGAGCGGGTACACGTAGAAGATCAGGATCGCGAGCGGCACGCGCAGCAGTTCGATCGCCCG
>JBBQVP010000374.1:0-1553 GCA_038211455.1 Burkholderiales bacterium
AGCGCAGCGCTTACCCCTTCAGGATTCGCCGGATCCCGCCCCCAGCCTCTCGTTCTGCGGAAACATCGCGCGCCGCGCGTCGTCGTCCATCTCGGCCTTGAACGTGTGGCGCGTCTTCAGCGCCTCGGCGCGCTGCGCCGCCGGGCGCGCATTGATCTCGTCGAGCAGGCGCTTGACGTTCGGCAGCCGCTCCCAGGCGTCGGCACCGAGCGCGAACGGGATGGCGCGCGCCCATCCCCACACCGCCATGTCGACCAAGGTGTATTCGTCGCCGAGCATGAATGGGCGTGTCGCCAGCCGTTCGTCGAGCAGCGTCCAGTGGCGCCAGGCCTCGAAGTCGTAGCGGTTCACCGCATAGGCCTTCGGCTCGGGCGCGAAGTGCTTGAAGTGCACCGCCTGGCCCGAGTAGGGGCCGATGCCGGTCGCCACGAACATCAGCCAGGAATACATCTCCGCGCGGGCTTGCGGCGTGTTGCCAGGCATGAACCGCCCTGTCTTCTCGCCGAGGTAGAGCAGGATGGCATTGCTGTCGAAGACGACCGCCGCACCGTCGACGAGTGCGGGCGTTTTGGCGTTCGGATTGATCGCCCGGAAGGCCGGGTCATGCTGCTCACCCTTGCGGGTGTCGACCGGCACGACCTCGTAGGCGAGTCCGGCCTCTTCCAGGAAAAGGGCGACCTTGGCCGGATTCGGAGAGGGGTGGTAATAGAGCTTGATCACGACAGCTTCTTTCAGGTTCGGAGGGGCCCCGGGGAGCGCGAAAAACAGAGGCAGCAGGCACCCCGCTTGCGTCATTCGGTGAAATCCCGAGGGCGCACGATCCTACAGCCGAAGCCGCGAATCTCTTGCACGCGCCCTTCGTTGCCTGGCGTAACTTGCAATCATGGAATCGAACATCCTGCCAAGGCCCTGATCCATGATCACCATCGACAAACTCGAACTCGTCAGCGCAGCCTTGCACGGAGCCGATGCCCACGACCGCGGCATCCTCAGGCACCACAACCCGTTCGCACTCACCACCGTCGTGGCCCGCGTCCGCGGCAAGCGCGCGGTACTGCTGTGCGTCCAGGCTGCGGCGTGGTGGGCTGGCTGGGATCGCGCCCGCACGCTCGGCTGAGCCGCGATAGTCCCCGCACGAAGCGGAACCGCCTCGCCACGGAGGGCGTTCCTCCCTGGTGCGGCCACGAAACGGTCGATCGAGCGCAGCGCGCCAAGGGAAAGCTTGGAATTCCTGCCGAACGCCGAGTCGATCGACAATGCAGCATGGCCCACCTCCCCTACGCCGACCCGAAACGCCCGGAACTGCGCCCGCTGGTCGATCGCATCGTCGCCGAGCGCGGCGAGGTTCTGCATCTCTACCGGATGCTGCTGCACAGCCCGCCGCTGGCCGAGGGCTGGCTCGGCTACTTCACCCAGGTGCGGCAGCGCCTCGTGCTCGATGCCGGGCTGCGCGAGCTCGTGATCATGGAGGTCGCACATCTCAACCGGGCGCCCTATGAAGCCGAGCAGCATGTGCCGTTCGCGCTGCGCGCCGGGCTGACGCGTACCCAGCT
>JBBQVP010000375.1:0-1516 GCA_038211455.1 Burkholderiales bacterium
AGGCGCAGGCCCTGCTCGCCGACCGGCTGGGAATCCAGAGCTTTGCTGCCGTGATGGGCGGCAGCCTCGGGGCGATGCAGGCACTGCAGTGGACCCTTTCGTTTCCCGAGCGCATCCGGCACTCGATCGTGATCGCCGCCGCGCCCAAACTCTCGGCACAGAATATCGCGTTCAACGAGGTCGCGCGCCAGGCCATCACCACCGACCCGGACTTTCACGGCGGCCATTACTACGAGCACGGCGTGGTGCCGCGCACGGGCCTGCGCCTCGCGCGCATGCTCGGCCACATCACCTACCTGTCGGACGATGCGATGATGGAGAAGTTCGGCCGGACATTGCGAAGCGGCGCGCTTGGCTTCAACTTCGATGTCGATTTCGAGATCGAGTCCTACCTGCGTTACCAGGGCGACAAGTTCTCGACGTATTTCGATGCCAACACCTACTTGCGCATCACCAAGGCACTCGATTACTTCGACCCCGCCGCGGCTTTCGGCGGCAAACTCTCCGCCGCGATGGCGCGCGCCAAGGCAGCGTTCCTGATCGTCTCGTTCACCTCGGACTGGCGGTTTTCCCCCGAGCGTTCGCGCGAGATCGTGCGCGCGCTGCTCGACAACCGCCGCGTGCTGTCGTATCTCGAGATCGACGCCCCGCACGGGCACGACGCCTTCCTGATGGACGACGCGCGCTACATGGGCGCGGTGCGGGCCTACTTCGGGAACATCGACCTGTGACGGACGCGGATCGCGCGCTGCTCGCCCGCCGCCCGGACCTCGCGGCGATCGCCGCCTGGGTCGCGCCGGACGCGCGCATCCTGGACCTCGGCTGCGGCGACGGCACGCTGCTGCGTTACCTGTGGGAGCAGCGCCGCGCGCACGGCTACGGCATCGAGATCGACGACGCGAAGGTCGTGGCCTGCGTGCAGAACGACGTCAACGTGCTGCAGATGAACCTGGAGAGTGGGCTGTCGACCTTCGGCGACAACTCCTTCGACTGCGTGATCCTCTCGCAAACCCTGCAGGCCGTGCGCCATACCGAGGACATCATGCGCGAGATGCTTCGCGTCGGCCGCGAAGCGATCGTGTCGTTCCCGAACTTCGGCCACTGGGCGGGGCGCCTGCAGGTGCTCGCCGGGCGCATGCCGGTGTCGGACAACCTGCCCTACGCGTGGTACGACACGCCCAACGTGCACCTGTGCACGCTGCGCGATTTCGAGGACCTCGCGCGCAAGCTCGGCATCCGGATCCTCGAGCGCGTGGTGCTGCACGAGGGCCGCCACGTGAACCTGCTGCCCAACCTTTTCGGCAGCCTGGCGGTATACCGCTGTACTGACTGAGCCCGGCTCTCCCGAGCGTTTGTGTATCAGCATCGATACACAAACCGCCCTGGAAGCGGCTTCAGTGCTTGATTTCGATAAAATAATCCTTACGAATTACTTTCCCTTCCAGGGCGCGAGCAGCTTGACGACCTCGGCCCCCGGCGCGACGCTCTCCATCCATCCGAAGCCGCCCGCCTGCAT